>JBBPYC010000083.1:0-8203 GCA_038200275.1 Burkholderiales bacterium
GCGGATACGCTCGGCGCGCTCCAGCCAAAGGCCCAGCGCCGCCGTCGCGCTGGCGTTGCCGGTCGCCGACGACAGCTTGCGCTGCACGTCCCGCATCAGGATGCCAAGAATCGTGCGCTGACGCTTGACCGCTTTGCGCAGGCGCTTGAACTGCTTGGCGTGCGCATAGCCGCCGGCCTGGCGGCGAAGGTCTGCCTCGGTGCGATGCCGGCGGCCTTGGCCGCTGTCGCCACTTTGTGGCGGGCGATCTCCAGCAGCCGGCTGTCCACGGGATACGCGATGGCCTTTTCCTGGACAGTCGTATCCACGATCAGCCGCTCGAACTCCGACTTGCGCACGGCGCCGGCCTCAACGGCCGTCTCCACCGTGGCTTTGAGCAATTCCTCCATGCCATCTTCGCCCAGGGCCGCTCGAAAGCGCCCGATCTGGGTCGCGTCGCACGGCGGGGTGGGATCGAAGTATTCGTAGCCGGCAAAGTGCTGCCAGTACACGTTCTCGGCGAAGCGCTCCACCAGCGCTCCATCGCTCAGGTCAAAGCTGTTCTTCAAGAGCGTGAGCGCAATCATCAGGCGCAGGGGCCGGCGCGCACGGCCCGCATTGCTGCCGCCGCTGGCCAACTGCGCAGTGGTTACCGAACAAATCGTCGTCCACCAGTAGCTGCTCGGGGCGCACCTTGCGGGCAAAGCAGGGGGCGATGGCTTGCTCGATTCGCGCCCACGGCAGGCGCTGCGCCAATACGGCCAGCGCATGACTGGGATCGATCATGCCGTCCAGGCGCGCTCGGAAGAAATCATCGGTCATGGCGGGCCTCGAGGTCGCAGCGAAAACTCTCAGGTTTTGAGCCGACTATTATTCAAAACCTCAGAGCTGCCCGATACCGCAATTACCCGCAAAGCCTCTGTTCATGCGGGGTTCGGGGGGGCTTTGCAGGACCGACTACCTAAAACAAGACGCTGCCTCACAGCGATGTGACGCGCGATCAAAAAACGGTCGGCCCACACGCCTGTGTGAATCGAGATGTTCATCCCTCGAGCCCTCGAGCCAGCAAATCGGGCGGCTGGGCAACCAACACAAACCCAAGCAGGATCTGCAGATCGACTTTCCGTGACCGCAAGTGCGCACAGCGGTCGGCGGTCGAAGCAGCAACCGTGGTTGTGGCTGGGGCGGTCAAGTTTGCATCGGGCGTAGCTCGTCCACAAAAAGGGGACCGACAACTTCGGCATTCCCAAAGACGGTGCGGCAGCAGACAGGTCGCCAGTTGGCATGATTCGGACCAACCCGTTAACGAGCAGGCCAACGGTGTTCCATTCGTGGAACGTGATGTCTAACCGTAGCCGGCTATGAGGCGGAAGCAGCAAACCCTTTAACTCAGGGGATCGCGGCTGCGAGTCAAACGCTGGCAGCCGCGTTGATCCGTCCGGCGCCGGGCACACTCCCTGAAAGGACCCTGATATGTCGCAGGTTCTTGACTGTGAAACCGCTTCGACGGGCACCGGCTTTTGCGCGGTGGGATTGCGAACGCGCGGGCGCCCGAATGGCCAACAAACAACAACTGTGTCGCTGCAGGGCCGCAAGCTGCGCATTAAAGTGCATCATTTCCACCAGACTGCGCCGTGCCCAGTTGTTGCTTGACGCAACGCCCATGGGTTGACGAAGGCTGTACTGGCTGTCTCGCGCAGGCTGCGTCCTGCGGCCGAAAACGACTTGGTGGATGTCCATGAAAAGCGTTCCCATGACCGACTCTTTCTTGTTTCGCCGATCGACCGAAGCCCGGTCTGTCGTGCTCCGAGCGGGCTCAATCGCCGCGACCGTGCTGGTAATGGCGTTGGCTGGGTGCGGCAATGACAGCAGCAGCAAAGCCGGCGCGGCGCCGGGCGCTGGCAAGGGCGCAAACGGCACTGCCGCGGCCGGCGGGTCAGGCAAGCCGGGCGGCGGACCGGGTGGCAGCGGGCCGCCGCCGGAAGTCGGCGTGGTCACGGCCAAGCTGGGCGAAGTCGGTCTGGTGAACGAGCTGCCGGGTCGGCTCGAAGCCTCGCGCATCGCCCAGGTGCGCGCACGCGCGGCCGGCATCGTGCAAAAAAGGCTGTTCAAGGAAGGCAGCACGGTGAAGGCTGGCCAGCCGCTGTTCACGATTGATGCAGCCCCTTATCAGGCCGCGTTGCTCAGCGCGAAGGCAGCCCTCACGCGCTCAGAGGCAAACGCCGCGCAGGCGGCTTCGCTTGCCAAGCGCTATCGGCCGCTGGTGAAGGCCAACGCAATCAGCAAGCAGGAATATGCGAACGCGGTGGCCGGCCAGAAGACCACCGAAGCGGACGTGGCAGTGGCGCGTGCCGCCGTGCAGACCGCGCAGATCAATCTGGGCTACGGGTCCGTGACGTCGCCGATCTCCGGGCGCATCGGGCGTGCGCTGGTAACCGAAGGCGCGCTGGTCGGGCAGGGGGAGGCCACCCCGCTGGCGGTGGTCCAGCAGATCGACCCGTTGTATGTCAACTTCACCCAGTCGTCCGGCGAAGCGCTGCGCCTGCGCCGCGCGTTTGCCGACGGCAAGCTGACGCGCGCCAACGATGGCAACGCCGCGCAGGTGCAGGTGGTGCTGGAGGACGGCAGCAACTACCCGCTGTCGGGCAAACTGCTGTTCTCCGACCTCACGGTTGATCAGTCGACCGGGCAGATCACGCTGCGCGCCGAGGTGCCGAATCCGAAGGGCTTCTTGCTGCCAGGCATGTACGTACGGGTGCGCATCGAGCAGGCCCAGATCGATAGCGCGATCTTGCTGCCGCAGCAGGCCGTCACGCGCACGCAACAAGGCGACAGCGTCACGGTGGTCAGCGCCGACGGCAAGCTGTCCAAGCGCGACGTAAAGATCGGTGCTGCCCGCGACAACCAGTGGGTTGTGCTGGACGGACTGAAAGACGGCGAGCAGGTGATGGTCGACGGCTTTCAGAAGCTGCAGATGCTGCCGCCTGGCACGCCTGTGAAAGCGGTGCCGTGGCAGCCGTTGGGTGCAGCAACCGCGGGCGCCGTGCCCGCATCCGGCCCGCCCGCCGCGGGCGCGGACAACGGCGCCAAGCCGATCGATGGCGTGGCAGCCGGCCCGGCCAAGCCCTGACGGCCGCGCCCGTCGCTTCCTTTTCTCGGCGATTCATCCATGGCCAAGTTCTTTATCGATCGCCCGATCTTCGCGTGGGTGATCGCCCTGTTCATCCTGGTGGCTGGCGGCATTGCAATCACGCAACTGCCGGTCGCCCAGTACCCGCCTGTTGCGCCGCCGTCGATCGTGGTCAGCGTGGTCTATCCGGGCGCATCAGCGCAGACGCTGGAAGACAGCGTGCTAGCCGTGGTCGAACGTGAGATGAACGGCACCCCGGGCCTGATCTATTACGAGTCGGTCGCGCAGGCCAACGGCACCGGCACGATTACGCTGAGTTTCGAGACCGGAACCAACGCCGATCTGGCACAGGTCGATGTGCAAAACCGGCTGGCGCGTGCGACGCCGCGACTGCCGGCATCGGTCAATCAGCAGGGCGTTCGCGTGGACAAGGCGCGCTCGAACTTCCTGCTGTTTGCGATGCTGTCATCGACCAATCCGACCTACGATCCGATCGCGCTGGGCGACTATGCAGCACGCAACGTGTTGCCGGAGTTGCAGCGCCTGGCTGGCATCGGCCAAGTGCAGCTGTTCGGCACCGAGCGCGCGATGCGCATCTGGATCGATCCCGACAAACTGCAGGGTTTCAAGCTTTCATCGGCCGACGTGACGGCTGCCATCCGCGGACAGAACGCGCAGGTGGCTGCCGGCTCAATCGGCGCGTTGCCGAACGTGGCGCGCCAGGCGATCGAAGCCACGGTGGTCGTGAACGGCCAACTCGACAGCGTCGATGAGTTCAAGAAGATCGTGCTGCGCGCCAATCCCGATGGCTCCACCGTGCGGCTGTCCGACGTGGCACGGGTTGAAATCGGCGGCCAGGCATATGCGACGTCGGCGCGCCTGAACGGTGTGCCCGCAGTTGGCATGGGTGTGCAGCTGTCGCCCAGTGGCAATGCGTTGGGTGCGGCCACTGCGATCCGCGCCAAGCTGACCGAGCTCCAAAAGCTGTTTCCCGAAGGCGTGACCTGGACCATTCCGTATGACGCGTCTCGCTTCGTGCGCATTTCGATCACCCAGGTGGCGGAGACGTTGCTGGAGGCGGTCGGCCTCGTGTTCCTCGTAATGTTTCTGTTCTTGCAGAACTGGCGCTACACCATCATCCCGACCATTGTGGTGCCGGTCGCATTGCTGGGCACGTTCGGTGTGTTGCTGGCGTTGGGTTTCTCGATCAATGTGCTGACCATGTTCGGCATGGTGCTGGTGATCGGCATCGTGGTGGACGACGCGATCGTGGTGGTCGAGAACGTTGAACGCATCATGAGCGAGGAAGGGCTGCCCCCGGTGGAGGCCACGCGCAAGGCCATGGGGCAGATCTCGGGTGCCATCATCGGCATCACGCTGGTGCTGATCTCGGTGTTCGTGCCGCTGGCGTTCTTTGCCGGCGCCACCGGCAACATCTACCGCCAGTTCTCGGCCGTGATGGTGTCGTCAATCGCGTTCTCGGCGTTCCTGGCACTGTCGCTTACGCCGTCGCTGTGCGCGACCTTGCTGAAGCCGGTGGAAGCCGGCCATCATGTCGAGAAAAAAGGATTCTTCGGCTGGTTCAACCGCGGTTTCCGGCGCACTGCGAAGGGCTACGAAAGCCTGGTCACGCGCATGTTGCGCCGGGCCGCTTGGTACCTTATCTTGTACGCAGTGATCATCGGCGCGGTGGCGTTGATCTACCAGCGGCTGCCAACCTCGTTCCTGCCAGAAGAAGACCAGGGCTACCTGATTGCCAACGTGCAACTGCCGCCGGGTGCCACGCAGGAACGCACGCTGGGCGTGATGCAGGACGTGGAAGGCTTCATCCTGAAGCAGCCTGAAGTGCAAAGCATGGTCAGCGTGCTGGGCTTCAGCTTCTCCGGCCAGGGCCAAAATGCCAGTCTGGCCTTCATCACCTTGAAGCCGTGGGACGAACGCGGCGATGCGAACAACTCGGCCAAGGCAGTCGCCGGCCGGTCGTTCGGTGCCCTGTCGCGCATTCGCGATGCATTCATCTTCGTCGTCAGTCCCCCGCCGATTGCTGAACTCGGCAATGCGTCGGGCTTCACGTTCCGGCTGCAGGACCGGGCAGGATTGGGGCATGACGCGCTGGTGAACGCACGCAATCAGATGCTCGGCATGGCATCGCAAAGCAAGGTGCTGGCCGGCGTGCGACCGGACGGGCTGGAAGACGCGCCGCAGCTGTTCCTCGATGTGGACCGCGACAAGGCGGCTGCGCTCGGTGTCTCGTTCGACGCCGTCAATGCGGCACTGTCGACTGCGTTGGGCTCGTCGTTCGTGAACGACTATCCGAACGACGGTCGGCTGCAACGCGTGATCGTGCAGGCCGATGCGCCGGCGCGCATGCAACCGGACGATCTGCTGCAACTGACCGCCAACAACAACCAAGGCCAGCCGGTGCCGTTCGCCACTTTTGCCAGCACGCGCTGGGTCACGGGCGCGATGCAGACCGTGCGCTACAACGGCTATCCCGCCATGCGCATCAGCGGCAGCGCCGCGCCCGGCTTGAGCTCGGGTGCTGCCATCCAGGAAATGGAAACGCTCGCGAGTCGGCTGCCGCCGGGCTTCAGCTATGAGTGGACCGGTCAGTCCCGTGAAGAAAAACTCGCCGGCTCGCAGGCGCTGATCCTGTACGGCTTCGCGATCCTTGCCGTGTTCCTCTGCTTGGCCGCGCTGTACGAGAGCTGGACCATCCCGCTCTCGGTGATCCTGGTGGTGCCGTTGGGCGTGCTCGGCGTGCTGCTGGGCACGTTGTTGCGCGGCTATGCCAACGACGTGTACTTTCAGGTCGGTTTGATCACGATCATCGGCATCGCCGCCAAGAACGCGATTCTGATCATCGAGTTCGCCAAGGATCTGCAGGCGTCCGGCAAAGGCGTGATCGAGTCGGCAATCGAAGCCGCGCACTTGCGGTTTCGGCCCATCATCATGACGTCGCTCGCGTTCGGGCTCGGCGTGATGCCGCTCGTGCTTGCATCCGGCGCCGGCTCGGCCAGTCAGCGCGCGATCGGCACCGCTGTCATCGGCGGCATGCTGACCGGCACTGTGCTGGCGGTGATCTTCGTGCCAGTGTTCTTCGTGGTCGTACGCAGCTTGTTCAAGGGCAGCGCGCGTCAACATGAGGCCGACCGACGGCACGCAGAGGCTGCTGGTGTCGGTGTCAGCAGCGGCGGTGGTAGCAGCGGCACCCAACCCGCTGCCCCTGAAATAATCCCATGACCAAGCTTTTGTATCCTTCCACACCGGGCGCTGCGCTCGACCATCCACCACAGCGCCGGCTCGGCTGGCTGCTGCGCGTCCCGGCGTTGGCTGGTCTGTTGCTGGCCACCGGTTGTTCGTTTATTCCTGCGTATCAGCGGCCTGAAGCCCCGATTGCCACCACTTGGCCGAGCGGCATCAACGAGCCGACCGACGTCGCGCCCGTGGCGGAGCTGCCCTGGCAACAGTTCTTCACCGACCCGCGGCTGTCCTCTTTGATCGAGATCGCGCTGTTCCACAACCGGGATCTGCGCGTGGCGATCGAATCGGTCGAGCAGGCGCGTGCGCTCTACGGCATCCGGCGCGCGGACCAGTTCCCGACCTTGAACGCAGGCGGCACCGTGTCACGCGCCCCGGCTGTGATTGCAGGCAAGAAGACCAATGTCACGACCTACAACGTCGGCCTGCTGGTCAACGCCTGGGAGATCGATTTCTTCGGCCGCATTGAAAGTCTGAAGGAAGCGGCGCTCGCGCAATACCTGGCCAGCGAGCAGGGCGCACGGGCAGCGCAGATCAGCCTGGTGTCGGCGGTAGCGAACACCTGGTTTGCGCTGCTGGCCGACCAGCAGTTGATCGAGATCACGCGCCAGACGCTGGAAACCCGCCAGCAATCGCAAAAGCTCGCACAACTGCGCTTTGACAACGGCGTCACCTCCGAGCTCGACCTGCGCCAAGCCGAGTCGTTGACCGAAGCCGCGAACGCGTCCTTGGCTTCCGTGCAGCGCCAGCGTGCGTTGGATGAAAACGCACTGACGTTGCTGATTGGCCGGCCTGTCGACATGCGGCTGACCGACAGCACGTTGTTCGGTGAAGCCACGCCCAACGCGATCGGCGTGGTCGACGTGCCGGCGGGCCTGCCGTCCGACCTGCTGCAGCGCCGGCCCGACGTCCTGCAAGCCGAACTGCAGTTGATTGCGGCCAACGCCAACATCGGCGCTGCGCGTGCTGCGTTCTTCCCACGCATCACGTTGACGGCCGGCCTTGGGCTGGTCAGCAACCAATTGTCGGGCTTGTTTCAAAGCGGCGCGCTCGGTCTCACCGCCAGTTCGCAGGCGCTGCTGCCGATCTTCGACTTCGGCCGCAACGAGGCGAACCTGGAAGCCGTGCGGGCAGGCCGGCGCATCGCGGTCGCTCAGTACCAGAAAGCGATCCAGTCGGCGTTCCGCGACGTGGCCGACGCACTTGCCGGCCGCGCTACGCTGGGCGAGCAACTGCGTGCGATACGGGCACAAGCGCGCGCCGAGAGCGTGCGCTTCAAGCTCGCCGACATGCGTTATCAAAACGGCATCTCGAGCTACCTGGAGCTGCTGGATGCCCAGCGTGCGCTGTTCGGTACGCAGCAGGCCGTGGTGCAGACGCGGCTGGCCCAACTGCAAAGCCGCGTGCTGCTGTACAAAGCGCTTGGCGGTGGCTGGAGCGAAGTCGCTGCAGCCGGTCCGCGCGTTGGACCGGACGGCAGACCACTGCCCACGGCGGCACCGGCAACGCTTGAACCCGCATTCCAGCCCGTCCCCACCGCGCAGCCGAGAGACAGCGTGAAACCCGCCCCAGCAGCGGTGCCGCGCTCTGCCACACCCAAGGCCAGAAACAAGGCGCCGTCTATAATTAAACGCTGATCGGGCTGCTTTTCTGGCCCACTTTTTTCGCGCACCAGCAAAGAGCCAATCGCCTCATGAGCAACGCCATCAGCCATGCCGAAGACTCGGCCCACGCCGGGCCAATCAAGAATCCGCGGCAATTCGTCTACACGGTGCTTGCTGCATTCGTGCTGCCGATTTTCATCATCATCGGGCTGGTGCTGTTCGTCACTTA
>JBBPYC010000084.1:0-17168 GCA_038200275.1 Burkholderiales bacterium
AGCCTTTGGCTTCGCCACCAAACTTGGCCGCCAGCACCGTGGTAATGGCCGCCGTCAACGTGGTCTTGCCGTGGTCCACGTGACCAATCGTGCCCACGTTTACGTGCGGCTTGCTGCGGCTGAACTTTTCTTTTCCCATTTCTTTGACTCTTTAGATAAAAAGGATCAACAACGAATCCGAATACAAAATCTGGTGGTGCCCATGGCGGGAATCGGACCCGCGACCTCTCCCTTACCAAGGGAGTGCTCTACCACTGAGCCACATGGGCAAAATCGTGCTGGAAAGGCCAGTCGCCTCAGCAACTGAACTGTCCGGCAGGATCTCCTCGAATGACAACCAATCTGGTTGCAAAGCATCCGAAGATGCATCAATTCCTGGAGCGGGAGACGGGAATCGAACCCGCGTCATTAGCTTGGAAGGCTAGGGTTCTGCCATTGAACTACTCCCGCCTGAGGCAACGAGCACAACGGGCGATCGGCACGCTTCCTGAAACGATCTCGCTGGTGGAGGAGGCTGGATTCGAACCAGCGTAGGCGTAAGCCAACAGATTTACAGTCTGCCCCCTTTAGCCACTCGGGCACCCCTCCAGCGAACCTGGAATTATAGCGCGATTTTCCGGACCTAGGCTCAGTTCTCTAGGCAAGCCCGTTGCGCGGCTCAGTGCTTGCGGGCCATCGAACTGCAAACATACGCCTGTAAGTGCATCCCAATGCCGGCGTTCTGCAGCGCACTGCAGCTTGAGACTCAGGTGCTGCCATACCCCGCCAGATCGCGTTTGGCCGCCGGCCCACCTTGCTCTTCTCGAAACTGCCGCGCTGCGCTGAAGTGGCCGCAGCCGATAAACGGCAGCGGCGGCCGGTTCGCCGACAGTGGCGACGGATGGTTGGCAATCAGCACGCAATGTCGCTCGGTATCGATCAGGGCCTGTTTGCTCTGTGCATGCGCTCCCCACAGCATGAACACCACCGGCCGCTTACTGGCTGCAACATGGCCAATCACCGCATCGGTCAGAGTCTCCCAGCCGTGGCCGGCGTGACTTGCGGCTTTGCCTTCCTCAACCGTGAGACAGGTATTGAGCAGCAACATGCCCCCTTCGGCCCACCGCACCAGACTGCCACCAGGGTTTGGAAATGCAGGCGGTGGTCGGCCCAGGTCGCGTTCGATCTCCTTGAAGATGTTGCGCAGCGACGGGGGCAGCGCCACACCCGGCGCGACCGAGAAAGCAAGGCCTTCGCCCTGCCCACGGCCGTGATAAGGGTCTTGCCCAAGAATCACGATACGCACCGATTCGGGCGGTGTCAACTCAAGCGCACGCAGCGGCCGCGGCGGAAAGATCACCGCATCTGCTTCGAGCCGGGACTGCAAGAACGCCAGCAGCGCAACGCCGGTCAGCGACGCGAAAAAATGGTCAGTCAGCGGTTGCCAGCCAACCGCCACGGGCCAATCGCGCGGGTCTGCACTTCGCAGTTGATCGACCGCACCAACGCTCACTGCGCAAACAACTTGGCAAGCGCCACACCAGGCTCATCGGCACGCACGAATGCCTCGCCGACCAGAAATGCGTTGACGCCAGCCGCTCGCAGACGAGCCACATCCTCGCGTTGTGCAATACCGCTTTCGGTGATCACGATGCGGTCCTGCGGCACTTCGGCGCGCAGCGTCAACGTGATGTTCAGGTCGACTTCGAAGCTGCTCAGATCGCGATTGTTGATGCCGATCAGTGGTGTCTTGAGCTTGAGCGCGCGCTGCAGTTCGGCAGCGTCGTGCACTTCAGCCAGCACCGCCATGTCGAGGCTGCGGGCTATTCCCTCGAACTCCGCCATCTGCTCATCGTCCAGGCAGGCGGTGATCAGCAAGATGCAGTCAGCGCCCATCGCACGCGATTGATAGACCTGCCATGCGTCGATGACGAAGTCCTTGCGCAGCACCGGCAGATCGCACGATGCGCGCGCTTGCTTCAGATGGTCGATCGCACCTTGGAAGAACTGCACATCGGTCAGCACCGACAGGCACGCCGCGCCGTGCTCGGCATAGCTTTGCGCGATGTCGGCAGCAATGAAATCAGGCCGCAGCAGGCCTTTTGAAGGACTGGCCTTCTTGACTTCGGCAATCACGGCGGCCTGGCCGGACGCGATCTTGCTGCGCAGCGCGCCGATGAAGTCGCGCGTGAGCACCCGGCTCTCGGCGTCTGCGCGCATCGCAACGAGCGGAACCTTGCTTTTGCCGGCAGCGACTTCGGTGCGTTTTACTTCGACGATTTTTTGCAGGATGTCGGACATGGGAGCTTGAATGGAAATGGATCAGATCGATGCGGCACTTGTGGCAGCAACCAGTTGCTGGAGCTTGCCATGCGCGGCACCCGACTCGATGGCCGCACGCGCCTGTTCGATGCCGGCTGAAATCGAATCCGCAACTCCGGCTGCGTACAGTCCTACACCAGCGTTCAAGATCACGATGTCACGCGGCGCACCGGCTTCGTTGGCCAGCACGGACAGCAGCATTGCTTTCGATTCTTCCACTGTCTCGACGCGCAAGCTGCGGTTGCTCGCCATCGCAAGGCCGAAGTCTTCCGGGTGAATCTCGTACTCTTTTATCTCGCCGCCTTTCAACTCGCCAACTTGCGTGGCTGCGCCCAGGCTGACCTCGTCCATGCCGTCCTTGCCGTAGACGACGACCGCATGCTCGGCGCCCAGCCGCTGCAGCGCACGCACCTGGATGCCGACCAAGTCCGGGTGAAACACGCCCATCAGGATATTCGGCGCATCGGCCGGATTGGTCAGCGGCCCGAGAATGTTGAAGATCGTCTTGATGCCGAGCTCTTTTCTGACCGGCGCAATGTTTTTCATCGCGGGATGATGGTTCGGCGCGAACATGAAGCCGATGCCGACATCAGCGATGCACTTCGCGATTTGCTCGGGCTTCAAGTTGATGCTCACCCCGAGCGCTTCGAGCACATCTGCGCTGCCTGACTTGCTCGACACGCTGCGCCCGCCGTGCTTGGACACCTTGGCACCGGCCGCGGCCATGGGAAACATCGAACACGTTGAGATGTTGAACGTGTGCGAGCCGTCGCCGCCGGTGCCGACGATGTCAACCAGATGGGTGCGGTCGGCGACATGCACCTTGGTCGAGAACTCGCGCATCACTTGCGCGGCCGCGGTGATCTCGCCGATGGTTTCCTTCTTCACACGCAGGCCGGTGACAAGCGCGGCCATCAGCACCGACGAGCATTCCCCGCTCATGATGAGCCGCACGATCTGCAGCATCTCGTCATGAAAAATCTCACGGTGCTCGATGGTGCGCTGCAGCGCTTGTTGCGGTGTGATGGACATTTGGAAAATCTCTTTCTTGATGCGCCGGCGGGCGCGAATATGGGTACCAGCCGGGGATCAGCTTGTTCTCGCGCTCAGGCCGATCGGCGAGTCGATTGGCATCGGACGCAGAGCACCACGCATGTCAGTCAGGCCTCGAAAAACGCACGCACCGCCGCCACCGCGCGATCGATGCCTGCTGCGTCGACATCGAGATGGGTAACGAAGCGAAGCCGGTACAGACCGGTCGCGAGCACGCCGTGCATTTTTAGATGATCGATCAGGCCTGCCGACCGCTCAGCAGCGTCGCCGGTCAGGTCAACGAAGACGATGTTGGTCTGCGGGGGCTCCACAGACATGCCGTCGATACCGGCCAAGCCCTGCGCCAGCCGACGCGCGAGCGCATGGTCGTCCGCAATCCGGTCGATGTGATGATCGAGCGCGTGCGACGCAGCGGCCGCAAGCAGGCCAGCCTGACGCATGCCGCCGCCGGCCATTTTTCGGATCCGGTGCGCGCGGGCGATGAAGTCCCGCGATCCGCACAGCGCCGAGCCGATCGGCGCACCAAGGCCTTTGCTGAAGCAGACGGATACGCTGTCGAAACAGGCGGCGATGCGGCGCGCTTCGCGTCGATGTGCATCGGATATCTTGCGCGTGCTTTGCTTGCTGCCCTGAGTTGCAGCCGTCTCGCCTTGCGCCTCTGCCGCACGGTCTGAGCCACCCGTCGCACGCTGGGCAGCCGCCTGCGCGACCGCTGCATTGAACAACCGCGCTCCGTCGAGGTGCCGCTGCAGGCCGCGCGCTTTCGCCAGATCGGTGGCTGCCTGCAGATAATCGAACGGCAACAATTTGCCGCCGAGCGTGTTCTCGAGCGCCAGCAGCCGGGTGCGTGCAAAGTGCGCATCGTCGGGCTTGATTGCAGCAGCGATTGCCTCGATCGGCAAACTGCCGTCGTACGCGTGCGCGATCGGCTGCGGCTGCACGCTGCCAAACACCGCCGCGCCGCCGCCTTCCCAGCGGTAGCAATGCGCCTGCTGGCCAACGAGGTATTCATCGCCGCGCTGGCAGTGCGCGAGGATTGCGCACAGGTTGCTCTGGGTGCCGGTCGGCACGAACAGCGCGGCTTCAAAGCCGAGCATGGAAGCAATTTTTTCCTGCAGCCCATTCACGCTCGGATCGGCAGCAAACACGTCGTCGCCAAGCGGCGCGGCAGCCATTGCAGCGCGCATCGCGAGCGTGGGCTGCGTGACCGTGTCGCTGCGTAGGTCGACGATCGGTTTTTCAGTCAAACCGGCCACCTGCGCTTATGTCTGCTTCGTAGTTTGCTATCTTTTTCATAGAAAAAGCGTTAACTGCTGCCGCACAAATGCACCGAAATTCACGCCAGAAAATTCTTCAGCATCGCGTGCCCATGCTCAGTCAGGATCGACTCGGGATGAAACTGCACGCCTTCGATCCGCACGTCGTGCGCGAAGCCGGTGTGGCGCACCCCCATGATCTCGCCGTCGTCGGTCCAGGCGGTGGTCTCCAGCACATCGGGGCAGCTCGCACGTTCGATCGACAGCGAGTGATAGCGGTTGACTGTGAAGCGCTCCGGCAGTCCTGCGAATACACCGCTGCCCGTGGTGCGGATCTCGCTGGTCTTGCCGTGCATGAGTTGCTTCGCGCGCACGATGGTGCCGCCAAACGCAACGCCGATCGCCTGATGCCCAAGGCAGACGCCGAGGATCGGCAACCGGCCCGCGAATGCGTTGATCGCTGCCACCGACACGCCCGCTTCTGCTGGGGAACATGGCCCAGGTGAGATCACTATGCGCATCACCCCGCTGTCGATGCGCTCCCCGATCTGCGCCACGTCGATCTCGTCGTTGCGCACCGTCTCAACCTCCGCGCCCAATTCACCGAAGTACTGCACCAGGTTGTAGGTGAAGCTGTCGTAGTTGTCGATCATCAACAGTTTCATACGGCAACCGGGCGAAAAAGGAAAAAGGGAAAGAACAAAAATTGTTGCTCAGTCGGCCGGCGTGGCCGCCGACAGAAGAAGCGGATGCAACCGGTTTCCACAGGAAGCGGATGGCGTTCTGGGCTACAGCAATTGCGTCCGCATTCGGCAGATTGCTGCATGATGAGGTCATTGTAGGACGCAGTGATTCGCGCGATCCCCTCGACGCAGCGGTTGCATCACACCCATTCGGTTGTCTGAATCAAGCCGGTTCTTGCCTTTTTTCCCACCCCACGCTTCGCATGCTCAAACTCACCCAGGCGCCCAACATTGCGATCGCCACGCTGTGGGTCGATTTCCTGCGCGGTGCGGGCGTCGATGCGTCCCTGCAGCGCTACTACCTGGGTGCAGCAGCCGGCCACTTGCCGCCGGATCAGTGCCTGCCGGAGATCTGGATCCAGCATGACGAACAAGAGCAGCGTGCACGCACGCTGCTGGCCGAACTGGCCGAGGCCCCGCAGCGTTGTTGGCGGTGTGCGTGCGGTGAGCAGGTGGAAGGCGGCTTTGAGCAGTGCTGGCAATGCGGGCGCTGGATGCCGCCTGCGGCCGGCGCGTGACCGCGTCTGGAATCGGTCGGCCTTGAAAGAAGTGGTGCCCTACTTCCAGCGCTCGCACTCGAATTCCACGCTGGCGCTTTCGTTGCTGATGGTCAGCAATTGTTCTTGCACTGTCGCCTGCAGGTTCATACTGCGGGCGGCCAACGCGGCCAAGGCACGCGCCGCCGTGACCGGCACGCGGTAGACACTCAGGTTGGCCAGCCGCGCGACTTTGTTTTCGATGCCGCGCCACCAAAGCTCGGCCCCGTTGGAAAAGCAGTAGATCAACACCGCATCGGCTTTGCTGCAGGCTTTGGCGATCGGCTTTTCATCGGGCTGGCCCACTTCGATCCACAGCCGCTTGCGGCCGGTGTAGTCGGTCAGCATCACGTCGGGCTCGTCGGGGCTCGACAGACCGGCGCCAAAGCCAAGCGTGCCGTCGCCGTTGCACAAGTCGCGCAATTGGTAGGCGTTCAATGCCAATGCCGCGAGCCGCAGCATCATGCGTTCGTCGGTTTCGCTCGGGTGGCGCGCAAGCATCAACTGATGGTCCACGTAATGCTCGTGGTCGATGTCGGCCAGTTGCAGTGCGACCTTGAAGATGGTCGATTTGAGTGCCATGAGGCAGCCGCGCGTTTTGGCTAGAGACGCCGGGCCAACTGCGCGGCCATGCCGGTGTAGTTGGCTGGGGTCAGTGCAAGCAACCGGTCTTTTTCAGATTGCGGCAGTTCGAGCGTGTGGATCAGCGCATGCAGCGCTTCGCGCGTGATGGCTCGGCCACGTGTGGCTTCCTTCAACTTCTCATACGCACCGGGCACGCCGTGGCGTCGCAACACGGTTTGCACCGGCTCGGCCAGCACTTCCCAGCAGTCGTCCAGGTCTGCAAGCAGCTTCGCTTCGTTCAGCTCGAGCTTGTTCAGACCGGTCAACAGCGACTGGTACGCAAGCTGCGCATAGCCGAGCGCGACGCCCATATTGCGCAGCACGGTCGAATCGGTCAGATCGCGTTGCCAGCGGCTGATCGGCAGCTTTTCGGCCAGGTGCCGCAGCAATGCATTCGACAAGCCCAGATTGCCCTCAGCGTTTTCGAAGTCGATCGGGTTTACCTTGTGCGGCATGGTAGAGGAGCCGACTTCGCCATCTTTCAAACGCTGCGTGAAGTAACCAAGGCCCACATAGCCCCAGGTATCGCGCGCCAGGTCGATCAGGATGGTGTTGGCGCGCGCGACCGCGTCGAACAGCTCGGCCATGTAGTCGTGCGGCTCGATCTGAATGCTGTAAGGCTGGAACGTCAGGCCCAGGCCGAGCGGCTCGGGGGTTTCGACAATGCGGCGCGAAAACCCCTCCCAGTCGAAATCTGGCCAGGCGGCCAGATGCGCGTTGTAGTTGCCGACCGCGCCGTTCATTTTGGCCAGCAGCTTTACATCTGCAATCACGGCACAGGCCCGCTCCAGCCGGGCCACCACGTTGCCGAATTCCTTGCCGACGGTGGTGGGGCTGGCAGGCTGGCCATGCGTGCGGCTCAGCATGGGTGCATCAGCGTACGCGCGCGTCATCTCGCGCAGCTTCAAGACCACGCGGTCGAGCATCGGCAACAGCACGATGTCGCGTGCGGAACGCAATTGCAGCGCGTGGCTCGCATTGTTGATGTCTTCGCTGGTGCAGGCGAAGTGCACAAACTCGGCGGCTTGCTCCAACTCGCGGCGGGCTTCGAACTTCGACTTGAGCCAGTACTCAACCGCCTTCACGTCGTGATTCGTTTTTTTCTCGATCTCCTTGATCGCCGTGCCATCGGCTTCTGAGAAATTCTTGACCAGGCTCAGCAAGTAGGTACGTGCACCCGGACTAAGTGGTTTGAACTGCTCGAAACCCGCATCCGACAGTGCAATGAACCAGGCCACTTCGACCTGCACGCGACGGTGCATGTAGCCCAGTTCGCTCATCCACGGCCGCAGCGCGCTGAGCTTGGCCGCGTAGCGCCCATCCAATGGCGAGAGCGCCGCGATCGCAGAGATATTCATGCGGCGGAATTGTAGAGGCGTGCTTTTCTTCGCAATCCTCGTTGCTGCCCGCTCCCTTTGCCTGCGTTCGCGGACGCGCCGACAATGTGGCAAACAGCAGGTCTTGCCGTTTTCCCAATCTTTGCAGACAAAGGAACCCCGTCCCATGAAACTGATCGGCTCAACGGCCAGCCCTTATGTGCGCAAGGTGCGCGTGGTGATGGCCGAAAAGCAACTTGAGTTTGCGTTCGTCACCACCAACGTCTGGGCCGCTGATACCGAAATCTCAAGCGTGAACCCGCTCGGCAAAGTGCCGTGCCTGGTTCTTGAAGACGGCACGGCCATGTACGACTCGCGCGTGATCGTCGAGTATCTGGACAGCTTGTCGCCGCATGGTTCGATGCTGCCCGACGCAGCCCGTGCGCGCGCCGAAGTGAAGACCTGGGAAGCACTGGCCGACGGCGCGCTGGACGCCGGCATTCTGGCGCGGCTCGAAGCGACCTGGGGCGGACGCACCGATGAGCAGCGCAGCCAAGCGTGGATTGACCGGCAGCTCGGCAAGATCGCACTTGCGCTTGGCGACATGTCGACGCAGTTCGACGCGCGGGGATCCTCTTCTTATTGTTGCGGAGACCAGCTGAATCTGGCGGACGTGGCGGTGGGGTGTGCGCTCGGTTGGTTCGACTTCCGTTTTCCGCAGATTGACTGGCGCGCTGCGCATCCGAACCTTGCGCGGCTGTACGGCCGGCTGATCGAGCGACCGAGCTTTTCCAGCACGATGCCGGGATAGCAGACATTGGTCGATGAAGGAGCCCGCTTCGAGAGCGGCTGCTTACAATGAAGTCGGCCGACCGATCGGTCAAGACGACGTCAGAAGGATACTTTCCGCATGCTTTACCCTCAACTTTTCAAGCAACTTGAGTCGGTCCGTTGGAATATGGAAAAAGACATTCCATGGAGCACGTTCGACGCTGCCAAGTTGACGCAGGAGCAGGCGCAGACCATCAAGATGAACGCGATCACCGAGTGGTCGGCGTTGCCAGCCACCGAGATGTTTCTGCGCGACAACCGGGGTGACTCGGACTTCTCCGCGTTCATGTCGGTCTGGTTTTTCGAAGAACAGAAGCACTCGCTGGTGCTGATCGACTATCTCAATCGTTTCTATCCAGAACTCGCACCGACCGAAAGCGAGCTGCACGAGGTCCGATTCGAATTCGACCCAGCCCCGCCGCTGGAAACACTGATGATGCATTTCTGCGGCGAGATTCGGCTGAACCACTGGTACCGGCGCGCCAGCGAATGGCACACCGAACCGGTGATCAAACACATCTACGCGACGTTGAGCCAAGACGAAGCCCGGCATGGGGGCGCGTATCTGCGCTACATGCGGCGCGCCATCCAGAACTCTGGTGATGAGGCGCGTGCTGCGTTCGCCAAAGTCGGCGTGCTGATGGCCAGCGCCCGACGCACGACGCAGCCGCTGCACCCAACCAATCTGCACGTCAACGAAAGCCTGTTTCCGCGTGACACCGTACAGAGTCGGCTGCCGGACCCGCAGTGGCTCGAGCATTGGCTCGATCACCAGATCAAGTTCGACACTGTGTGGGAGACGAAAGTGGTGAACCGCATCCTGCACAACATGGGGTTGCTGCTGCAGCAGAGCTTCAAGACGGTGCAGGACCTGAATCGATACCGCAAGGAAATCATCAAGCAACTGGCTGCTGCCACGCCGGTCGATGTGGCCGGTCCGGCCTTGGTCTGATCGGTCGACCAGCAACAGCGGCAGTTCTACCGCAACCGGCTGGCTGCCGCTTTTTGCTCTGTCAATGCCAAAATCGCTGCCGCCACCCGCGTTCCTGCGAAAAATCTGTTCACGAGCCGAGGCGCCTGCTCGGATCGGCCAGCTGCCCAAGCCGCTTGTCTTTACCAACGGCGTTTTTGATCTGATTCACCCTGGCCATGTGCGCTACCTGGCCCAGGCTCGCACCCTGGGCGAGAGCTTGGTGGTTGGACTTAACACCGATGCATCGGCGCGCCGTTTGGGCAAAGGCGATGATCGTCCGATCAACGGCGAGCACGATCGCGCTGTGATGTTGGCCGCGCTGGAGTCGGTCAGCTTGGTCACTTGGTTTGACGAAGACACGCCGCTCGCATTGATCGAGGTGCTGCGCCCCGACTGGATTATCAAGGGGGGGGATTACGCAATGGCGCAACTGCCGGAGACGAAATTGGTGGAGGGCTACGGCGGACAAGCCCAAGCGATCCCGTTGCTGACAGGCTACTCCACCACGGCGTTGGTTGCGCGCTTACGCAAATAAGTGGCGGTGAGCGTCGGGCTGTTGAACGCCTATCGGCCTCCGCATCTTCGCTTGGCCGCAAACCACGACGGAAGCACCGATTTTCCAACCTCAGCCCTTGTCGCCCATGCCCACTCCTGCCATTGAATTGCGCATCGTCAGCACATCGCAGCAAGACATCGATGAAGTCCGTTTGCTGTTTTCAGAATACGCGACGTCGCTGGCCGTGGACTTGTCGTTCCAGGGGTTTCAAGCGGAACTGGCGCAGTTGCCAGGCGAATACGCAGCGCCGTGTGGCTGCTTGCTGATTGCCACTGTCGAGGACGCGATAGCGGGTTGCTGCGCACTCAGGCCGCTGGACGACAGCGACTATCCAGGTGCCAGCGAGATGAAGCGGCTGTTTGTGCGCAAAGCGTTCCGCCGCTTCGGGCTGGGGCGATTATTGGCTGAATCCATACTGGACGCCGCGCGTGGCGCAGGCTACAACTGCGTACTTCTCGACACACTCGACGACATGGAAGCAGCGCGCGCGCTCTACACCGACCTGGGATTCGAGGAAATCCCGCCCTACTATCACAACCCAATTGCGGGCGCCCATTATCTGAAGGCCAATGTTTAGGCCGAATCTGGCAAACCCGCAAAAGCGCCGTGACACACAGTGGGTCCAGGTGCAACTGCCAGTCCAGCGGTAGCAAAACCGGCCAGCTGGCTGAGGTCGAAAAAGAACCGTGTGCCGTCCACAAGTCAGCGACACGCGGCTCTTCGAAGCCGCCGCTGACTAGCCGACCAATTGCGTCAACATCACATCCGCACTGCTGACATCGTACTTGCCTGGTTGCTCCACATTCAGCGAGGCAACCTTGCCGTTTTTGACGAGCATCGAATAGCGGCAAGACCGCATGCCCATGCCACGGGAAGACAAATCGAGTGTCAAGCCAGTCGCCTTGGCAAACTCCGCTGCGCCGTCCGCAATCATGCGCACTTTGCCGACCGACTTCTGCTCCCGCGCCCAAGCGCCCATCACGAACGCGTCATTTACGCTGATGCACCAGATTTCGTCCACGCCAGCTGCACGCAGCGCGTCATATTGCTTTAGATAACCTGGAACGTGCTGAGCCGAACACGTCGGCGTAAAAGCGCCTGGCAATCCGAACACGGCGATCGTCTTGTCCTTAGCTGCGCTTTGCAAGTCCACCGGATTCGGTCCGATGCTGCACCCTTCGCCTTCAATTTCAGAGAACTCCGAAAGCGTCACAGACGGAAGTGCGTCACCAATCTGAATCATGAAGGTACCTTTTGCAGCATCAGAAGCGTAAATGCGGTCGTTCGGTTAGGGACAATTAGACCAGCACAGCTTTTTCAATCAAACGGCTCACCACCCAATTCTTGGTTTTTGAAATTGGCCGGCTCTCGGTAATCTCGATCGTGTCGCCCAAATGGTATTCGCCACTCGCGTCGTGCGCGTGATATTTGGTCGACTTCATCACGATCTTGCCATAGAGCTCGTGCTTGACACGTCGCTCAACCAAAACAGTCACCGTCTTGTCGCGCTTGTCGCTGACCACCACGCCAACCAGCGTACGCTTCAAGCTTGGCGCCTTCATCTCCGTCGTCATGTCAGTTTCCT
This sequence comes from Burkholderiales bacterium, assembly GCA_038200275.1. GTDB lineage: Bacteria > Pseudomonadota > Gammaproteobacteria > Burkholderiales > Burkholderiaceae_C > JBBPYC01. The sequence continues at coordinate 11,775 of JBBPYC010000084.1, forward strand.
TGGATTCGCTCATGCCTTGTCAGCGGACGAGCGCGTTTCAGCCAATACCGTTTTTGCGCGCGCGATGTCGCGTCGTGTGCTGCGCAACGTGGCGGTGTTGTTCAATTGTTGAGTCGCCTTTTGCATGCGCAAACCAAAGTGAGCTTTCTGCAGCTCCTTGATCTCGGTTTGCAGGCCAGCGACGTCTTTCTGGCGAAGTTCTGCTGTTTTCATAAATCTATCCTTCGTTGACCGACCTCACTGGCCGATCATGCGGCTGACGAACGTGGTGCGCAGCGGCAGCTTGGCAGCCGCAAGACGAAACGCCTCACGTGCCAGTTCTTCCGGCACGCCAACAATCTCATAGAGCACCTTGCCCGGCTGAATTTCAGCGACGTAGTACTCTGGGTTGCCCTTACCATTGCCCATGCGGACCTCGGCCGGTTTGTGCGAGATCGGCTTGTCCGGAAAGATGCGAATCCAGATGCGGCCGCCACGCTTCACGTGACGGGAAATCGCACGGCGCGCCGATTCGATCTGGCGCGCAGTCAGACGGCCACGGTCGGTCGACTTCAAACCGAAGTCACCAAACGCCACAGAATTGCCCGTGGTAGCGATGCCGGTGTTACGGCCTTTTTGTTCTTTGCGGTATTTGCGACGAGCAGGTTGCAGCATCGTTATTCTCCTTTGCCGCCGGCGGGCGCGGCACTGCCGTCTTGCGGGGCAGCAGCAGCCGGTGGCGAAATCGTTCCCATCGGCGATTGCGCAACACGCCGGGCGTCGGACCGGCCCATATCGGTGCTCGTGCCGCCATCACCGGGTTTGTCGCTGCCGTCAGCAGGTGCCACATTGGGACGAGCCACTGCGGGTCGCGCAGCGCCTGTGGTCGCACGGCGTGGCTCGCGAACAGGGGGGCGATCGCCACCCGGACGGCCATCGCGACGCGGACCACGCGGACGACGCTCATCATCCGGGCGCGGCGTCTCGGCCACAGGCAGGTCGTTGCGTCCGAGCGTATCGCCCTTGTAAACCCAGACCTTAACGCCGATCACACCGTAGGTCGTTTTGGCTTCCGACACCCCGTAGTCGATGTCGGCGCGCAGCGTATGCAACGGCACACGACCTTCGCGATACCATTCGCAGCGTGCGATCTCGATACCGTTCAAGCGGCCCGAGGACATGATCTTGATGCCTTGCGCACCCAACCGCATCGCGTTCTGCATCGCACGCTTCATCGCGCGGCGGAACATGATGCGCTTTTCAAGCTGTTGCGTGATGCTGTCGGCGATCAGCTTGGCATCGATTTCGGGCTTGCGCACTTCTTCGATGTTGACTGCAACCGGCACGCCGAGCATCTTGCCGAGCTCGCGCTTCAAGTTCTCGATGTCCTCGCCCTTCTTGCCGATCACGACACCCGGCCGTGCCGAGAAAATCGTGATACGGGCGCTCTTGGCAGGACGCTCGATCAGCACACGCGAGACGGAAGCGTTCTTCAGCTTCTTCTTCAGATACGTGCGGACCTTGATGTCCTCGGCCAGCATGCCGGCGAAGTCGCGGTCATTGGCATACCAGCGGCTGGCCCAGTTGCGGCTCACCGAAAGGCGAAAGCCGGTGGGGTGGATTTTTTGACCCATTGTGTTCGATGCTTCCCGGTTAGTTGCCGACCGTCAGATAGACGTGGCAGGTGGGCTTGCTGATCCGGTTTCCCCGGCCTTTAGCGCGCGCCGTGAAGCGCTTCAGGGTCGTGCCTTGTTCAACGAAGATGGTTTTAACCTTCAATTCGTCGATGTCGGCGCCGTCGTTGTGCTCGGCATTGGCGATCGCTGACTCCAGCACTTTGCGAACGATGCCGGCTGCACGCTTCTGCGTGAACTGCAAGATATTCAAGGCTTGATCGACCCGCTTGCCGCGAATCAAATCCGCCACCAAGCGGCCTTTGTCGACCGACAGACGGACGCCGCGTAAAACTGCGCGTGTTTCCATGGTGATACTTCTTTCGTCCTGTCCTTACTTGCGCTGGACTTTCTTGTCCGCGGGATGGCCCTTGAAGGTGCGGGTCAGCGCAAATTCACCGAGCTTGTGGCCGACCATCTGATCCGTGATGTAGACCGGCACGTGCTGTTTGCCGTTGTGCACCGCGATGGTGAGCCCGATAAATTCGGGCAGCACCATTGAGCGACGCGACCAGGTCTTGATCGGCTTTTTGTCTTTCGTCGTAACGGCTTTGTCGGCCTTGACGACCAGATGCTGGTCGACAAACGGGCCTTTTTTGAGCGAGCGAGTCATTGGCTGGTCCCCTTACTTCTTGCGACGCGACACGATCATGCCCTGCGTGCGCTTGTTGTTGCGGGTGCGATAACCCTTCGTCAAATTGCCCCACGGATCGACCGCGTGGCGGCCTTCGCCGGTCTTGCCTTCGCCACCACCATGCGGGTGATCGACCGGGTTCATGACCACGCCGCGCACCGTTGGGCGAATGCCCATCCAGCGCTTGACGCCGGCCTTGCCGAGCTGGCGCAGGCTGTGCTCTTCGTTCGCAACTTCGCCAATGGTGGCGCGGCATTCGATGTGCACCTTGCGCACTTCGCCCGAGCGCATCCGCACTTGGGCATAGCTGCTCTCACGTGCCAGCAGCGTGGCCGAAGCACCTGCCGATCGTGCGATCTGCGCGCCCTTGCCAGGCTGCAACTCGATGCAGTGAATCGTCGAACCCACCGGGATGTTGCGGATCGGCAGCGTGTTGCCGACGCGAATCGGTGCTTCCGAACCACTCATCAGCGAGGTGCCGACTTCCACGCCACGCGGCGCAATAATATAGCGACGCTCGCCGTCCGCATAGCAGATCAGCGCGATATGCGCGGTGCGGTTCGGGTCGTACTCGACGCGCTCGACCTTGGCCGCAATGCCGTCCTTGTCGCGGCGGAAGTCCACGAGCCGGTAATGGTGCTTATGACCACCCCCTTTGTGGCGGACCGTAATGTGGCCGTTGTTGTTGCGACCCGCATTCTGGATCTGCGGCTCCAGCAACGGCGCAAACGGATCGCCCTTGTAGAGGTGATCTCGCGTGACCTTCACCACGGCGCGCTGGCCGGGTGAAGTCGGTTTCATTTTGACGACTGCCATGATTTACGCGGCCTCCCCGGTCAAGTTCAGTTGCTGGCCTTCTTTCAGGCGAACATAGGCTTTGCGGACGTTGGCGCGGCGGCCCATCGATTTGCCGAAGCGCTTGGACTTGCCGCGCACGTTCAGCACCGAGACGCCGACGACATCGACCTTGAACATCAACTCGACCGCGGCCTTGATCTCATACTTGGTGGCGTCTTGCAGCACTTTGAACGTGGCTGCATTGCTGCGCTCAGCCGCCATGGTGGCTTTCTCGGACACGATCGGCCCGATCAGCACCTGCATCAGCCGGCCTTCGTCGAATTTGGTGGGCGCCGTTCTCATTGGAACATCTCCTGCAGCTTGTTCATGGCCGCTTTCGTGACCAGCACCTTGCGGTAATGCACGAGCGAAACCGGATCGGCGTAGCGCGGCTCGACGATCATCACGTTGACCAGATTGCGCGAAGCCAGATAGAGGTTTTCATCGACTTCGTCGGCGATCACCAGAACGGAAGACAGCTTCATCGCCTTGAACTTGCTCGCGAGCTGGCTCGTCTTCGGCGAGTCCACCGTCAGCGAGTCGATCACGGCCAGCCGGCCTTCACGTGCGAGCTGCGAGAAGATCGACGCCATGCCAGCGCGGTACATCTTCTTGTTGATCTTTTGCGTGAAGTTTTCGTCCGGCATGTTCGGGAAAATCCGACCGCCGCCACGCCACAGCGGCGAGGACGTCATACCGGCCCGTGCGCGTCCGGTGCCTTTTTGCTTGAAAGGCTTTTTGGTGGAATGGCGAACCTGCTCACGATCTTTTTGCGCTCGGGTGCCTTGGCGTGCGTTGGCTTGGTATGCCACCACGATCTGATGTACGAGGTCTTCGTTGTAGGTACGACCGAACACGGTCTCCAGCGCATCGAACTGCGATGCGGCCTGACCCTGGTCGTCGAGGAGTTCGATCTGCATCAGTTGGCTCCTTTGGCTGCAGCGGCGTCGACGTTCGACTTGACGGCCGGGCGCACGGTGACGAAACCGCCCTTGGAGCCCGGCACCGCACCGCGGATCAACAACAGCTGGCGTGCATCGTCAACGCGCACGATGTCGAGGTTCTGCGTGGTGATCGTCTCGTCGCCCATGTGGCCCGACATCTTCTTGCCCGGGAACACGCGGCCCGGGTCCTGCGCCATCGAGATCGAGCCCGGCACGTTGTGCGAACGGCTGTTGCCGTGCGATGCGCGCTGCGAGCGGAAATTGTGGCGCTTAATTGTGCCGGCGAAGCCCTTACCGATCGAAGTGCCCTGCACATCGACCTTCTGGCCGACCTGAAACACTGCACCGACTTCAATCATTGCACCCGGCTGATAGTCCGAGGCCACGTCCGCTGCGATGCGGAATTCGCGAATGATTTCGCCGGCTTCGACGCCCGCTTTGGCCAGATGGCCAGCTTGCGGTTTCGTGACCCGCGAAGCTTTACGGGCACCGAAGGTCACCTGCAGTGCGACGTAACCATCGACATCCTGCGACTTAATCTGACAGACGCGGTTGTTCGACACGTCGACCACCGTAACAGGCACGCTTTGGCCGTCGTCGGTGAACAGGCGCATCATGCCGACCTTGCGCCCGAGCAAACCCAAACGGTTGCTTTGACTCATTGTGTTATGACTCCATGTCCTGTGCCATGCCCGCTGCAATTGGCGGATGAACATGTGCTATGCAAACTTCGACTGGTGTCGAGGCTTGCATCGCATGCACAGGAAGGTTGATAAAAACCATTCCCTGAAAAATTTCAGGCAAGCCCACGATTATAGCGCTCTCAAATGCTTTGCAGCATTTGCAAGCAATAACGCGGGCCGATTACTGAAGCTTGATTTCCACGTCAACGCCCGCGGGCAGATCAAGTTTCATCAGCGCATCGACCGTTTTGTCCGTTGGATCGATGATGTCCATCAGACGTTGGTGCGTGCGGATCTCAAACTGATCACGCGACGTCTTGTTGACGTGTGGCGAACGCAGGATGTCAAAGCGCTTCATACGCGTCGGCAATGGCACGGGGCCTTTCACGATGGCGCCCGTGCGCTTGGCGGTATCGACGATCTCAGCAGCTGATTGATCAATCAGCTTGTAATCGAACGCCTTAAGGCGAATGCGGATTTTTTGTTGCGATGCCATATCTACATCACTCCAAAATCTTCGCCACCACCCCAGCGCCCACGGTCTTGCCGCCTTCTCGGATGGCAAAGCGCAAGCCCTCTTCCATCGCAATCGGGTTGATCAGCTTGACCGTGATCGAGACGTTGTCGCCCGGCATCACCATTTC
>JBBPYC010000085.1:0-15179 GCA_038200275.1 Burkholderiales bacterium
CCACACACTGGCCGAACAGATCGAGCAAAGCACGATCTTGCTCGAAGACATCGGGGTCAAGCCCAAACAGGTCGTGGTGGATCTGGGCTACCGGGGCAAGGACGTGGACGCGGCCAATCCCGGCATTCAGATCATCCACCGCGGGCGCTACAAGTCGATGGACAAGCACGAGCGCAAGCTGCTCAAACGGCGCCAGGCGGTAGAGCCGGCGATCGGACACCTTAAAGCCGACCACCGCATGAACCGCTGCTGGCTCAAGGGTGCGATCGGAGACGCGCTGCACGCGCTCAGCTGTGCGGTGGGCTACAACCTGCGCTGGCTGATGCGGGCGGTGGTGCGTCTGGGCTTGAAGGACGGTTTGTTGGCCTTCGCTCTGGTGCGCTGGGCAGCGTCATTGGCGATGATTCATCCGCTACCGGCGCAACAAAGGGCTTGCGGGCAAATGATTCGGGCTTGACGCTTGGGAAGCGTTCGCCGATTCACGTGGAGATGAATTTGCAGGGCCGACTACTCACTTCAGTCCTCGTTTTGAAGCGGCCCCGTAGGCCGCGTCGCCATGACTTTCAATCAGGTTGAAAAGCGAGCAGGTGCAGTTGAGCGCAGACGCACGACCACCACATGCGTACCGCCGTCATTCACCAGCGCGACGAAGCCGTCGGAACTGATCACACCATCGACGCGGATTTGAGCCGAGTCGGCGTGCTCTACCTGTACTTCGTAGAGGGTGTCGCGGAAACGATAGGCCACTGAGAATCCTGGCCAATCTGCTGGCATGCAGGGGCGCACATACAGCCGCGCCCCATCGTTGTCGATCTCGAGCTGAATACCGAGCAGCGACTCGACGATCAGCCGATACATCCATCCCGCCGAGCCGGTGTACCAACTCCAGCCGCCGCGGCCGGTGTGCGGCGCCACGCTGTAGACATCGGCTGCGACAACATAGGGCTCGACCTTGTAAAGCGCCACTTCTTGCGCGGTACGGCCGTGGTGCAGGGGATTGATCAAGTCCATCACCTGCCATGCGCGCGACGCATCACTAATGGCAGCGAACGCCATCGCCGCCCACACCGCGCTGTGGGTGTACTGGCCACCGTTTTCCCGCACGCCGGGCACGTAGCCGGCGATGTAGCCGGGATTTGGGCCCTGGCCATCGAAGGGCGGATCGAGCAGTTGCACCAAACCCGCATCAGAGCGCACCAAACGAGCCGCAAGCGCATCCATCGCGCGCTGCACGCGCTCCCTTCGGCCGACGCCAGACAGCACCGCCCAGCTTTGCGCAATCGAATCGATCTGACATTCGACGCCATCCTTCGATCCCAGCGGGGTGCCGTCGTCGAAATAGGCACGGCGGTACCAGTCACCGTCCCAACCGTTTTCTTCGAGCCGAAGGGCGAGTTTCTCTCGCTCGGTGTCGCATTGCCGCGCGAACGGCAAGTCGCCGTGCCTGCGGGCCAGCACAGCGAACTGCCGCAGCACATCGCAGAAGAAGAATCCCAACCACACGCTCTCGCCCCGGCCCTGATGACCGACCTCGTTCATCCCGTCGTTCCAGTCACCGCTGCCCATCAGTGGCAGGCCATGCGTGCCGTAGCGCATGCCGTGTTGTACGGCGCGCACCGCGTGTTGGTACAGGGTCGCGCTGTGGTCGGAGCGCTGGGGCAGGTCGTAGTACGAGTCGTCGGCCGGCGGCACGGGTCGGCCTTCAAGGAATGGCACGCTCGCGTCCAGTACCCCGCTGTCGTTCGTGGCGCCCAGGTAGCGGCACAGCGCCAGAGGCAGCCAAAGGTAGTCATCCGAGATGTGCGTGCGCACGCCTCGGCCTGCTGGCGGATGCCACCAATGCTGCACGTCTCCCTCGACAAACTGGCGACTTGCACAAAGCAGCAGATGCTCGCGCAACACCTCCGGGCGTGTGTGGACCAAAGCCATCGCATCCTGCAACTGATCGCGAAAACCAAAAGCACCGCCCGACTGGTAGTAACCGCTGCGCGCCCACATCCGGCAAGCCAGCGTTTGGTAGACCAGCCAGCCGTTGGCCAGCAGATTTAGCGAAGCATCGGGCGTATTGACCTGCACCGCACCGAGCGTGTGGCGCCAGTGCGCATGAACGGCATCCAGCGCCTCGCGCCGCGCCGCACTGCCGCGGTAGCGCTGCACCAGCTTGTCGGCTTCGTCGAGGCTGCGGCCGATGCCGAGCCGAAAGACGATTTCGCGCGTTTGCCCGGGTGCCAGATCGAATGGCACTTGGATGGCCGCACACGGATCGAGACCGACACCGACGCGGCCCGAAAGCTTTTTGCGGCGCAGCGCCGCCGGATGGCGCAGTGACCCGTTGCGGCCGATGAACTCGGTGCGGTCGCCGGTCACGCTGGCGGCCAGTCGATCGGTGCCATCAACGTCGAAAAATCCGATCCAGTCGCCGAACTCGTTACTGAACGGGTTGCGCGCATACAGCGCGCCGCTGCTTTCGGCGATCTCGGTGCCGATGTGCGGCGCTGTTGTGGCGCGCATGTCGCCCAACACCCATTCGACGTAGCCCGTGGCTGACAAGCGGCGCACGCGGTCGCCGTCGTTGCGCAGCACAAGCACCGAAAACTTTACCGCGGCGTCGAGCGCGACGAACAGCGTCAGCTCGCTGTGAATCTCCACGGCATCGTGCTCGAACACGCTGTAGCCGAAGCCATGCCGCGTCACAAAAGGCGCCCCATGACTGCCGCCGGCTGCGCTGTCGGCCGACCCAGGCAGCGAGGTCGGCGACCAAACCTGGCCGGACGCTTCGTCGCGCAGGTAGATGGCTTCGCCACCGGCGTCGGTCACCGGGTCGTTGTGCCAGGGTGTCAGGCGCAACTCGTGGGCGTTTTCGCACCAGGTGTAGGCGCTGCCGGCTTCGGACACCACGGTTCCAAAACGGGGATTGGCCAACACGTTGACCCAAGGCGCCGGGGGGCGCTGCCCCGGCGCGGGCGCGATGACGTATTCGCGCCCGTCGAACGCAAAACCACCGAGGCCGTTGTCGAAGATCAGGTGATCTGGCGATGCAAGCTGTGCACCCGCGTAGGCCGGCCTATCCGCGTTGGGCCGATTGGTCCCCACCGGCTCGACAGCACGGGTGGGCACGAGGGGCGCCACGCGATGCTGCGGGACCGGCTTGCGCATGGCTTGCTGCTCGAGCGATCCGCGCTGGTCATTGATGATGACGCGGGCCACCGCCTGCAAAAGAATGCGGTCTTCGCTACCGATCTGGCCGGCATGCCGAACGAAGATGCCGCCCGGCCGGTCGACCACATGCACTTCGTTACCGGCGGCGATGAGACCGAGGATCTGTTCCTGCAAGTGCTGCTGGTAGCCATCGCGTTCTTCGTTCCAGATCACCAGGTCGACCGCCAGCCCTTTGAGGCGCCACCAGGCATGCGCCTGCACCATCTGCTGAACCAGATCGATATGGGCGGCGTCGCCGATTTGCAGCAGCACGATCGGCAAGTCGCCCGAGATGGCATAGGCCCACAAGTCCGACTGGCCACGGTGGTTGCGCAGCAGCGTGGTGGCCTCAGCGCGATGCAGGGGTTGGGCATAAATGACCGCGCCAGCCAGACGCGCGTACAGCTGCGCGTCGGCCTCGCTGGCATTGATCTGACGCAGCACGACCTGGCTGTGCGTCCACGACAAGTCGAGCACGCGGTCGGCCAGGCGGCGGTCCACGTACTTGTGCACCAGCGCCACGCACGCCTCGCGCGTCATGGCCATGCCATAAACCAGATCGATGGTGGCGGTCTGATCGGGCTCCAGCGTGATCACACGGCGTGTCGCGACTACCGGGTCGAGCACCGAGCCGGCACTGCCCGACAACGCGCCGCGGTCGAGCAAGGCCTGGGGTGCGTGCAGGCTGCGACCGCGGCCGATGAATCGCACACGATCGGTTTCATGCGACACCGCGCCGGCTCGGGCGCCATGCACGGCCATCAGGTGGAACAGGTGCGGCGGCTGTTCGCCAGACGACCGCGGCCGGCGCGTGCACAACAGCGCCGCCGGCTCGGCAAGCACTTCTGTCTGCACGAAGAGCTTGCTGAACGCCGGATGCTGTACATCGGCGGCGGCGGGTGCAATCACGACCTCGGCATAGCTGGTCAGCTCGATGCTGCGCTGCTTGCCACTCAGGTTTCTGAGGCGCAAGCGGCGTAATTCGATGTCGTCTTCCGGCGAGACCACGATCTCCGTATAGGCGTCGATGCCTTCTGCCCGGAGGCGAAATTCTGCGCGGCCTTCACTGAAGATGGCTTCGAATGCGTCCGTCCGCAGCGTTGGCTGGTGCGTAGTCGACCAGAACGCGCCGGTGTCGGTGTCGCGCAGGAAACAGAAGCTGCCCCAGTTGTCGCAGGTGGTGTCTTCGCGCCACCGCGTCACGGCCAGGTCTTTCCAGCGGCTGACGCCGGCGCCAGTGTGCGTCAGCATCACGTGGTAGCGGCCGTTGGACAGCAGCTGCACCTCGGGCGCCGGAGTGTCGGCTGTGGTGATTACGCGCAGCGGCGCCTCAATGGGACCAAATTCCTTTTGCACCTCGGGGCGTTCGGCATTGTGCGGATGGAAAGCCAACACCTTGAGAGCGCGTTCATGCAGCAGCAGCAGGGTGGCCTGCAATTCGGGGTCGGCGACAAAGCGGCGCTGCATCGGCTGCCCGAGCAGCACGCTGGCCAGAGACAAGAGGCTCATGCCTTGGTGGTGCGCCATGTACGAGCGCACGATGGCGCTTGTTTGCCCGCGTGGCAGTCGCGACGGCGTGTAGTCGATGGCTTCGTAATAGCCGAAGCGGCTGGCCAGCCCCTCTTCAGCCATGCGCTCAAGGTTTTGGCAAGCCGCGCGTGGGTCGACCATCAGGGCCATCACGGTGGCGTACGGCGCCACGACCAAGTCGTCGGCCAGCCCACGCTTCAAGCCCAGGCCCGGCACGCCGAAAGCGCGGTACTGGTAGTTCAGCTGCCCATCGGTGGCGTTGTAGCCCGACTCGGAAATGCCCCAGGGCACAGCGCGTTGGCGGCCGTAGCTGATCTGCCGCTCGACGGCCGCGCGCACCGTCTGATCGAGCAGGGTGCCTTCGTAGCTCGGCATCACCAGCATCGGCATCAGATACTCGAACATCGATCCACTCCAGGACATCAGGATCGCGCGACCGTCGATCGTTGTGAGCAAGCGGCCGAGCGAGAACCAGCTCGCTTGCGGCAGCGCGCCCTGCGCGATGCCCGTGAAAATTGTCAGCCGCGCTTCGGAGGCCAGCAGGTCATAGCAGCCGGGGTCCAGTCGACGCTCGTCGAGGTTGAAGCCGATGGACAGGAGGCTGCGCGCCGGGTCGTACAAAAAGTCCCACTCCATGCGCGCCAATGCGCCGGCACGTTCTGCCAGCTGATGCAGCATGGCGGTACGCTGTGCCAGCGTGGCTTGTTGTAACTCGGTTTCTGGCGCGAGTGCTTCCAGTTCGGTGACCGCTGCCTGACATTGGTTTTGCAGGGCTTGGGCCCACTGTTTTGTGTCCGCGTCAGCGCGGTCGTCCGGGTCGCCGGTGCGTGGAGCGTGCGAAGCCAGGTCGTGTGCGCAATGAACCAGTGCGTTAATCGCCATCCGCAAGTCGACCAGCGTGTTCGTGGATTGCTGCTGCGCTCGATCCAACAACAGCGCAAAGCGATCCATCGCTTCATCAGGGTTTGCGTCGGCATGAGCGCTTTGCAACAATCGCATCGTATCGGCGAGGCCATTGAGCAGCAGTGCCGCGGGGTGTGGACGGGCGCCCAACTCGATCAGTCCGGCACGTAGCGTCAACAGGTGACCGGCCAGATTGCCGCTGTCCACGGTGGAGATGTAGCGCGGACGCAGTGGCTCCAGCGTTTCGGTGTCGTACCAGTTGAAGAGGTGACCGCGGTGCTTTTCCAAGCGCTCAACTGACTCGAGCGTGGCACTGGTGCGCTCGATTAACTCGCCAAGCGTGAGGTAGCCAAAGTCGTGCGCGGCCAGGTTGGCGAGCAGCGCCAGGCCGATGTTGGTCGGCGAGGTGCGGTGCGCCGTGCGCTGCACTGGGTCCTCCTGCATGTTGTCGGGCGGCAAGAAGTTGTCTTTCGGCCCGACGAAGGTTTCAAAGAAAGCCCAGGTGCGGCGGCTCAGCAGGCGCAAAAAGTCCGCCTGCTCAGTGCTGAGCGTGGCGCGCACGTGCCGCAGCGGCTGGTTGAGCCACCAGATCACGAGCGGCGATACGAACCACAACAGCAGCACCGGTGCTGCGAACGCCAGCACCATCGGCCGATAGGCGCTCAAGCCAGCGGCGATGCCGGCAGCCAGCAACGGGCCGACCCACATGGTTTGCACCGTGCCCAACAGGTCGGCCATGGCATCGCCGGGTTTTCGAGCCGCTGAGGCGGACGACGCCTGCCACTCGAGCAGCCGTCGCTTCGTCACCCACAGACGCCAGAGCGTGCGCACCACCGCGTCGAGGCTGAACGCGGCTTCGTAGGGCAGGCAAGCGAGGCTTAGGGTCGATCGGCCGAGCGAGGTCCAACCAGCCGACCAGACCACCTCCAGGTGCTGAAGCAGACGCAGTTCTTCCGGCTTTCGCAGCAGATGTACCAAGGTCGCAAGAAGCGGCTGCGCGTAGATCAACGCCACGCCCGCCAGCGTCCAAATCCACGGCAGCCGCAACACGCTCCAACCCAACACAAACAGCGCGGTCAAAGCAGCGGGCACCAGGCTTCGCCGCAGGTTGTCGACGATCTTCCATCGGGACAGCGTCGACAACGGATTGCGAAACCGCACGCGGCCGGTTTGCGTCGGGATGTCGCCCGCGCTTTCGAGCGCAGGCACTTTTACCCACGGCATCAGCCAGCCGATGATCTGCCAGTCACCACGAATCCAGCGGTGGCGGCGCTTGACATCGGCGTCGTAGCGCGAAGGCGGCTCTTCGATCAGTTCCACATCGCTGATCAAGCCGCTGCGCGCATAACAGCCTTCCAGCAGGTCGTGGCTGAGGATGCGGTTCTCCGACAGGCGACCGCCCATAACGTGTTCGAAGGCGTCGACGTCATAGATGCCCTTGCCGATGAAAGAGCCTTCGCCGAACAAGTCCTGATAGACGTCGGAAACAGCACGTGTGTAGGGGTCGATGCCTGGCTCGCCACCGACCAGCTGTGCATAGCGTGAGCAGTTGGCGCCGGTCATGCTGGAGCCCATGCGCGGCTGCAGGATGCCGTAGCCCTCCACAACACGCGGTGCGCCGGCAACGCCACCAAAGCGCGGGCGATTCAGCGGGTGTGCCATCGTGGCCACGAAGCGCCAAGCGCTGTCGCGAGGCATCTGCGTGTCTGTGTCCAGCGTAATGACGTAGCGCACGTCGCGCAGCGGTACAGTGTCGCCCACGATTCGGGTAAAGCGCTCACCCGGCCCGGCGCTGGCGTGTCCACGCAGCAGCGCATTCAGGTCAGCCAACTTGCCGCGCTTGCGCTCGTGGCCCATCCACACCCGATCGCGCATGTTCCAGCGGCGGGGCCGATGCAACAGGAAGAAGCGATCGCCATCATGCGGGCTGCCCAGCGGCGACTCGTGCTTGCGATTGAGCGCTTCGATTCTCTCGGCAGCCAATTGCAGCAGCGCGTCGTCGCTGTCGCAGATTTCCTCGACCCCGTCGTTGAAGTCGGTCAGCAAGGCAAAGTAAAGCTGCGGGTCGCGGTTGGCCAGAAAGCGCACCTCAAGCTGGTCTGCCAGGTCTTCAACGGCTTGCGCGCTGCCGATCAGCGTCGGCACGACCACCAAAGTTCTCGATACCGGAGCGATGCCCGTTTCGTAATCCATGCGCGGCAACATCCGCGGCTCGGCAAGCAGACCAGCCACCCAATTGACCAATGCCACGGCAAGCTGGCTTGCCGACAGCAACAGCGCAACACCACCAGGCAATATCCACCAGCTGGACGTGGTCGCCTCGGTGAAAGGCAGCGCGAAGCCATGCGACGCCCAGAGCGCCACGCCCAGGCTCAGCAATAGCGTCAACAACAAAAGCGAGTTGCTGTAGAGCCGCAGCAGCTGGTCCGCGCCCGGTTGGCGAGCGCGTTGCATCCATGTCGAGCACACCTTTGCCCGCTGCAACAAGGTATCGGCGCCAGCACCAATCAGGTAATAGCCCAGATGCGCTGGCGCACTCGTCTGGTCCGTCCCGTTCATGACCGATTCGGCGGCGAGCGCAACAGCGGCCTGCGCCACTTCGAGTTCACTAAGTGGACTGCTGCGGGCCAGCGTCTCAATCACATGGCGATAGCGGTCTCGGGTTGTGAAATCCATGTGCGCGTAAACATCGGCGGGATCCTGTCGCAGCGCCTGTTCGACCAGCGACAGCGCCTCGACAAAATCGCGCCAATCGGCGGCTCCGAGTACGCGCAAGCCGCCGATGCTGTTGCTCACCGAAACCTGGGCACGGGACTGTGTCTGCGCCTCGGCCTGAACCAACTGGTCGACGGTCTGCCCCAGCTCGACCAGTCGCTGTTCCATCCAGGTCAGCGGCAGCGCCAACGCTGCGCCTCGACCCTGCAACCGGCGCGCCAGTTCGGCGACGAAAGCGCTCGTCATCGGCGGCTCCGAGCGCGCCATGTCGGCGATGACGAGGATCAGGTTTTTCGGATCGGTCGCAGCCACGTCGAGCATCTTGTCTGCCCACACATTGGCCAGATTGCGGTCATTGCGGCCGAGTCCGATGCGCACCGCCAACCGGCGCAAGTTCTCGATCAATGCCAGCCGAAGCATGATCGGCACTGCCCACAACTCCCCCAGCTGCAGCGGCTTGATCGCTTGGTAAGCAGTGAGGAAGCGACTCAGGGTGCCGCGGCTCAAACGCGCATCGCCGTGGGCCACGGCTTGCAGCGCGAGGTCGTAGACGCGAGGCAAGTCGGCCGACGGACCGTTGCGCAGCCGGGGCAGTGCTCGGCTGTAGCCGGGCGGCAGATGGCGTTTGGCGGTGCGAATCTCCTCCTCGATGAAGTGGAAGTTGTCAAGCAGCCATTCGCCCGCGGGCGTCATGCGGCGCTGCAGCTCCGTGCTGCGCGTGAGCAGCACGTACGTCTGCACCAACAATTTCTCATTGGCTGCCAGCCGCAGCAGCAGCCTGTCTGGAGCGCTCGATGAGGTCAACTCATGGCTGGCCGCCAGACTCGCGCCGTGTTGCGCCATCTGATCGGCGGAAAAAAGCTCAGCGCGCAGCGGTGCTTCTTCCAGCCCTCGGTCTACACCACTCCTGCTGCCAGGCAGGCGGATTCGATCGATCTGGGTGAGAACGGTTGCCCACAGGGGGTGCTTCAAATTCAAACTCGCTCCTCGAATTTTCGATCGGATGAACTCAACGCATGTAAGTCATGTCCGCTATGCCTACGCCTCACACGCAAAGCGCCGCGACGTCCAATCACCGCACTCATATGTATCCGCGCTTGCCTCTGCTGCTGTAAGGCGAAAAGTGGGCTAATAAAGCCAAGGCCGTTAGACGGCTGCCCCCGGCCAGTAGCCGACATTCGCAAATGATCGCCAGAGCGAGCCGTCGGCGCAGACGCTCAACTGGCTTGAGCGGTGGACGGTGGGCTCGACAATGTCGAGGTGGACATGCTCAAGACGCTCCTTCTCTTCGTGGCTACCGCCTTGGTAGAAATACTCGGTTGCTACCTGCCCTACCTCTGGCTGAAGCAAGACCGCTCGGCTTGGCTGCTTCTGCCTGCGGCCGGTAGCTTGGCATTGTTCGCATGGCTGCTGACGCTCCACCCCACGGCGGCGGGCCGGGTCTACGCGGCCTACGGCGGCGTCTACGTGGCTGTCGCCGTCTTCTGGCTGATGCTGGTGGACAAAGTGCGCCCCACGACGTCGGACTGGCTGGGGGTAGCAGTGAGTCTGGCCGGAATGGCCATCATCATGTTTGGGCCGCGATCCCAGACATGAGGCCCACGTCAATGATGCGCTGCCGGGCGCTTGAGGCATCCGTTCCCGGCGCGGTGAAGTATGCCACCGGACATTGATGGATCTCGATCGTTGAGTGCACGATCTCATCGCAGACGGCTAGCCATTCCCGCACATCGTTGGCGTCCAGACGCTCGTCGTGGGTCACGAGACTGAGCGCGCAGGAGTGGCTGGCCTTGCCAAAGCGCCACACGTGCAGGTCCGCGATTGTCGGCGCCGATTGAATTTTGGCTTTTCGGGGTGAAGACCCCGACGGTCGCCTATTGCGGAACCCGCAGCTGCTGTTCCTAGGATTCAAACGGCGAATTAACTTAAAGATCTGCCTACTTCCCGAGCTTCCGGGAAGGCTGTTCGGCAAGCAGTGCATCGAGCGAGACTGGGCTCGAAGCTGAAGCGACGTGCCTGCCGTTTTGAGTAATGGCCAGCACATGAGCGAGTGAGCTAGAGGCCCTTGATATGGCGGATTGCGGTGCATTGGCAACGATCATGGCAATCAGCTCGGCAGCGCGTGGGAGACGCAGTTTTTCCACTGCAACCGGGTCATCGATCCAGCAAGGCAGTCTTTGGTCGGCGAGTTCGCACAGCGGTTCATTCGGCATGAAGCAATGATCTACGAATCTCAAACGTGGCACGAGTTCAGGCGCGCTTGCAATCGGTAAGACCGCGTTTTTGCTGCATCGCCTCATTGGCTTATGGAAGAGCTGCTGTGACCTGCCCCTTCTCAGCAGTACCAGCGTAAACGCAGTGAGGTCCGTCCATTTGGAGAATGACGGACATGAGAAAAAGCAGATTCACCGAAGAGCAGATCGTCGCTTTCATCAAGCAGGCCGAGGCGGGCCTGCCCATCAAGGAGCTGTGCCGCAAAGGCGGCTTCAGCGATGCCACCTTCTACAAATGGCGAGCCAAGTATGGCGGCATGGATGTGCCCGATGCCCGATGCCCGATGCCCGATGCCCGGCGACTGCGTGAGCTCGAGACCGAGAACGGCCGAGCTCAAGAAACTGCTGGCCGAGGCCCATTTGGACATCCATGCCCTGAACACCGCCTTCGGGGTAAAGCGTTAGCCCCACAGGCCAGGCGTGCCGCCGTCGCCGCCATGATCGAGCAATGCGATTCTTGAGCGAACGACGCGCATGCTCGCTTGTGGGGCTCTCCCGCGACAGCTATCGCAATCCGCCCGGGCTGGATGTGATGACTCAGGACATCAGCGACAAGATCATCGAGATCGCGCATGCACGTCGACGATTCGGCTACCGGCGCATCCACGACATGCTCAAGCCGCACTTCCCTAGCGTGAACCACAAGCGCGTCTACCGGCTCTACAGTGCCGCCAATCTGGCGGTGCGCAAGCGCAAGAAGGCCAAGCGACCCGCGTCCGAACGTGTGCCGCTGCAACTAGCGCAAGGCGTCAATGAGGTCTGGAGCATGGACTTCGTCAGCGACAGCCTGAGCACCGGGAGGCGCATCAAGTGCCTGACAGTAGCCGACGACTTCAGCCACGAGTGCGTGAGCATCTCGGTGGACTGGGGCATCTCGGGTCAGTACGTGACCCGGTTGCTGGACCAGGCGGCCGTCTTCCGGGGCTACCCGCTGGCAGTGCTCACGGACAACGGCCCGCAAGTTCACCAGCCGGGCCTTCATGGCGTGGGCCGGCGCTCACGACATCCGGCACATCCTGATCGAGCCGGGTCGGCCCATGCAAAACGGCTACATCGAAAGCTTCAACGGCAAGCTCAGGGACGAGTGCCTGAACGAGCAATGGTTCGAGACGCTGCAGCAGGCGAGGTCGGCGATCACGCTCTGGCGGCAGGACTACAACGAGGTCCGACCGCACAGCAGTTGCGGGCGCATGCCGCCAGCTAACTTCATCGAGCTGCATCGCCAGCGCGCTGGCGATGCAGCTCGATCACCCCCAACCACCGAGATCAATTAATCTTGCAACTCCGGACTTCCTCGCTATGAATGGCACGGCAGGAGGGGGCAGGTCACAATGCCGCTTTCAGCGGGAGGAGAGGGAACTGCGTACCCAGCCGCTCGAGATCGGCGTGCGTATATACGGCCAAGTGGACGCTGCGGGCCTGGGGTTGGCTGATCATTCCGGTCTTGACTGCATGAGACTGAGCTTCGTGCCCCACGATCTGCATTGCCTGTCCGAGGGGCACGCCGGCGTCCTGCAGCGCAGTCACCACCGTATGCCGAAACGAGTGGAAAACCAGCAGCGGATCCGAGATGCCGAGCTGATCCAGATGTTCCCCGAATCGACGGGATTGGTTCTTGGACGGGTCGCGCCTGGCCGTACTGCCAGACCAATCACGGTGAGGAAACAGGTACTCGGCGCCCAATCGCCGCACGTGCTTGACGTAGTCGATGAAACCCAGCGCCTTCAGCCCATCGGGGACCGGCAGGCGTCGAACCGAATTGGCGTTCTTGGCCGCGTCCGGCACCACATCGATGTACCAGACGTCGATTGCTTCGATATGGCCGATGTGGGCCAGTTTCAGATTGACCACCTCGCCCAGGCGAACGCCGAGAAACAGAGCGAGCAACGGACACCAGAAATAGTCGGGCTCGCGGTTGCCTGCCAGATAGTGCACAGGCTCGAAGATTTGGCGGATATGGCTGTCGGTGAAGGGTCGGTAGTGCACGCCCTCGTCCTTGGCCCGCTGCCGCCAGGCTTCAGCCGCCTCCGCTAGGTCGTCGCCGATGGTTTCTTGCGTGGCCTTGGCAATGCGGCGCAGGTAGTCGAAGAAGTGAGACAGGTCCGACAGCTTCTTGAGCAACGTCCGCGGCGCAGCGTCCAGTGGGCTGCCGTCCGCGTTCGATCGCTTGCCCGCGCGAGCCGACTGTTCCTCGAGAAACGATCGCACGTGGGAACTGTCGATCGAATGCACCCACGGGTCTCCGCCCAGTTCCGGGTGCACTCGAGCCAGGTGTTCTGCCAGCAATTCGAGCAGCCTCGTCTTGTCGGCAGACGTTCGATCCGCCTGCGTCTTGAGGGTCCTCACGTAGTAGCCGACGTACTGATGTTTGGCGTCGCTCAGACGCATCGGCTTTCTTGGCAACCGCACGGGGTCGGAAAGCGCGTTCTCGCGCAACAACTGGATCGGCATCGGGGGCGATGGCATCGATGGGCGCAGCGTCAGCCTGTTCCGATCCGCATGAGGCGACAACGGCGGGGATCGATGTAGACCTGCCGAGTCGGCGTATTGAGATCCAGCGGATATGTCGGCTGACGCAGCAGCAGATGCAGACAGTCCCGGCAACTCCCTGTTGGCGGCCGCGTGTGGATCAAACGGCGCACCGGCGATTCGCGCGGCGATCGCCTGTTCGATCACGGGATGCATCTTCAGGAACGCGGACAGACGCCGCTGGTCATCCTCGTCATTGGCCTGCAAGCCGCCAGGCAGCGTCCACAAGGACGTTTGATGGGCAAAAAAGTTGTTCACGCAGGCCTCCCTCGAGTTCATCGGCACGCATTCAAGCAATGCGTTCAGTGATGAGGAAATGCTACGTGCCCAACGAACGTTTGTTGTGCGCAGCGACCTGCGAAGCTCGCCCTTTTTTGGACGTTTCGCAGCTGCCTCCAAATGAGCCGGGCCGAGAAGGACCCGAACGAAGAACACGCCCGTCGTTTTCTGGTACAAGCGTGCCGGTCTTGATGCGGACATCCAGGTGGACCCCTGAAATGGACCCCCGGACGTAAGAAAACCCTTTGTAAATCATTGATTTACAAAGGGTTTTGTGATTGGTGGCGCTTCACGGATTCGAACCGCGGACCTGTGGATTATGATTCCATCGCTCTAACCGACTGAGCTAAAGCGCCATCTTGGTGGCGGGAATTATAGCGATGCGGATTCGGCATTTTTTCGGCGATTCGCGAGTGCGTGTGGCCGACACTGGAGACACTCAGCCATGACCGATGCCACTGCCGTCAGCACGGCAGCCGCCCACGATGCGGTGCTGTACCGAACCGAATGCAACGGTGCGGTCGCAGTCGTCACGCTGAACCGGCCGCAGGCGCTCAATAGCTTCACGCGCCGCATGCATCAGGACTTGTGGGCGGCGTTGGACCAGGCCGAGTCCGATCCCGCAGTGCGCGCGCTGGCGTTGACCGGGGCTGGGCGGGGATTTTGCGCTGGGGCCGATCTGTCGGAGTTCGACATAACGCCGGGCCCAAATCAGGTTGAGCGTGCCGACCCGGGGCCGATCATCGAGCAGGCATTCAATCCGACGGCGCGGCGATTTGCCACGCTGAAGATACCGTCCGTCGCTGCAATCAACGGGGTGGCGGCAGGCGCGGGCGCGTCGCTTGCGATGAGCTGCGACATCGTGATCGCCGCACCCAATGCAAGCTTCATCCAGGCGTTCAGCAAGATCGGTTTGATTCCGGATGCGGGCAGTTCGTGGTTATTGCCGAATCGGCTCGGCGCAGCGCGTGCACTGGCATTGGCGATGACCGGCGACAAGCTGTCCGCGGCTCAAGCGAAGGATTGGGGAATGATTTGGGACGTTGCTGACGATGCGCTCGGTGCAGCGATCGCATTGGCTGAGCGGCTCAGCGCGATGCCAACGCGTGCCCTGGTGGCCACCCGGGAGCTGATCCAGGCGAGCAGCACGCGCAGCTTTGATGAGCAACTCGACGTGGAGCGCCAGACCCAATCCGGGCTGGGTCGCACGCACGACTACCTAGAGCGTGTTATGCACTTTTGCTTTATCCCAGCGCAAGCGCCCCCATCTGGGCTGTATGAAGAAGACAAAGCCGTATCCGAGTGATCTGAGTCAGGAGGAATGGGACTTTGTGGCACCGTACCTCACGCTGATGAAGGAAGACGCGCCGCAGCGCGAGCACAGCCTGCGCGATGTGTTCAACGCGCTGCGCTGGCTGGCGCGCGCCGGCCGGTGCGCCGTGGCGGCTGCTGCCGCACGACTTCCCGCCCTGGCCAGCCGTGTACCAGCAGTTTCGGCGCTGGAGCGAGGCGGGCTGCTTTGAGGCATTGGTGGGCGACATGCGCTCGATCATCCGCGCCGCTCAGGGCCGTACCGGCCAGCCCAGCGCGGTGATCCTGGACGGCCGCACACTGCAGTCCAGCTGCGAGAGCGGCCCGCGCGCCGGCTATGACGGCTATAAGCGGCGCAAAGGCAGCAAGGTGCACATGGCCGTCGACACGCTCGGCCACCTGATCGATCTGACGGTCACGCCAGCCAACGAGCAGGAGCGC
>JBBPYC010000086.1:0-103894 GCA_038200275.1 Burkholderiales bacterium
AACCGCGATCCGGCGTACTTCGACCTCGGCCTGTGCGGACCGAGCCGCACCGATCTGAAAGACAAGCAGGACCTGTGCGGCGCTTTCAAGGTGCCCACGCTGCGCAATGTGGCGTTGCGCAAGCGTTTCTTCCACAACGGCTCGTTCGACTCGCTCGAACAGGTGGTGCGCTTCTATGTGCAGCGCGATACGAACCCCGAGCTTTGGTACCCGGTCGATGCAGCCGGCAACGTCGACAAGTTCAATGACCTGCCCCCCTCGCTGCGCGGCAACGTGAACACGACAGAAGTGCCGTACGACCGCAAGCGCGGTGAAGCGCCACGTTTGAACGCCTCGGAAATCCAGGATCTCGTCGCGTTCATGCGCACGCTGAACGACGGCTGGCAGCCCTGAAGCCGCCACATCGACGCCTTCCGAAAAAGAACAACAAAGTCAGTCCAAAGTGAAGCCCCTGCTCTTTCCCCTTGCACCCCTTGCCATCGCATTGGCCACCGCATTCGCCGCTGCGCCCGCGTCAGCGCAGACACCAAAGCAACTGGCGGCCGAGCTGCGCGAGGTGCGCGCCGAGATGCAGCAGTTGCGGCGCGAGCTGGAAGCCGTGAAGACGCGCGAGCGAGAAGCAGCCACGGCCGCCGCAGCTGCCAGCGCGGCGCCTGTGCCAAGTGTTGGCAGCGCCAATGCATCCGGTGCCAACCCCAGCATGTCGGCCACCAGGACGGCCGCATCCAACGCCTCGCCGCCGCCTGCTCCGGTCGGCGCTGCGGATGCCAACGCGACGCAAGCCGCCAGTGGCCAGACCCAGATGAGCGCAGCCAATTCGGCCGACACCGACACCTCAGCACCGCGCGCCAACTTCTTCGGCTACGGCGAATTCAGCTATAGCCGCCCGCGCCGCAATGCAGCCGATGCGATCGCTAGCGTGCGCCGCGGCGTGCTCGGCTGGGCCTACAGTTTTGACGATCGCACCCGGTTCGCCGCCGAGCTCGAAGTGGAGAACGCTGTGGTGTCGGCCGACGACCGCGGCGAAGTCGCGCTGGAGCAGTTCTATCTGGAGCGCGACCTGAACCAGCGCATCTCGGCGCGTGCCGGCTTGTTCATCCTGCCGATCGGTTATCTGAATGAAGTTCACGAGCCGACGCGTTACTACGGCGTCACGCGCAACTTCGTCGAGACGGCGATCATCCCGACCACCTGGCGCGAACTGGGCCTCGGGTTCCGCGGCACGACCCAGGCCGGCCTGCGCTGGGACGCCGGCGCGGTCACGAGTTTCGACCTGACCAAGTGGGACGCGAGCAGCACCGAAGGCCGCGATTCCCCGCTCGCATCGATCCACCAGGAAGGCCAGTTGGCCAAGGCACGCAACATCGCGTTCTACGGTGCGCTGAACTACAACGGCATCCCGGGCTTCAACGTCGGCGGCAGTGTGTTCACGGGCGGCGTCGGGCAGAAGCAGCCGAACTACGCGGGTGCCGATGCGCGCGTCACGTTGGGTGAATTGCATACGCGCTGGCAGCCGGGAAAATGGGACTTGTCGGCACTGGTTGCACGCGGTGGTTTCTCAGACATCGCCGGGCTGAATGCGACGTTCGCGGGCCAGACCACGCCAATTCCAAGTCGCTTCGGCGGCTGGTATGGCCAAGCCGCTTATCGGCTTTGGCAAAGCGGCGACTACGCGCTGAATCCGTTCGTGCGCTATGAACGGTTCAATACCGCGTTGGGCTATCCCGGCTTGCCACAAGGCCTTGCGCCCGCACTCGAGCCGGACATGCGCGTCGTCACGCTGGGTGCGAGTTTTTATCTACACCCGCAGGTCGTGCTCAAGGCCGACTACCAGACGTTCCTTGGCAACCACCAGTTCGACCGGTTCAACGTCGGGCTCGGATTCCACTTTTAAAACCCATGATCTCGCGCCGTGAATCGTTGCGCCGGCTGGCTGCCGGCACAGGTGTTGCCGCCACGTCGGCGCTATGGCTCGGACAGGCGTCTGCGACCGTATTCATGGACGTGGGCGAGGCGCAAAAACTGCTGTTGTCTGCAGCGACAACGTTCGCGCCGCTCGCGTTGCTGCTGGACGCTGCGCAGATCGAGCGCATCGCCGCTGCCTCGCAGACACGCGTGCCGCGCAGTTTTGCGCCGCGCGGCTGGGTGGGGCTCGACGCGGGCGGCAAGCGGGTTGGCTGGGTGGTAACCGATCACGTGATCGGCAAGTACGAGTTCATCGACTTCGCAGCCGGTTTCGACGCCCAGGGAGCCGCCACCGGGGTCGAAGTGCTGGTGTACCGCGAATCGCACGGCGCGGAGATCCGCAACACAGCCTGGCGCAATCAGTTTGCGGGCGCCAAGGGGCCGGCGCAGTTGCGCTTCAACGACGAGGTCCGCAACATCTCCGGCGCGACGCTGTCGTGCCAGCACCTGACCGAAGGCGTGCAGCGTCTGAGCGCGCTGGTGCAGGGGTTGGCACAGGGTTGATGCCTCGTCGCACCGATGCACCCTGGCTTGCGCGCTGCGTGCGCCGCGGGCAACCGCTGCTCGGCACGCTGGTGACGCTGCTGCTGGAGCCGTTGTCCGACGCTGCCGGTGACCGGTGCGACGACGATGCGGCGGAAGACGATAGTGCGCGCCTGCACGCAGCCGCCGCAGCCGCATTCGCCGCCATCGCGCACGTCGGCCGGGTCATGAGCGCGCACTGCGCAACGTCCGACCTGGGCCGGCTGGCTCGGACCGAAGCCGGCTGCGCCACCGCGATCACGCTTGATCCCCATACGGTTCGCGTGCTGTGCGCGGCGCAGCATTGGCAGCGCCTGAGCACCGGCGCTTTCGACTCGCAAGCGGCAGCGCGTCCCCTGGTCATGGCTGGGCTGCGGCCCGCGCTGAAAGCCATTTCCATCCATTCGTCGATTCGGCTTGGGCAGCTGCGCTTCACAGACATCGACCAAGTGCTGGCCGATGGGCCGCTCGCGCTTGATCTTGGCGGCATCGCAAAAGGCTATGCGGTGGATCTTGCGATCGAGACGTTGCAACAGCACGGCGTCACGTCGGGCCTTGTGAACGCCGGCGGCGACATGCGTGCGTTCGGGCCGCGGCGCTGGCCGGTCGCTGTGGCAAGCCGCGGCTCGGCCCGCCCCCCGATCGACGTGCCGCGCACGCTGTGCAATGCGGCGCTTGCAACCTCGGAAACCGGCTGGCACGGCAGCGAAATGATCGCTACGGCACGGCTTGGCAGTCGGCAACGGGCGCAGCGCAACTTGAGCAACCGGAAACGCACGTCACATTGCTGCACGGTCCAGGCACCCGACTGCATCAGCGCCGACGCATTCACCAAATGGGCGTTGCAGGCCAATTCGCGCGCGGCGTCGATCCGGCTGACGCGCGTGCTACGGGCCAACCGCGCCAGCTTGTGGCGAAGCGCGTGACGCCACCAGTACCCACGTCAAGCGCTGCGCGATCGCGCCCACGCGCCGGCTGGAGCCGCGCCGGCACCGGCTGGCTGATCGTCGTGGTCATCGTGCTGCTGGCCAGCGGCGTGCTGCTGCACGAGCTGAACCCGGCCGACCCGCAAGCCGTCGACTGGGGCGAGACAGCACGCGGCTGGCAGCGTGCGGCCAGCGTGTCGCACGGCGCCTTCGCCTGGGCATTCTGCATCCTGCTCGGGCGCTGGATCTGGCCGCACATCGCGCTGGTCTGGGCCGCGCGGCGGCGCTGGGTCTGGCTGCTCGGGCTCGGCGTGGCCGGCAGCGGCGGCGTGGCGGCGCTGACCGGGCTGGCGTTGTTGTACGGCCTGGCCGAATTGCGCGAACCGATGTCGGCTACGCACTGGATCGCCGGGCTGGCTTGGCCCGCGCTGTGCGTCGTGCACGGCTGGCGCCGGCTGCGGATTCGCCCTTGATCGGACGCTTCAGCATCTGGGCGTGAACATCAGCGCCCAATGCGGCGAGAGGCTCTTGCGTTTGAGCAGCGCGATGTCGATGCCCGTCGGGTCGTTGATCAGGCCCGACTTGCCATGCGCTGCCAGGCATTCCACCGCCTACGCGAAGTGCGATTCGGTCTGATTCAGGCTGGCTACATAGGAGACCTGAAAATGACCAATGCACCGCAGTTCGGCCGCCAGTAGCTGTCCGTGGTCGATCACTTCATGAGCGCCGAGCGGCAGCAGTCATTCGCGCGTGGCCGGCCGGCTCGCGGTGGCGATGACCTGGAGCGCAATCAGATGGCGGGCAAGGCGCTCCAGGCAAACGCGGCGTTTAACGCTCGCAGAGGCCGAGGATCTTTGCCTGCTGCGAACAGGGTTTGCTGTCTGCCTTAGGCCGCGGTGTGCTTTGCGGCGCGCTGACGAGGCAGGCGCGCAACTCACGCTCGACCACCGGGTAATAAAACCACCCCTTGCCCAACGCTGGCAAGCTGAGTTCGACTTCCTTCCATTTGGGATGGCCCTGGGCTTGCAGCGTGGGGAAGTTCTGGCACAGCGAGCGCGCAAACCTTGCCAGCGGTATCGTCGTGTGTTTCGTTCTGTAGTCATAGGTGACCAGAAACGCTTTGATCGCAAGCGTGGGCACGTCCCGCTCCAGCCAGCTCGGATAGCTCGCGGCGCGCACCGCCGTAGCAAAGTAGGTGGCCAGTACGTTGCGGCTCGCCGGGCCTTGGGGGTCGAACTTGAGCAGCTTGATGTGCTGCTTGGCTTCGGGCTTCATGTCGACGAACAGCTTGGCCGGCTGGCCGGCAATCACCACGACGACATCGATGCTCTTGTCCGTGGTCAGCTTGACGAGCGCTTCCTCATTCGTCAAAAAAGTTGTCGTCGCATCGGGCAGCGGCACTTTGAACATCTGCTCATACAACGTGGCTGTGGACAGTGCGGTGCCACTTTGCAGCGGACCGGCGTTGATGCGCTGGTCCTTGATCTCGTGGATGTATTGCAGCGGCGAGTCGGCGCGTGTGACGAAGTAGATCTCCTCGTTGTAAAGCGGCAGGATCAAACGCAGCGGGTGGATCAGGCGGCCAGCCTCGGCATTGCCGGCTTGGGCCTGGTTCAAAAACGCCTGATAGACGTCCGATTGGACGATCGCAAACTTGACGCCGGGCTCATGCCGCAGGCGGTTCACGTTTTCCGACGAGCCTCTGGACGGCAACACGTCAAGCGCGATGTCGGCATCCGGTGCGACGAACTTGGCGAGGTCGCGCCCGATCTGGATGTAGGTACCGCGCTCGGACGCAGTGACGATCTTGAATTCGGTCTTGGCCCATGCGGCGCTGCCGCCGACGATCAGCCATGCAATGAGCATGCTGGTCACGTACTTTTTCAACATGTCGATGGTCCTTTCAATGGGTTGCTTCACAAAGCCCTAGCGCCGCGACGGCAGCACTGCTGCAGTCGTACGCCGTGGTCGGCCGCGGGTTGGGGGCTGGCACAACATCGGGTTCCGGCGCGCCTGCCTGCGCTGCGGCGGCGACCGGTGTCACGGCCTCTTCCATTGCGGATGCATGCGCCTGAGTCTGCACCGGCATGATCTGCAGGTCCGGCACAGGCTTGTCTGCCTCTGCCTCTGGCGCCGTCGCTGGTCGAGGAGGGTCGGCATTTGGCACGGGGGCCAGTGTCAGTGCCGGTGCCGCGGCTGCTTTTTCCGGCATCTCGGCGTCGGCTGCAGGCGGCACGACCTCGCGCGGCTCGGCGCCCGCTCGATTGGAAGTTTCCGCCTGCGCTGCCAGCGTCGAGGCAGGTTCCTCAGCCGATGCCAATGCAGCGGCGGGCGTCGTTGCAGGCCGCAGCGGCACGGAATCGGTGGCAACGGCCGGTTTGCTGGATACCTTGGCGAGACTCGTCGTCAATGCCTCCAGCTGGCGCCGTATCGAGCCTTGAAACTGATACAGACCCCCCGCCACCACCGCGAACAGCAAGCCACCAAGAATCAGGCGCGATGCCGTTCCCGACTGCGCAGATTCCGGCTTGCGCTGCCTGACCCGTATCGGTGCAGCGACGGGTACGGCAACGGGGGCTGGTGGTGGCGAAGGAGCCGCGGCGATCCGGCTGGCAGCAAGCTCGCCCTCGAGTTGCTTGATCCGCATTGCCAGCCGATCCATGCGCTGCGTTTCGCCAGAAGGCGCCGATGTGGGCTGGCGGGGTGCCGCTGGAACTTCTGGGGTAACAGTACGCCACCTCTGGATTGGCTGGCTATGGCCGGCCACGGGGGATAGCAGGCCACCACACCTTGGACACCGACTCGCAGACTTGCCCACAAGCGCATCGCACGCAGGGCATTCGCGCACCAGCAGAGGCATCTGACACTGAGAACAGCAGTCAGCCTGGACCCCGTTCTCGGTATCGCAAAGGGGGCATTTCATGCGCAAAGGACTGAAAATCCTGCCTATGAACGAAGTAACTCATGCGGCGCCCAAGGCAAGCCGGGTGCCGCCTTCCTCACTATAGGCAACACAGTGGACTTTGACTAACGAAATTTCATGAGCGTTCAAGCAGCATCCGGCTTTGCCCGCGCCGAATCCGGCAGCCCGAACACGAAGTCAAACATCCAGGCGAACATGAAGGTGTAGACAAGAAAGAACACCACCAGCACAAGGTCCAGCAGGAATGCCTGCCACAGCGTGATGTCCAACCACCAAGCCACCAGCGGCACAAGAACAGCGACCAGTCCGCCTTCAAAGCCGATCGCATGTGCGATGCGCCGCCGAACGCTGCGGCCACGCACCGCCTGGCGCGATTCCCAACGCTCGAACAGCCAATTGAACGCCAGGTTCCACAGCACGGCAATGACCGACGCCATCACCGACAACGCGCCGGCCCGCTCCAGATCGGTGCCGGTCAGCGCGGCAAAGCCGAAGCTGGCAACGACGATGGCGATCGCTTCGTACAAAGCGACATACACGATCCGGCGCTTGATTCCCTGCAAGCTTCGGACCTGCCAGCGGAGCGTCAAGACGCGGTCGCTATCAATGCCGCATCTGGTGTCTCGAGATAGAACGGCCCGCGCCGCACGGCCCGAGCGGTCAGCGGCAACACCGCCTCATGAATCGCGCCGATGTGCTCCGGCGTGGTGCCGCAGCAGCCGCCAACGATGTTGACCAAGCCTTCGGCAGCGAACTCACGCAGCAGACGGGCGGTGACCTCCGGTGTCTCGTCAAAGCCGGTGTCGCTCATCGGATTGGGCAGGCCCGCGTTCGGATAGCAACTGATGAACGTGTCCGGCGCGGCGCGGTTCAGTTCTTGGATGTAGGGGCGCATCAAGGCAGCGCCGAGCGCGCAGTTCAGGCCGATTGCCAGCGGCTCCGCGTGGCGCACGCTGTGCCAGAACGCGGTGACGGTTTGGCCGGATAGGATGCGGCCGGATGCGTCCGTCACCGTGCCGCTGATGATGATCGGCAGGCGTTCGCCACTGGCTTGGAAGTACTCATCGATTGCAAACAGTGCGGCCTTGGCGTTCAACGTGTCGAAGATCGTCTCGACCATCAAGGCGTCGGCGCCGCCTTGCACAAGCGCCTCGGTCTGCTCGTAATACGCAGCACGCAGTTGCTCGAACGTGACGTTGCGCGCACCCGCATCGTTTACGTCGGGGCTGATGCTCGCGGTCTTCGGCGTGGGGCCGAGCGCGCCGACGACGAAGCGGGGTTTGTCGGGCGTCGAATGCTTGTCGCAAGCGGCCCGTGCGATGCGGGCCGATTCGACATTCATCTCCCGCGCGAGATCGGCCATATCGTAGTCGGCTTGCGCGATCGTCGTGGCGCCGAACGTGTTGGTCTCGATCAGATCGGCACCGGCGGCCAGGTAAGCCTCGTGGATGTCGGCGATCAACGCAGGCTGCGTCAGGCTCAGCAACTCGTTATTGCCTTTCACATCCTTGTGGAATTCCTTGAAACGCTCACCCCGGTATTGCGCTTCACCCAGCCGCAACCGCTGGATCATCGTGCCCATGGCGCCGTCGAGGATGGCGATGCGTTCGGACAGGATCTGCGGCAGCGCCTGGGCGCGGGTATAGCGTGGAGAATTCATGGGACCGATTGTAGGAAGCGTGCATTTGCCCCGGCTGCACCCGCGCCTTGTCAACCGCGTTGCGCAAACGCGAGTGCTGCTTCGACCATGCGCCGCAATGCGGACTGCACGTTGGCCGCCACGTCGGGTAGGTAATCGAACGGCAACGCCTCCTTCATGTAGCTGCACTGCGTCATCTCGAGCTGTACCGCATGCACGCCTTGCGTGGGGTTGCCGTAATGGCGTGTGATGTGGCCGCCTTTGAAGCGGCCGTTCAGCACCGACGTGTGCACGGCGCTCTGCTGCGCGATGCCGAACAACACATCGGCCAGTGCGGGGTCGCAGCTTGCGCCGTTTGCAGTGCCGAGGTTCAAATCGGGCAGCTTGCCGTCGAAAAAGCGCGGCACCACCGAGCGGATCGAATGCGCATCCCACAGCACGACGCGGCCGTGCGCTTGCTGGAGGCGCTTGAGTTCGCTGGCGATCTGCTCGTGATACGGCCGCCAGATCGTTTCACGGCGCGCTGCGATCTCGGCTTCATTGGGTACATCGCCGGCTGCGTAGATCGGTGTGTCGTCGAACGTATCGACCGGGCACAAGCCGGTCACACTTTGGCCCGGATAGAGACTCGCGCCGTCTGGCGGACGGTTCAGGTCAATCACGTAGCGCGAATGCGTGGCCAGCAGCACCGAGGCACCGATCGCTTCGGCAAAGTCGTAGAGCTTGCCCAGATGCCAGTCGGTGTCGGGCACCTGGCGCGCTTCGGGCGTGAGGCGTGCGACCAAGTCGGGCGGCACATGAGTGCCACTGTGCGGAATCGAGATCAGCAATGGCTGGTGGCCTGCGCGAAAAACGAATGGTGGCTGGTCGGTCTTGAATGTGGTGTGCATAGGTGTTTTCGTACGATCATTCGGCTTTCAGCAAGGTCGTGCGTGCCGCAACGAAGCGCGCGCCTGCCTCATCGCGCAGCGGATGTTTGCCGGCGTTCACGCGCAGTTGGCCACCGATGTGGACCGAGCCAATCGCGGAACTGCGCTGGCTTGCAAACACATGCGCGGCGAGCATGGCCGGGGCCGGCAACTCGCGCAGCGCCACATGCTGCGCATCCAGTTCGACGAAGTCCGCACGCTGGCCCGCGGTCAACCCGCCCACCGCCCTGCCGGACGCTTGCGCACCGCCTTGCAGCGCAGCCAGCGTTAATGCGGTCGCCACGTTTGGCTGCGCAGTCGTCACCCCGACGTTGCGCTGGCGCGTGAGCAACCGTTGGCCGTATTCGAGCAGCATCAGCTCCTCAGCTGCGTTCACGCAGATGTGGCTGTCCGAACCGATACCCCAGGCACCGCCCGCTTCACGCCAGTGCGCGAAGTCGAACAAGCCGTCGCCCAGGTTTGCTTCTGTGGTCGGGCACAGGCCGGCCACCGCGCCGCTGCGTGCGCCGCGTTCGGCTTCAGCCGCGTCCACATGCGTGGCATGCACGAGGCACCAGCGCGCATCGACCGGCGCATGGTCCAGCAGCCAGGCGACTGGGCGCTGGCCGCTCCAACTGACGCAGTCGTCGACTTCTTGCGTCTGTTCGGCGACGTGGATGTGGATCGGTGCAGTGGCGTCCAATGCAGCAAGGCCCGCCAGCGCATCGCGCAAGGCGTCTGGCGGCACCGCACGCAGCGAATGCGGCGCCAGGCCGAGGCGTGCGTTCTGGGCCTCGCAAATGGGTTTCAACCGCTCCAACAGCCGCAGCATCGAATCGGTCGAACGGATGAAACGGCGCTGGCCTTCGCCGGGCGGCTTCGCACCAAACCCGCTGGTTTGATAAAGCACCGGCAGCAGCGTGATCCCGATGCCGGCCGCCTGCGCTGCCCGCAGCAACGCGTGCGCAAGTTCTGCGTCGTCGGCGTAGGGCGTGCCGTCCGGCGCGTGGTGCAGATAGTGAAATTCGCAGACGCTGCCGTAGCCCGCTTCGAGCATTTCGACGTACAGCCAAGTTGCGATCGCTTCGACCTGCTGCGGCCCGAGACGAGACGCGAAGCGGTACATCAACGTGCGCCAGCTCCAGAAGCTGTCTTGCTGCTCAGCACTGCGGAACTCGGTCAGGCCGGCAAACGCGCGCTGAAACGCGTGCGAATGCAGATTCGGCATCGCCGGGATGATCGGGCCGGCGGCGGTCCGCATGCCTCGCGGCGGCGCATCGGTGGATGGCTCGATCTGCGTGAATGTGCCTGCATCGTTCCAGCGCAGCACCACGTTGCGCGCCCACCCGGTGGGCAGTAGCGCATCGGCGGCGAAAAGTGCGGTGTCGCTCATGCCGACACGGCGTGTTCAACGCGACCCTGCCGCACGACTGTACGCACTGGGCGCTGGCCGAACCAGTAAGCCAGCTCAGCGGCTTCGGTGACGTTCCAGAGCACGAAATTCGCAGGCCGGCCCGCTTCGATCGTGCCGTGCGTGGCCTGCAGGCCCAACGCCCGCGCGGCGTGCGCGGTGACGCCGGCCAACGCCTCCGGCACGGTCAGCCGAAACAACGTGCAGGCCATGTTCATCATCAGCAGCAGGCTCAATGCGGGCGACGTGCCGGGGTTGTGATCGGTTGCCACCGCCATCGGCACGCCCGCTTCGCGCAGGGCCTGGATCGGCGGCAGATGCGTGTCGCGCAGCGTGTAGTAGGCGCCCGGCAGCAGCACGGCGACGGTGCCGGCCGCGCGCATCGCGGCGATGCCTGCGGCCGACAGGTATTCGACGTGGTCGCACGACAGCGCGCCGTAACGTGCCGCAAGCGCCGCACCACCCATGTCGGACAACTGTTCGGCATGCAGCTTGACCGGCAGGCCGAGGGCTTGCGCGGCCTGGAACACCCGCTCGGTCTCCTCCAGCGTGAAAGCGATGCGCTCGCAGAACACGTCGACCGCGTCGATCAATCCTTCCGCAGCGAGCGTCGGCAGCATGTCGTTGCAGACAGCTTCGATGTAGTCGCTGCTGCGGCCCGTGAATTCGGGCGGCAGTGCGTGCGCGCCGAGGAACGTCTTGCGCACCGTCACGCCGTGTGCTTCGCCCAGCCGGCGTGCCACGCGCAACTGCTTGCGTTCGTGCTCCAGCGAAAGCCCGTAGCCCGACTTGATCTCGATCGCACAGACGCCCTCGGCGAGCAGGTTTTGCAGCCGCGCGGAGGCGCTTACGAACAGCGCATCCTCGCTGGCTTCACGCGTGGCTTTTACTGAGGAGACGATGCCGCCACCCGCTTTGGCCACTTCCTCGTAGCTCGCGCCTGCGAGTCGCATCGCAAACTCGTTGGCGCGCTGGCCACCATAGACGAGGTGTGTGTGGCAGTCGATCAGGCCGGGGGTGACGAATGCGCCCGCACCTTTGTGCTGCGGCAGGTCATCGGCGCCCGCTGGCAAGGCAGCACGTGGGCCGGCCCAGTCGATCAGGCCACTGGCGACCACGATCGCCGCGTCCGGCTCGGCTTCCAGCCGCAAACCGGTCCAGACGCCGTTCGCGCTGGGCAACGAGTGGAATTCGGTCATGAGCGGTTGAGTTGTGTCTTCCATCGCGAGGGGTCTTTACAAAGCCGATCGGCCGGCCAGCGCCGTGGGGGTCCACCGCACGACAACCAATCGCGGCGTCGCATCTTGTGTCTTGACGGATTGCATTGCTGGCCAGCCGCGCGCTGCGTTTGCATCGGCCCACAAGAGTCCTTCGCCTGCGCCCAGCACCTCATCATCGACTTGCCAGCGCCCGCACAAACTCATCAGCAATCCGCCGTGAGCAGGCGGCAGCGGCGCATGATCTGCCGCATCGATCAACTGCACGTCGGCGTGGCCCCGCGTGCGCCGGCTCATCACATTGAAGTCGATCGACGGGCCGCCCAGCAGCGTGCAATCAAGCCCCAGGTCCCCGCTGAACGCAAACGTTTCGTGCGGCCGATCCAGCCGCTGATCGATGCCAGCGCACAACGCCTGCAGCCGCACCCCGTCGCCTTCGAGCAGCATGATGATCCTGTCTATGCCTTCAAAAATCGAGAACGGTCCGCTTGCGCCGATGGTGGCGATGCTGACCCGCCAGTCGAACGCATCGACGCCTGCACCGGGCGGCCAGCTCAGGATTTCACAGGTGCTTCCACCCCCGTTTTTCCAGGGCGTGGCGGCCAGCGTGCTGCGCGCAAAGCGCTGCACACCCAGGACTTGCGCGTCGGTTCTGTTCACACCAGTCCGCTGCGCCGCAGCCGCTGCTCGAAGTGCCGAAGGATCAGCGCAACGGTGCTGGTCAGCACGAAGTAAACGACCGCGATCGCCAGGTAGACCTCGATCGATCGGTACGACACGCTGATGATCTTCTGCCCTTCATGCATCACGT
Source organism: Burkholderiales bacterium (assembly GCA_038200275.1). GTDB lineage: Bacteria > Pseudomonadota > Gammaproteobacteria > Burkholderiales > Burkholderiaceae_C > JBBPYC01. Next base: position 12,323 of record JBBPYC010000086.1, read on the forward strand.
CGTGGATCGTCAGCAGCGACACCAGCGCGGAGTTCTTGATCAGCGCGATGAACTCATTGCCGAGCGGCGGGATCATGCGCACCACGGCTTGGGGCAGCACGATCTGACGCATCGCCACGGCGGGTGTCATGCCCAGCGACTGCGCAGCCAACGTCTGGCCCCGGTCGATCGACTGGATCGCGCCGCGCACGATCTCCGACACATAGGCGCCCGAATACACGCCCATGCCGAGCACCCCGCACAAAAACGCGGGCAGCAAGATGCCGAAGTGCGGCAGGCCAAAGAACAGGATGAACAACTGCACGAGCAGTGGTGTTCCGCGAATCACCGCCACGTAGGCGGTGCACGGCACATACACCCAGCGCCGCGCCGGATTCAGCCGACCGATGCCCACGAGCAGTCCGAGCAAACAGCCGAGGAGCAGCGCGCAAGCCGTGATCTCGACTGTGATCAGCGTGCCTTGCAGCAGCGCCTGCCAGCCGTTCCAGACCGGCGTGAAGTCCAGATCCATCAGGTCCTGCGCCGAAGCATCCGAGGCGATTCACGCATCACTTCTTGCCGCTGAACCACTTCTTCACGATCTTCTCGTAGCTGCCATCGGCCTTGAGGTTGTTGATCGCGTCGTTCACAGACTTTGTCAACTCCGGCGTGTCTTTGCGAATCGCCATACCGTACTCCTCGGTGGTCAACTGCTCATCGATCACCTTCAGGCCGGGGCGCGTGCGCACATACTGGTATGCGGCCGGCTTGCCGGTCACGGCCGCGTCGGCGCGGCCGATGTCCACCAAGTTGAACATCTCCTGGTTCTTCTCGACTTCGACGAGCTGCACCTGCGGGTACTTCTCCTTCACATAGCTGACCGATTTGGTGCCCACCTGCACCGACACCTTCTTGCCGTTCAGATCAGCCAGCTTCTGAATGCTGGTGTTGTCCTCACGGGTCATTGCCACCAGGCCGCCCGCGTAATACGGCTCGGTGAAGTCCACCACCTTTTTGCGCTCGTCCGTGATGTAGATGGCGGAAACCGCCATGTCGAAGCGGCGCGACATCAAGCCCGGAATCAGGCCCTTGAAGTCGATGTCGACCCATTCGATCTTGCGGCCAAGTACCTTGCCAATCGCTTCGACCATCTCCACATCGAAGCCGGTGCGTTTGCCGTCTTCAACGAACTCCATTGGCGGAAAGGTGGCATCGGTGCCGACGCGCAATGCGTTGTCTTGCGCGTGCACGGTGCTGGCGCCAAAGGCTGCGGCGGCCAGAGCGGCGATCAGAATGTGGCGGCGAAAGGGATGGGTCATGCGGTCTCCAATCATTGTGGTTATAGGCAGTCGAAAAGGGATCAACCGGGCAGCTCGACAACGCGAAGCGCCTCGGCGTTCATTTCACCATCGGTAGCTGCAGGCCATGCCGCTTGGCTGCCGCCACGGCGTTGTCATACCCCGCATCTGCATGCCGCATCACGCCGCTGGCAGGGTCGTTCCAGAGCACCCTGGCAATGCGCTCATCGGCGTCTTTGGTGCCGTCGCAAACGATCACGACGCCCGAATGCTGCGAGTACCCCATGCCAACGCCGCCGCCGTGATGCAGGCTGACCCAGGTGGCGCCGCCCGCGGTGTTGAGCAAAGCGTTCAACAGAGGCCAGTCGGACACCGCATCGCTGCCGTCCAGCATGCCTTCGGTCTCGCGGTTCGGGCTGGCAACCGAGCCAGTGTCCAGATGGTCGCGGCCGATCACGATCGGCGCTTTGAGCTCGCCTGTGCGCACCATCTCATTGAACGCCAGACCAGCCTTGTGGCGTTCGCCCAGGCCCAGCCAGCAGATGCGCGCGGGCAGCCCCTGGAACGCGATGCGTTCACGCGCCATGTCGAGCCAGCGGTGCACGTGCCGTTCTTGCGGAAACAGCTCCTTGATCTTGGCATCGGTCTTATAGATGTCTTCCGGGTCGCCCGACAACGCAACCCAGCGGAACGGTCCCTTGCCTTCACAGAACAGCGGCCGGATGTAAGCCGGCACGAAGCCGGGGAAGTCGAATGCGTTCTTCAGCCCTTCGTCGAAGGCAACCTGGCGGATGTTGTTGCCGTAGTCCACCGTGGGAATGCCCATCGCCTGGAAGTCGAGCATCGCCTGCACGTGCGCAACGCAGGACTTGGCGGCCGCCTTGCGCAGGGTCGGGTGCTGCGTCGGGTCGGCCTTGGCCGCCTCCCATTGCTCAAGCGTCCAGCCGGCGGGCAGGTAGCCACTGGCCAGGTCGTGCGCGGAGGTCTGATCCGTCACGAGATCGGGTCTGATGCTGCCGGCCTTTACGCGCTTGACCAGCTCCGGCATCAACTCGGCTGCGTTGCCCAGCAGCGCGATCGACACGGCTTCTTTTGCCGCGGTGTGCTGCTGGATCCGTGCCAACGCGTCGTCGATGTCCCTGGCTTGCTTGTCGACGTAGCGCGTGCGCAGCCGGAAGTCGATGCTCGACTGCTGGCACTCGATGGCCAGCACGCAGGCACCGGCCAGCACGCCGGCCAGCGGTTGCGCACCACCCATGCCACCCAGGCCGGAGGTAAGAATCCAGCGGCCGCTCAGGTCATCCGCGTAATGCTGGCGGCCCGCTTCGACAAAGGTCTCAAACGTGCCCTGCACGATGCCCTGCGCGCCGATGTAGATCCAGCTGCCGGCCGTCATCTGGCCGTACATCATGAGGCCCTTGCGATCGAGCTCACTGAAGTGTTCCCAAGTTGCCCACTTGGGCACCAGGTTCGAGTTGGCGATCAGCACGCGCGGCGCGTTGGGGTGCGTCTTGAACACACCGACCGGCTTGCCGGACTGGATCAGCAGCGATTCGTCGTCTTCGAGGTTCCTCAGCGATTCGAGGATCTGGTCGAAACAGGCCCAATCTCGCGCCGCACGGCCGATGCCGCCATAGACCACCAAATCCTGCGGCCGCTCCGCCACTTCCGCGTCCAGGTTGTTCTGCAGCATGCGGAAGGCGGCTTCGGTAAGCCAACTCTTGCAGCTCAGCTCGGTGCCGCGTGGCGCGCGGATCACTCGGCTCGGGTCATGCCGCGGATTGGTAACGGATGGGCGGGCAAACTTGTCGGGTGCGTTCATGGCGTGATCTCCAACAGTGAACTACGTATTTCGAGAGGAATGAAAGACAACGGCTGCAATACGCCGGCGAATGCACCGGTTCAATGCGCGTCCGCAGCCATCGCCTCCGCGCGGATCTCCTCGGTCAGTTGTGCCTTGATCTCCATGAACTCGGGCGAGGTCTTGATCCGGTAGTGGCGCGGGTGCGGGAAGTCCACGGCGAATTCGCTTTTGATGCGACCGGGCCGCGCACTGAACACGGCCACCCGGTTCGCCATGAAGATGGCTTCATCGATGTCGTGTGTGACGAACAGCACCGTCTTCTGCGCCGACTCCCAGATGCCGAGCAGCAACTCCTGCATCAGCACGCGCGTCTGGTTGTCCAGGGCGCCGAACGGCTCGTCGAGCAGCAGCATCTTCGGGTCGTTGGCCAATGCACGCGCGATCGCGCAGCGCTGCTGCATGCCACCGGAGAGCTGCTTCGGGAAATGCTGCTCGAAGCCGCGCAGGCCCACCTTGGCGATGAAGAATTCGCTGCGCTCCTGCTGGTCAACTTCACTCATGCCGCGCTCGCGCAGACCGAAGCGGATGTTCTGCGCCACCGTCAGCCACGGAAACAACGTGTAGCTCTGGAACACGACGCCGCGGTCGGCACCAGGCCCTTCGATCGGCTGCCCGTCCAGCAGCACGTCGCCTTCGCTCGGAAAGTCCAGGCCCGCCACGATGCGCAGCAGGGTCGACTTGCCGCAACCCGAAGGACCGAGGATCGTGACGAAGTCGTTTTGCTGCACCTGCAGGTCGATCGGCAGCAGCGCCTGCGTCTGCTGGCCTTTGGGGCCGGTGAACGTACGCGTCACGCCGCGCACCGACAGTTGCGCGGTCACAGCGAACTCCATGCGAATAGCCGCCGGTTCAGCGCCTTGAACGCCAGGTCGGACACCAGCCCGATGATGCCGATCACGATGATGCCGAAGATGATCTGGCCGGTGTTGAGCAGCGCCTGACTGTCGGTGATCATGTGGCCGATGCCCGATGAGGAGCCGATCAGCTCGGCCACGATCACATACGTCCAGGCCCAGCCGAGCACGAGCCGCAGCGTCTCTGCAATGCCCGGCGCCGCGCCCGGGATCAGCACCCGCTGCACGATGCCCTGGCCATTGGCGCCCAGCGTGTAGGCCGCTTCCACCAAGTCCCGCCGCGCGCCGCTAACGATGCCGGCGACCATCAGCACGATCTGGAACACCGAGCCGATGAAGATCACGAGCAGCTTCTGCGCTTCGCCGATGCCGGCCCACAGGATCAACAGCGGGATGAACGCCGACGCCGGCAGGTAGCGGCAGAACGAGACGAACGGCTCAAAGAATGCTTCTACCGGCTTCCACGCACCCATTGCGATGCCGAGTGGCACTGCGACCAACGTGGCCAGCGTGAAGCCGCCGAACACGCGCCAGACCGTCATGCCGATGTCGTGCGCGAAGCCGTATTCGGTGAACAACAGCCACGCTTCTTTGACCATCGTCGGCGGGCTGGCCAGAAACGTCGGCGACACGTAACCGCCCAGCGTAAAAGCCGCCCAGACCGCGACGAACAGGATGAAGAACGCAGTGCCTAGCAACCAGCGCGTGCGCTGACCAACCGGCTGCAGCGGGCCACGCAGGCGCTGCGGGCGCCTTGGGCGTTTGGCCGCTTGAGTGGCTGTGGCAGCCGCAGGGACGGCTGCACCTGTTGGCGAACTGATTTCCAAACGATGTCCTCGTGCCTGCCAGACTGGCTTATTTAATGTAGCTGGCGTCGAAGATTGCGTTCAAGTCATCGGGCGCTTTGCGGATCACGCCGGCTTCCAGCAGGATCGGCACCGAGTCCCTCATGAAGTCCATCAACGGGCCCGCGAAGAACGCCTGGTTCGCGGCCTTGTCCTGCCAACGCAGATAAGCAGACGATTTGGCGAACTGCTCACCGCTTTGCTTCACCGCCGAGCCCATGATCTCGTTGGCCTTCTCAGGCTCGGCCTTGATCATCGCAAGCGCCTCAAAGTACGAATCGGCAAGTGCCTGCGCGGCCTTCGGGTTTGCCTTGAGCCAGGGCGGCGCGCAGCCCACGGTGTCCATCACCATCGGGTAGTCGAGCGTGGTCGCCAGGATCTTGCCGGCCTGTGGGTTGGCGCGCACGGTGGACAGATAAGGCTCGTAGGTCATCGCGGCGTCGTTCTGGCCTGCGATGAAGGCTTGCGCGGCCGGTTGCGGCTCCAGCGAGACGAGCTTCACGTCTTTCAAGGTCATGCCGTTTTTGGACAGCATCCAGGCCAGCCCGAAATACGGCGCGGTGCCCGGCGCGCTGACGCCGATCGCCTTGCCTTTGAGGTCGGCAAACGTTTTTACGTCGTTGCGCACCGCCAGGCCGTCGGCACCGTAGGACTTGTCGAGCTGAAAGATCTGCGTGATCGGCACGCCGTTCGCGTTCCAGGCGACGTGCGTCTCCACGGTGGTCGCCGCGCACTGGATCGAGTTCGAAGCCAGCGCCAGATGCCGATCCTTTTGCGGGATCATCTTGATCTCCAGATCAAGCCCGTTTTTCTTGAAGATGCCGGCCTTGTCGGCCAACGTGAGCGGCGCAAACCCGGTCCAGCCGGACATGCCGAGCACGACCTTGGTGTTTTCGGCCTGCGCGCTCGTCATTGTGGCCGCGAGGCACACGCCGGCGGCCAGCAGCGCGGCGAACTTGGGGTGAATTGAAGTCATGAAGCTTTTTCCTTGTTTCAAAATCGGCGATGGATCCATGCCCGTTGTCGGGTCGCAAGAAACGGACCGGGCCGGGCAACGGGTGCGATGATGCCGCGCTACTTTCGCGCAACCCACCGATCCTGGCAATTGCCGAAAACCCCAGCGCGGAGCCCACGCGGGGCCGCAGTCAAAATGCCGGGGCGCCACACTGCGGCTGCAGGCCGGTAGCTCACCAACGCCGCGATGCCGATCGGGGCGGTGTTTCAAGCTTTTTATGGCCTGGGCGCACGCCCTTCCTTCGTTTTTTGCTATCTATTCAATAGTAAACCCAAGTGCCTGAAGACTCGCCCCAGCAAATCCTCGAACAGGTGTTCGGCTATGCGAGCTTTCGCGGCGCACAGGGCGAGGTCGTGCGCCACGTGACCGATGGCGGCGACGCACTGGTGCTGATGCCCACCGGCGGCGGCAAGTCGTTGTGCTATCAGATTCCGGCGATTGCGCGACAGTTCGCGGGCTGCGGCGTGACGATCGTGGTCTCCCCGTTGATCGCGCTGATGCACGACCAAGTCGGTGCGCTGCACCAGGCCGGCATCGAAGCGGCGTTTTTAAATTCGACGCTCGATGCGCGCGAGGCGGCCGACGTCGAGCGCCGCATGTTGAGCAACGACATTACGCTGCTTTATGCCGCGCCGGAACGCGTGACGACATCGCGCTTCTTGAACCTGCTGGACACGCTGCGGGAGCGCGGCCACTTGAGCCTGTTCGCAATCGACGAAGCGCACTGCGTGAGCCAATGGGGGCACGACTTCCGGCCCGAGTACCGCGCACTGACCGTGCTGCACGAGCGTTATCCCGACACGCCGCGCATCGCATTGACCGCGACGGCTGACGACATCACGCGCGCCGACATCGTGGAGCGGCTGCAGCTGCAAGACGCCCGGCAGTTCATCAGCAGCTTCGATCGGCCGAACATCCAGTACAAGATCGTCGAGAAGAAAGAGCCGACGCGCCAGTTGCTGCGCTTCATCCGCGAACAGCACCTGGGCGACGCGGGCATCGTCTACTGCCAGTCCAGAAAGCGCGTGGAAGAAGTGGCCGATCTGCTGCAGCGCGAAGGCATCGATGCCATGCCGTATCACGCGGGCCTTGATGTCGACGTGCGGCGCAAGCATCAGGACCGCTTTCTGCGCTCTGATGCAGAAAGCGGCCTCGTGATGGTTGCAACCATCGCGTTCGGCATGGGCATCGACAAGCCCGATGTGCGCTTCGTCGCGCATCTGGACATGCCGAAAAACATCGAAGGCTATTACCAGGAAACCGGCCGCGCGGGTCGCGACGGCGCAGATGCCGATGCCTGGATGACCTACGGCTTGGCCGACGTGGTGAATCAGGCCCGCATGATCGACGAGAGCCCGGCCGGCGAAGACTTCAAGCGTGTGATGCGCGGCAAGCTCGACGCGCTGTTGGCGCTGGCCGAGGCCACCGACTGCCGCCGCGTGCGGCTGCTGCACTACTTCGGTGAGAAGAGCCAACCCTGCGGCAACTGCGACAACTGTTTGAATCCGCCGCCGACCTGGGACGGCAGTGACGCGGCGAAAAAACTGCTCTCCACCGTCTACCGCGTGCAGCAAAAGAGCAACTTGAGCTTCGGCATGTTGCACATCATCGACGTACTGCGCGGCAAGACCACGGACAAGGTCACGCAGTTCGGACACGACCAGGTCAGCACCTTCGGCATTGGCGCCGAATACTCCGAGCAGCAGCTGCGGGCCGTGCTCCGGCATTTGATTTCCACCGGTGCGCTGCGCGTAGACACCGAGGCCTACAACACGCTGCAGTTGCTCGAAGAGGCGCGTGCGGTGCTGAAAGGCGAGGTGCCGGTGCGGCTGCGTGAGGTGACGCAGGCGTCTGAGCGCGCGAGCCCGCGCAGCCGCAGCAGCGGCAAGACCCGATCGCGCAGCGGCGGCGCAGCGGGCAGTGCCGGCAGCGCGCTGCCACCGGCCGCGGCCGAACTCGACGCACCCGCATTGGCCCGCTTCCAGGCGCTGAAATCCTGGCGCAGCGAACAAGCCAAGCAAGACGCGGTGCCGCCGTATGTGATCTTTCACGACAGCACGCTGGCCGCGATCGCCGAACGCAATCCGCGGCGCGAACCGGATCTGCACGGGATCACCGGTGTGGGTGAAGCCAAGCGCGAAAAATACGGCAATGCGGTCTTGCGGGTGTGTGCTGAGTTTTAAAGACCCACTCATGCAGGACCACGTTTGATTGACGCGCGGCCGCAATCCGATAACGATGAATCAACAATCCACAGGGCATATCGCATGCCGACATGGTCGACCGTGTAGACACCCAAACGCTCCTACTAAAAAAGCAGAACGCGCCATGATTTCTGAGCCGAACCCCATCCAGACAAATTGCGGCGAGGTGCCACTCACGCTGACCATCAACGGTCTGAGCCATGACCTGTCTGTGACCCCCTGGACCACCCTGCTCGACTTGGTGCGCGAACGGCTTGGCCTGACCGGCTCCAAAAAGGGTTGCGATCACGGCCAATGCGGTGCCTGCACCATGCTGGTCGATGGGCAGCGCGTGAATAGCTGCCTGCAACTGGCCGTGATGAAGGACGGTGCGCAGATCACCACCGTCGAAGGGCTGAACGGCCCGGACGGCGCGCTGCATCCATTGCAGCAGGCGTTCATGCAGCACGACGCGTTCCAGTGTGGCTACTGCACGCCGGGACAGCTTTGTTCCGCTGTGGGTCTGCTGGCGGAGGGCAATGCCACCACACGCGCCGAGATTCGCGAGCTGATGAGCGGCAACCTGTGCCGTTGCGGTGCATACGTGCACATCGTCGATGCGATCGAGGATGTGCTGGCAAAGCAGCAGGGCACTGCGGCATGAAGCGTTTTGCCTACCACCGCGCCGACAGCGTTGATCATGCATTGCAGTTGCTCGCCAGCGTGACCGATGCGCGCGTGATCGCGGGCGGCACCAATCTGGTGGATTTGATGAAGTACGAGGTCGAGCGGCCGGCTGCGCTGATCGACATCACGCGGCTGCCGCTGTCGGCGATCGAGGAAGTGGATGATGACCAGGGCGGCCAGGCGTTGCGCATCGGCGCGCTGGTCAGCAATTCGACGCTGGCGTACGACGAACGCATCAACGCACGCTATCCGTTGCTCGCCTCCGCAATCCTTGCGGGTGCCACCGCCCAGTTGCGCAACGCTGCCAGCACCGGCGGTAACCTGCTGCAGCGCACCCGCTGCTGCTACTTCTACGACGTGGCCACGCCGTGCAACAAGCGCGCACCAGGCTCGGGCTGCGGTGCGATCGGCGGGGTGAATCGCATCCATGCGATCCTGGGCGCAAGCGACAGCTGCATCGCAACGCATCCATCGGATATGTGCGTGGCACTCGCGGCGCTCGAAGCCGTAGTGATCGTGCAAAGCGCAGCAAACGGGGAGCGCCGCATCCCCTTTGCGGAGCTGCACCGACTACCGGGTGAAGCGCCTGAGCACGACCACACGCTGCAACCCGATGAGCTGATCGTTGCCGTCGAGCTGCCGGCCAGTACCGCAGGCTTCGGCGTGCATCACACCTACCTGAAGCTGCGCGACCGGCAGTCTTATGCGTTTGCGCTGGTGTCGGTCGCAGCCGCGCTGGAAGTCGACGGCGATACGATTCGGCGTGCGCGCATCGCGCTCGGTGGTGTGGCGCACAAGCCGTGGCGGGTGCCCGGGGCGGAGCATCGACTGGAAGGTGCAACGGTCGGGGATGCGGCCTTCAACCAGGCCGCTGAGGCACTGCTCGAAGGCGCGCAGGGACATGGCGACAACGACTTCAAGGTCGAACTCGCACGGCGTGCGATCCGGCGGGCGTTGCAGCAGGCCGCAGCCGGCACGCCGCAGTCGCAGGTCGACAAGCGCATCCAGTGATGCGCGCTGCCGCCTCGACCAAGCCCCCAATTCAAATTCAAGGATCGCCGATGGACAGCCAGGACAGCACCACTTACGTCGGCCGGCCGACACCGCGCGTCGACGGGCAACAGAAAGTCACTGGCAGCGCGCGCTACGCCGCCGAATACGACGCACCGGGCCTGCTGCACGGCTGCATCGTGTCGGCAGGCATCGCACATGGGCGCATCGTATCGATCGATGCGACAGCAGCGCTTAATCTGCCTGGTGTGATCGACGTGTTCACGCACCTGAACCGGCCGGCGCGCATCTCGGACGAGCCAATCGACTACATGGATTCGGTCGGCCCACCGGGCCAGCCGTTTCGGCCGTTGCAAGACGACCGCGTGCTGTTCAGCGGCCAGCCGATCGCCCTCGTGGTGGCGGATCATTTCGAAGCGGCGCGCGACGCGGCGGCGCTAGTCCAGGTGCGCTATACGAGGCGGCCGCATGCAACCGACCTTGAAGAGGAAGTGGCGCACGCCTATCGGCCACCGAAGAAGCGCCTGGGCATCCCCGACCCACCGAAGCCGCGTGGGGACTTCGAAGCAGCGTTCGACGCGTCGCCGGTGCAGCTGGTGGCCGACTACCACACACCCGTCGAGCATCACAACCCGATGGAGCCGTTTGCGACCACCTGCATCTGGAACAGCGACGAGCGCGGCGACGGTGAACTGCTGATTCACGACAAGACGCAGGGCTCGCAAAGTGTGAAGGACTACATCGGCTCGGTGTTCGGCCTGCGCGATGCGAAGGTGCGCGTGCAGAACACGTTTGTCGGCGGCGCGTTCGGCTCCGGCCTGCGGCCACAGCAGACCGTTTTTCTCGCCGTCATGGCAGCACTCGTGTTCGAGCGCTCGGTGCGCGTGACGATGACACGCGATCAGATGTTCGGCCTGTCTTACCGACCCGAGACGCTGCAGACCGTGCTGCTGGGCGCCGACAAGTCGGGCCGACTGAATGCGATTGGCCACCACGCAGTCGCCGGCACGTCGACGTTCGAGGACCATCAGGAGCAAGTCGTCAACTGGTCCACCCTGCTCTATCACGCCGAGCACACGCAGCAGAGCCACCGACTCGCTGCGCTGCACACCAACACGCCGAGCGACATGCGCGCACCAGGCGCGGTGATCGGCATGTTCGCGATCGAGTCTGCCATGGACGAGCTCGCACACAAGCTGCGCATGGACCCGCTGCAACTGCGGTTGGCCAACTACACCGACCGCGACGAGAACACCGACAAGCCGTTTTCGAGCAAGTCGCTGCAACGCTGCTACGAGCGCGGCGCAAAGGCGTTCGGCTGGGACCGGCGCACGTTGGAGCCGGGCTCGATGCGAGATGAAGAAACCGGCGAGCTGATTGGCTGGGGCATGGCATCCGGCATCTGGGAAACCATGGTGTATCAAACCAGCGCGCGCGCCACGCTGTCGGCCGATGGGCGCCTCACGGTGGCTTCGGCCACGACCGACATCGGCACTGGCAGCTACACGGTGATGGCACAAATCGGCGCCGACGCGCTCGGGTTGCCGATCGAACGCGTGACCGCACTGCTCGGCGATTCAAGCTTGCCGAAGGCGCCGGTCGAAGGCGGCTCCTGGGCTGCTGCATCCACCGGCTCGGCGGTGCAATTTGCTTGTGACAAGCTGAAGAAGGAACTGGTGCTGGCCACCTGGAAGATCGACGGCCGGCCACTCGGGCGCGTGCTGGTTGATGAGGTCGAGTTCGTCGGTGGCCGCATTCGCCGCCGCGACGACCCATCCGTCAGCGTGAGCCTGCAGCAAGTCATGGCCGCATCCGGCAAGCATGAGATCGCGGTCAAGGCAACCGCGAACTTCGACGTGCTCGGCATGCTGCGCTACAGCAAATACACGCATTCGGCGATCTTCTGCGAGGTGCGCGTCGATGGGGAACTGGGCAACGTGCGCGTGACCCGCCTCGTCAACGCGGTGGCGGCCGGCCGCATCCTGAACCCGCTGACCGCGCGCAGCCAGATCATCGGCGGCATGGTGATGGGCATCGGCTCTGCGCTGCACGAAGAAAGCATGATGGACCACGCGCTGGGCCGCTTCATGAACCACAACCTGGCCGAGTACCACGTGCCGGTGAACGCCGATGTGGAGGACATGCAGGTGATCTTTGTGGAAGAGCACGACGACAAGGCAAGTCCGATCGGCGCTAAGGGGTTGGGCGAAGTCGGGATCGTCGGCACAGCGGCTGCGATTGCCAACGCGATCTTTCATGCGACCGGGCAACGGGTGCGGCAGCTGCCGATCACGGTGGACAAGGTGTTGGGATTGACCGAGTCCCGTACCGACTCCGTGGTATCGATCCGGCCGCGTCAAGTTCCCCGCAAGCGCAGCGATTCTTTGTCTGCTTGACCCGTGGGTGAGTTCGACCTGATCACGAAGTACTTCGTCCGTGCATCGCCTGTTGCGGGGGGCGTTGTGCAAGGCCCCGGCGACGACTGTGCGCTGCTGTCACCGAAGCCCGGCATGCAGCTCGCGATCTCGACCGATTTGCTGATCGAAGGCCGTCATTTCTTGTCCACCGTCAGCCCGAAAAGCCTGGGTCATAAATCGCTTGCGGTCAATCTGAGCGACTTGGCCGCTTGTGGTGCGCGGCCAGTGGCATTCACGCTGGCGTTGTCATTGCCGCAGATTGATGAAGCCTGGCTGGAGGGCTTCTCACGCGGCCTTTTCGCGTTGGCGGATGAACACGACTGTGCATTGATCGGCGGTGACACCACACGCGGACCGCTTTCAATCTGCATCACGGTCTTCGGCGAAGTACCCGCCGGTACTGCGCTGCTGCGTTCTGGCGCGAAGGTGGGCGACGACATCTACGTCAGCGGCACGCTGGGCGATGCACGGCTTGCACTTGAAATCTTTCGCGGCACCGTGCGCGATGCGCCGGCTGAGGTGTTCCAGCTTGCCCGCGACCGGCTGGAGCGCCCCACGCCGCGCGTGGCGCTGGGCCAGGCGCTGCGCGGAATCGCCACCAGCGCGATCGATGTCAGCGACGGGCTATGTGGAGACCTGGGCCACATCTTGCAGCGCTCCGATGTGGGCGCTGTGATTGACACTTCCTTGACACTCGACTTGCTGGCCAGCCAATCGGCCTGGACGCGTACGCTGTCGGGCGGCCAGGACGCAACTCCGGTGCTCGATTGGGTGTTGTCCGGCGGCGATGACTATGAGTTGGCGTTCACTGCGCCGCCCGATGTGCGCGCTGCATTGATGGCTGCTGCACAGGCCGCCCGTACGCGTGTGACGCGCATCGGATTCATCCGGGCCGAGCCGGGTCTGCAGTTGCAGGACGGCGAAGGTCAGCCCGTCGCGCGGCCAACCCCGTCGTTCGACCACTTCGGATAATCGCGTGTCGAACAACCGGGGGGCCATGCCGTCTGGCAATCACCAAGCAGCGCTGCATTGCTGTACTTTCAAAAAATTGCCAGGCAACAAACAAGGGCCAAGCTGCCTCTCGATAATGCCGCGCATGTCTTCCATAAAAAAGAATCTCCCAAGCGGCACCGGACCCAGCAAGATCATGGTTATTCGGCACGCTGAGAAGCCCGTGCCTGGCCGAACCGAGGGCGTGCGTTGGCGCGGCGAGCTCGATCCCGAATCGTTGGCACCACTGGGTTGGCAGCGAGCAGGTGCGCTCGTGCAGTTCTTCGAGCAGCCCACAGCACCGCACATCGAACGCCCCGATCACTTGTTTGCCGTGAGCTTCGACCGCGCGCGGGTCGACTCCAGCCGGCGGTCCAAGCAGACCTTGCGACCGCTGTCACAGAAGCTCGGATTGCCGGTGAACCATCGCCTTGGCAAGGAGCAGGAGAAACGGCTGGTGCAGACGTTTGCAGCGCTCTCGGGCACCGTGCTGGTTGCGTGGTCGCACGAAAATATTCGGCTGATCGGTGATGCACTCGGTGCCAGCGCCCTGACGCCCAGCACCTGGCCCGACGAGCGATTCGACGTCGTCTGGGTGTTCGATCGTCAGGCGGGTCAGATCGCTTTCACCCAAGTTCCCCAATGCTTGCTGGCCGGCGACAGCCTGGACGCCATTGCGATGGACGAAACGGACTGAGGCGCGATGGCCGCCTGTGCTCAGAGAACAGCGATGGGCAACTCGCTGCCGCTGATCAAGGGGGGCTGCTTGATTCCCATTCGGCAAACCACTGCGCATAAGGCGTGTTGCGCACCATTCGTCGGTTGAGATCGACAGCGCCATCGGTCCACCAAACCGCACCCCGCTCGCCGAGGCCGACCTTTGCTGCGTGCACGGCCGCTCGGGCCTGCGCTCGAACTTGCGGCGTTGCCGTGCCGCGAAGCTGCCGGCGCGCGGCCATCAGCGCTTCGACAAAGCGGGTACGGTCGTCCCCGCCCAAGTGCGGATTGGTCGCGCGCCACAGCCGCCCGCGCACGACGATGTAGCGGCCGTCCGGGGTGTGCAGCACTGCAGAGTCGGCATCCGGTCGGGTTTGCATGTTGTCGGTTTTGAGCGGTTGCGAGGCGAAGCAATGAATTGCCACAGCGTCCCGCGCGCTGGAGACGCTCCCAAGGAGCGTTTCAATACTCGATCTTCACCAACGCATTGCGATCCGCACCCGCGGCTTCCCGGAACGCCTTGGTCATGATGCTGGTCGTCACGCTGACCAGGTAGTTCGCGCCCCAGCCCGCCACCTTCTTCGCATCTTCCGGCGTCAGCGCCAGCGTACCCGCGCACTTGCCCGCAGCGGCCACTGAGCGGATTGCGCGTTCCATCTGCTGCTGCACTTCGGCACGCGCCCAGTCGGCGCCGAAGCCCATGCTGTGGGACAGATCGTTCGGGCCGACGAACACCGCGTCGATGCCCTCGACCGCTGCGATATCAGCCGCGTTGTCCACCGCTTCCGGCGTCTCGATCATTACGACCAGCGCGATGCCTTCATTGCTGCGCTTGGTATGGCCCGCGCCGCCGAATGCACCGAAGCCGGCTGCGCGTGAGCTGAACGCGCTGCCGCGCTGGCCACCGCCGGGGTAGCGCACACGCCGCACCAGATCGCGCGCCTGCTCGGCTGTGTTCACCATCGGAATCTGCACACCGCTGGCGCCCATATCCAATATTCGCGCGATGTCTTCCGTGAAGCAGCGTACCAGCGGCACGATGCCCGACGCCCGCGCCGCGCGCAGCATATGCTCGGTCGTCTCGTAGTCAGAAGAGCCGTGCTCGTTGTCGATGATGATGAAGTCGAATCCTGCATAAGCGCACATCTCGACGATGGCGGGGCTCGGAATGCCGTTGAAGACGCCGCTGATGGGCTTGCCGCTTTTCAGCAGCGCGGGCAGGCGGTTATCTAGTGGGTGGCGGATTTCCATGGGTGCTCCTTGTTGATTCATTCAATGACGAGGTGGTTGCTCTTGATCAGATCAGCGAACTTCGTCGTCTCGGTCTGGATGAACGTCGTGAACGCTGGCGCCGTCATGGGCTTGGGTATGAAACCCTGTGCGGCCAGTCGTTTGGCGACTTCCGGATCCTTCAGAATGCTGGTGACTTCGCGGTTCAGATACTCAACCACCGGTTGCGGCGTGCCGCCGGGCGCCAGCAGACCCAGCCAAGTGACGGCTTCAAAGCTGGGCACGCCTGACTCCGCCAGCGTGGGGATCTCGGGCGCCAGCGGGGAGCGTTCGGCGCTGGTCACAGCCAACGCCTTGGCCTGGCCGTTTTTGGCAAAGGCAAGGGCTGTCGCCATGTTGTCGAACTGCATGTCGATCTGATTGCCGGCCAGGTCCACCAGCGACTGACTGCTGCCCTTGTACGGGATGTGCAAGGCTTTGCCGTCGATCTGGTTCAGGAACATCAATGTCGTCAGGTGCTGCGAGGTACCGTTGCCGGAGGTGCCGTAGCTGATCGCGTCGGGCTTGGCCTTGATCCTTTCGATCAGGCCTTTCACGTCGGTCGCGCCGGACTTGTTGCCGGCGAGCAGCACCAGCGGGGTCTGCGCGAGTTGCGTGATGGGTGCGAAGTCTTTCGCGACGTTGTAGGTGATGCGGTCTTTCAGCAGCGTGGGATTCACTGCCAACGCGGTCTGCGTGCCGAGCAGCAAGGTGTAGCCGTCGGCTTGTGCCTGCGCGACGTAGGCAGTGCCGATGCCGCCGCCTGCGCCGGCCTTGTTGTCCACCACCACCGGAGTGTTCCAGCGCTTGCCGAGTTCGTCGGCAACCAGGCGGCCGATGATGTCGGTGGCGCCGCCGGGGGAGAACGGCACGACGATCACGACGCGGCCGTTCATCGGGTAGCCACCTGGGCCGCTGGTGGCGGCTGGGGTCTGTGCGAATGCAGCACCCACGCCGGCAGTCAGCACTGCGGCCGTAATGGCGGCTTGCGCGGCGATGAATGCGCGGCGGCGCGGGGCAATAGCGGCTTGGGTTCGATCGTTGGACATGGTCGGTTGTCTCCTTCCTGGTTTATTGGTTGGCTGGCAACAAGATCATTCGGCCTGAATGCCGGCCTTCTTGATCACTTCGCCCCACTTCGCAATCTCGGCTTGCTGAAACGCTGCAAACGCTTCCGGCCCGCGGCCTTCGGGTTCGACCCCCATCGCACGCAGTTTCTGCTGCACGTCCGGCAGCGCAACGATGTCGCCAATCGCTTTGCCGAGTCGGTCCACCACCGCAGCCGGCGTGCCAGCCGGTGCGAACACGCCCTGCCAGGATTGCATCTCGAAGCCTGGCACGCCGAGTTCAGCCAGCGGCTTTACGCCGGGCAGATTGTCGAGCGGCTTGGCCGAAGTGACGCCTAGCACCTTGACCCGCTTGGCTTCGATCATCGGGCGCGCAGCGGCCACGGTCTCGAACACCATGTCGATCTGGCCGCCGATCAGATCCACCATCGCTTGCGAGCCGCCCTTATAGATGATCTGGCGCATCTTGGTGTCACTGATGCTCTGGAACAACTGACCCGACAGGTGCTGCGATGTGCCCGCGCCCGCAGTTCCGTAGGTCAGCTCATCGGGCTTGGCTTTGAGTTCATCGATGATCTGTTGCGCGCTGTTGAAGCGGCTGTCGGCTGGCACCACGAGCACGTTACTGACGGTGCCGATCAGATTGATCGGTATGAAGTCTTTCACCGGTTCGTAGCCGAGCGTCTTGGAGAAAAACGGATTCACCGCATGCGTCGTGATGGTGCCGCCCATGATCGTGTAGCCGTCCGGCGCAGCGCGCGCCACGGCTTGTGTGCCGACGATGCCGGAGACGCCGGAGACGCCGGGCTTGTTCTCGATCACGACCGGCTGGCCGAGCTTTTCCGTCAGGTGCTGCGCGATCAGGCGCGCGACGCCGTCGGACACGCCGCCGGGGGAAAACGGCACCACATACTTGACGGTCTTGGTGGGCCAGGCAGCAGCGTCCGCAGTGGATTGGGCTTGCACACCCAGCGTTGTGCTGGTGGCCAGCGCGGCCAGTGCGAACGCGACGGCGCGGCGGCGGGAAGCGGTGGTCATGGGGTGGTGTCTCCTGATGTTGGAATGGATTGATGAGGATGGGAAAACGCGAAAGGGAACTTTTTTGGGGGGGGGGGGGAAGGGATTGCGAGGGAAAGGTTGCTAAGTCACCGTTATGGCGACCGAGTACGCTGCCGTGCTTGCGCCGCTGCAACCGAATCGCGTTCGATCAGCCGACACGGCACCACGATACCGCGCGCGGCCGGCCGCTCGGCGCGCATCTGTTCGTCCAGCAACTCGACCGTGGCCGCGACCATCGCGGCAACGTCCTGCATCACGGTGGTGAGCCGGTAGGAGCCCCAGCCGGCCTGAGGTACGTCGTCGAAGCCGACCACGCTCACATCCTGCGGCACCTTGAGGCCAAGTTCGATGCGCAGCACATCGAGCGCGGCGATCGCCATGTGGTCGTTCGCGACGAACAATGCATCGGGCAGCTGCTGCGGGTGGTGTCCCGTGAACAACTCGCGTGTGGCGGCTTGGGCACGTGCGAAGTCGTAGTGCCCCACCGCACGCGCGCAGATCTTGCGGCCGTGAGCCTTCAGCGCTTCGCTGAAGCCGCGCTCCCGTTCGATGCTGGTCGACGAATTCTCCAGACCCGCAAGAAACGCGATGCGTTCGAACCCACGGCGCATCAGCAACTCGGCGACGAGTTGGCCGCCGCCATAGTTGTCGCTGGTTACTGAACTGGTGCCGTCGTCACCCTGCGTGGCACCAAGCTCGGGCACGCGGTTGAACAGCACGATCGGAATGCCGACGTCGGCGCATTGCCGTGCAAGTTCGGGTGACAACGTGGTGGATGCCATCACGATGCCGTCCACCTGGTACTGCAGGATTTCTTCGAGCACGCCGTTCGCATCGGCTTCATCGCTGATGAACATCAGCACATGCAGGCCGCGCCGTTGCAGCGCTTGCGAGAGCTGTTCGATCACGAGCGGATAGAACTGGTTTTGCAGATAGCTCATCACCAGCGCGACGATGCCGCTCTTGCGCGTAATCAAGCTGCGCGCGAGGGCATTGGGCCGATAGCCCAGCGTGCGCGCCGCCGCCAGCACCTTGGCCCGCGTCGCGTCCGACACACTCGCTCCTGGCGTGAACGTACGGCTCACGGCGGACTGCGACACCTGCGCCAGCCGCGCGACCTGATGCGCAGTCGCGCTGGTTTTCATCTGCAATGCCTGCAGCGATCGCAAGCCCGCTGCAACAAGAGCGACCGCAGATCATTCCAGTAGACGCCGTAGAGCCGGCTTTGCCGGATCACTGGCATCGCCCCCGGCAGGGGGAAGCCGAGAGTCAACCGCAGGGAGCGAAGGTTGGGGGTGAGCTTCATCCTGCCGGGGGTGAACCTCATGCAGCCGTCCAGCCGCCATCCAGCATCAATGCACTGCCAGTGATCAGGCTCGACGCATCGCTCGCCAGAAACACCATCGGCCCCATCACCTCGTGCAACTGGCCGACCCGACCGAGTGCAATCTTCGAGACGACCCACTCATGAAACGCCGGATCGGCCAGCATCGGCGCGGTCATCGCGGTTTCGATAAAGGTCGGGCAGATCGTGTTGACCCGGATGTTCGCGGGGCCCAGCTCCCAAGCCAGCGCCTTGGTCATGCCTTCGATCGCATGTTTGGAGGCACAGTAGAGCGTGCGCTTCGGACTGCCGACGTGACCCATCTGGGACGACACGTTGATTACCGAGCCTGGCAACTTCGCAGCCAACAACTGCTTGGCCACCGCGCGGGTCACATAGAACGCAGCCTTCACATTCAGGTCGAGCACAGCATCGATGTCGTCGTCTTCAATCTCAACCAACGGCTTTGGCCGGTTCGTGCCCGCGTTGTTGATCAGAATCTGAAACGGCTCCCGCGCGGCGATCTGCGTGCGCACGGCCTGGGCATCGGTCACGTCGAGCACCAGTGACTCACAGACGCCGCCCGCCGTCCGAATCTGCGCGCACGCGGCTTCCAGTTCGTCCTTGCTGCGCGCGACCAGCGTCACGGCAGCACCCACTTGTGCCAACGCTGCAGCCGCCACCAACCCGATGCCGCGGCCCGCGCCGGTTACCAACGCACGCCGGCCGTCGACGCGAAAGCCCGGCGTTTGCGGCAAGGATGCCATCAGGCCTCCGCTGGCACGGGCTGATACCAAGGCACTTCAGCCCGCGTGCCGTAACGGCGCACACGCAGATTGGCCTGCTCACCGTGACCGGCGAAGTTCTCCATATGGCACAGGCGCGAGCAGTAGGCACCGATCTCCGCACTCGCCTCGTCCGTCAACACGCGCTGGTACGTGCAGGTCTTCAAAAATTTGCCGACCCACAGGCCACCCGTGTAGCGCGCGTTCTTGTTGGTGGGCAACGTGTGATTCGTGCCAATCACCTTGTCACCGAAGCTCACGTTGGTCCTCGAGCCCAGAAACAGCGCGCCGTAGTTCGTCATGCGGTTCAAAAAGAAGTCCGGGTCGCGCGTCATCACCTGCACGTGCTCGGACGCAAGCTCATCGGCCTTGGCGAGCATCTCTTCCTGCGTGTCGCAGACGATGACTTCACCGTATTCGGCCCAGCTTTTGGCGGCGATCTCAGCAGTCGGCATGATCTTCAGCTGGCGCTCGATCTCGGCAATGGTGTCCTTGGCCAGCTGCTCGCTGTTGGTCAGCAGGACCGACGGCGAGGTCGGGCCGTGCTCGGCCTGGCCCAGCAGGTCCACCGCGCACATCTCGCCGTCCACCGAATCGTCGGCGATCACGAGCGTCTCGGTCGGTCCCGCGAACAGGTCGATGCCGACGCGCCCATAGAGTTGCCGCTTGGCTTCCGCAACAAACATGTTGCCTGGGCCGACCAGCATGTCGACCGCCGCGATGGACTGCGTGCCGACCGCCATGGCGACCACGGCCTGCACGCCGCCGAGCACGAGGATTTCATCCGAGCCGGCCATGCTCATCGCAGTCACGATCGCCGGGTGCGGCTTGCCTTGGTACGGCGGTGCGGTGGAGACGATGCGCTTCACGCCGGCGACCTTGGCTGTGAGCACACTCATGTGCGCGGACGCAATCATTGGGTACTTGCCGCCGGGGATGTAGCAGCCGACCGCGTTGACCGGGATGTGCTTGTGACCGAGTATCACGCCGGGCATCGTCTCCACCTCCACGTCCTTCATCGAATCGCGCTGGATCTGCGCGAAGTTGCGCACCTGTTTCTGCGCGAACGTGATGTCTTCGATCTCACGCGCGGACAGCGCTTTCTTTGCGGCTTCGATGTCAGCCTTGGACAAGCGGAAATCGGCTGGGTCCCAGTTGTCGAACTTCTTGCTGTAGTCCCGCACGGCTTCGTCGCCGCGAGCTTCGATGTCCTTGATGATGCCTTCGACGGTGGCGCGCACCTTGGCGTCGTCGTCGGCACGGACTTGCACGTCCTTGCCGCGCTTGAGGTATCTGATCATCGCTGTGGTTTCTCCAATCGGTTTTGCATACGTATGCATTATGGGTGATTTATGGGAATATGCAACTCAAGGCAAAAGCCGAATGGCTTGGTGAGGACTGAACATTGCGGCCGCCTTTGAAGCGTTGTGCCCAGGCATGCACGTCTGCGCTTGCAATGCCGATTTTTACGTTAAATTCGCCCAATGCGCCGATGCAGACGACCTGAGCAGCTCCTCTATTCATAGTGCCGATCAAATGAGGTTCATGCTCGGGTTCTGTCGCGGTCAGCGCGGGCTGTCAGGGTCAGCCAATGAAGTTTGATCGTTTAAAGACGATCGAAGGGCTGTGCCAAGTGGTCGGGCGGATGCACTACCCGTTTGGCTTTCGAAACATGGAGGAGATGATGGCCGAGCGCGGAGTCTCCGTCGATCACTCGACGTTGCACCGCTGGTCGATCAAGATCCTGCCTGTGCTGGCGGCGGCTTTCCGTTCGCGCAAGCGGCCAGTCGGCGCGAACTGGCGAATGGACGAAACCTGCGTCAAGGTCGGCGGCCAATGGAAGTACCTGTATCGGGCAGTCGACCATGATGGCGACACCCTGGACTTCCTGTTGCGCGCCAAGCGCGATCACGGCCGCAGCGCGGGCATTCTTCGGACGCGCAATCGACCTGCACGGCATTCCCGAGAAGATCACCATCGACAAGAGCGGAGCCAACACGGTGGCTATTGTGAGCATCCAGGCCGACAGCGGTCTGTGCATCGAGATGCGCCAGTCGAAGTACCTCAACAACCTCGTCGAGCAAGACCACCGGGCCGTCAAACGCATCACTCGGCCGATGCTAGCGTTCAAGCGCTTGCGCTGCGCGCGGACTCTGACCGCAGGCATTGAAACGATGCACATGATTCGCAAGGGCCAACTCGGCGAGATCAAAGACCCAGCCTCGTCACCAGCGAACCAGTTCTACTCGCCGGCTTTCTGATCGCCATCGGCCTCGCGGCCATGCTTGCTCTCATCGCGTTATCGCGACAGAACCCAAAGCACTACATCGGTCGCGCGCAGACCTGACGGGCATGGGCAGGCCAATCCTTTCTCGCTATAAATAGCGTAGCTAAAAACGATTCATAGGTCTGCACCTTATGCCGATTTCTTGCCCAAATCGGCTTCCAATGCGTCGATGAACAGCGCCGCCACATCGCAGCCGGTTTGGTCAAAGATTTCTTGAAAGCACGTTGGGCTGGTCACGTTGATCTCGGTTAGGCAGTCCCCGATCACGTCGATGCCGACCAGCAACAGGCCGCGCTCGTACAGCAGGGGCCCGAGCCGCTCGGCGATCTCCCGGTCCCGCGCTGACAGCGCCTGCGCAACCCCTTTGCCGCCGGCTGCCAGGTTGCCGCGCACTTCGCCTTTTTGCGGAATGCGCGCCAGGCAATACGGCACCGGCTGGCCCGCGATCAGCAAGATGCGCTTGTCGCCTTCTGCGATCTCAGGCAGGAATTTCTGCACCATCAGGGTCTCGGCCCCATCGCGGTTCAGCGTCTCGATGATGCTGCCCAGGTTCAGGCCGTCCTGCTTGACGCGGAAGATGCCCTGGCCGCCCATGCCGTCGAGGGGTTTGAGGATGATGTCCTGGTGTTCGACGAAGAAGCGCCGTGCGTCGCTGGCGTCGCGTGTGACCAGCGTCGGACCGATGAGTTCAGGGAACTCGAGGATCGAGAGTTTTTCCGGATGGTTGCGCACCGCGGCCGGGTCGTTGAACACGCGTGCGCCTTCGCGCTCGGCCTGCTCCAGCAGGTGCGTCGCGTAGATGTACTGCGCATCGAATGGCGGGTCTTTTCTCATCAGCACGGCGTCGAATTCGCAGACGTTCTGCGCACGCGTGCCGTCGCTGCCCTGGGGCCGTTCGTTGAATTGCTGCTGCGCGGTGCGAAACCAGCTGTCGCTCTGCTCGCCGGTCAGCAGGATGTCGCGCACGTGCGCCATCACATGAAAGCCGCTCTGCCAGGACAGGTCTTGCGGCTCGCAGGCCGACAGCGTGTGGCCACGGCGCTGCAGCTCCCGCATCATCGCGAACGTGGTGTCCTTGTAGATCTTGAACGATTCGAGCGGGTCGGCAATGAAGAGGAAATGCATCGCGAGATTGGGAAAATGGGGGATACGGCCGGGAAAGATTCGATTCGAGGAATGCACAGCATTTTCAGCCGGCTGCGGGCGACTTGTCCACGCGGCGGCCATCGATTGGCCTGCGGGCGGCGTGCGCAGGCGGCTGTCACTACCATTCCTCCAGATGAATACGGCAGTGACAGCACGCAAGCAAAGTTCGGTGGACCCGGCCGCAGCAACGACGATAGCGCTTCCCGCGCTGCCGAGCCGGCTGCGCGGCTGGCTTTTGCTGCTCGCCCTCTGCGCACTGGTCGGCGCACTTGTTTCTTTTGCATCCAACCGCACGGCCAGCTACGACGACCGGCTGGTGGATCTGCGCGCGCGCCAGACGCTCAGGCCCGATGTGTACCGGGCGACCGGCGCCATGCCTGCGCTGCAAGCTGTGTTGCTCGATGCGGCGGCCGATCGGGAACTCGCCTTCAAGATGGGGCTGACCCTGGACAAGTACGGTGATCCCGCGCGCACGGTGCTGGAAGCGTTCGGCGCTGAGGCACCACTGCAGGCGCTGCTGCGCCAGTTCGGCGAAGGGATCGTGCCGGTGATCTTCTACTTCATGGACCACGACGTGGTCACGCTGCGCGCCGGCTACGAGCTGAGCCGCCTGGGGCGCACATTGCAGACGCAGGCGAGCGCGATGTTCGGGGACAGCAAAAACAACGACAAGGCGAAGAAGGACCAGGAAAAAACTGCATCCAGTCTGCCTGCGGCACCCCGAGCACCTGCACCCGCACCCGCACCCGCACCCGACCCTGTACCGCCCGAATACAGCCCGCTCACGCGCGGCCGCTATGCAATCGATCAGATCGCGACCAGCGGCCACCAGTTCCTCGCGCAGTTCGCGGTCGACAGCGCGGGCATCGCGCACTGGAACCAGACCGACCGGGTGCTGAAATCGGTGGAAGACTTCCTGTTCGGCGGCATCCGCAATCTGGAAACAAAGTACGACGTCGCCGCACCGATCGGTCTGGGCGATGTGGCCAGCGCGGGCGTGGACGTGCTGACGGTGTTCGGTTTTCTCAAAGCCTGGAAGCTGCTGCGCGCCTCCAGCGCATCCGAGAAGGTTGCGCAACAGGCCGCCTTGTCCGAATACCGCGCGGTGCTGGGCCAGCGCGTGATCGCCGGCAGCAGCCGCGTAGGTCGCGCCGCGCTCAAGTTCGGTGCAGTGGCCGGCACGACCTATCTGGTGGCGCGCCACCCCGGCCTGCTGACCAGCCTGTTCGTCGAAGCAGGCGGCTGGCTCGGGTTGCCGGCATGGGCTGCGGCCGCCACCGGCTGGTGGCTTATTGCGTTCGTGCTGTCGACGCTGCTCATGCCGTTGGTGGCCGGCTTGGTGATGTTGGCTCCGCTTCTGACCCGACTCGTTGCAACCGCTCGCTGGCTGATCGGCCTGGATCGCTGGCACGATGCCCGCGCAACGCCTGCACCTGCGACGGCGCTGCAACTCGCCAGAACCAATCCAGAAGTCTCGGCACCACGCACTCCATTTCTGACAAGTCAGGGCATCAACCGCGATCTCTGACTGCTGCCCGCGCAACCCAGTCAAGCCGGGGAAAGGCCGGTGCTGTGGAAGCCAAGTTCAGTTGGAAGCGACCTCAGCCTGCAGAAAGGCAAGCGCTAAGAAGAGCAAGCGAAGCCTGGGTTGGCGCTGCATCTTCCAGCAGGGACCGTGGAGCCCGCTACGCCAGGCCGCAGGTGCCCCCCCGTCGGGGATTAGACGAAAAGCCAACCGCAGGCAGCGTTGCACTGGGGGCGAGCCAGGTCCTGCCTGGGGACGAGCTAGATCTCGACTTTCGAGCCCAGCTCCACCACCGCGTTGCTCGGCAACTGCAGAAACTCGGCCGCTGCGCCTGCGTTGTGGTGCATATGCGCAAACAGCTTCTCGCGCCACGGCGCCATGCCGGTGCCGATCGTCGGCACCACGATGTCGCGCGACAGGAAATAGCTGGTCGTCATCGGGTCCAGCTTGAAGCCGCGGTTGCTGATCAGGTCCAGCGCCTTCGGGATGTCGATATGGTTCTTGAAGCCGTAATGCAGCACGATCTGCCAGCAGTCGTGCTCGAGCGATTCGATCTCGACGCGCTTGTCCATGCCGACCCAGGGCACTTCGTGGCTTTTCACGGTGACGAAGAAGTTCTTCGCATGCAGCACCTTGTTGTGCTTCAAGTTGTGCAACATGGCGTTCGGCACCATCCCGCTCTCGGTCGTCATGAACACCGCGGCGCCGTCCACGCGCGCCGGAGGCGACGTGAAGACGCCATCGAGGAACGGGCGGAGCTCGATCGAATCCTCGTGCAGCTTTTGCGCGATGAGTTCCCGCCCGTCCTTCCAAGTCACCATCAGCACGAAGACCGCGCCGCCGATCATGAGCGGGAACCAGCCGCCGCCGAACAGCTTGAGCAGGTTCGATGCGAAGAACGCGAAGTCGACCACGAAGAAGATCGAAGTCGCTGCGATGCACAGCCACAGCGGGTACTTCCAGCTATAGCGGATCACGAAAAACGTCAGGATCGTGGTGATCAGCATGTCGGTCGTCACCGCCACGCCGTACGCGGCCGCCAGATTGGTGGACGACTTGAACATCACCACCGCAAGCACAATCGCCACGAACAGCGCCCAGTTCACGAGCGGCAGATACACCTGGCCCGTGTCCTTCACGCTGGTGTGCTCGATGCGCAGCCGCGGCAGGTAGCCGAGCTGGATCACCTGCTTGGTCACGCTGAACGCACCGGAGATCAATGCCTGCGACGCGATCACGGTCGCAATCGTCGCGAGCACGACCATCGGGATCACCGCCCACTGCGGCACCATCATGAAAAACGGGTTCTTTACCGCGTCGGGCTGCGCAAGCAGCAACGCGCCCTGGCCGAAGTAATTCAGCGTCAGCGCCGGCATCGCAACCGAAAACCACGCGAGCCGGATCGGCTTCTTTCCGAAATGGCCCATATCCGCGTAGAGCGCCTCGGCGCCGGTCACGCAAAGCACCACCGCGCCGAGGATGATGAAAGTCACGGACGGCTGCAGCCAGATGAAGCGCAGCGCGTGGTGCGGCGAGAGCGCCCAGAGGATCTCGGGATGCCCCGCGATGTGCCAGACACCGAGCGCCGCGATGGTGGTGAACCAGACCAGCATGAGCGGGCCGAAGAATTTGCCGATGCCCGCGGTGCCGTGCTTTTGCAGCACGAACAGGCCGAACAAAATCAGCACCGTAAGAGGAATCACGTATTCCTTGAACGCCGACGAGACGATCTCGAGGCCTTCCACCGCCGACAGCACCGAGATCGCCGGCGTGATCACGCCGTCGCCGTAGAACAGGCAGGTGCCGAAGATGCCGACCAGCAGCAGCACGCCGCGCAGCTTTGGCCTGTCCTTGACCGACTGCGACGCGAGCGCAAGCATCGCAACCAGCCCGCCCTCGCCATGGTTGTCGGCCCGCAGCACCAGCACCACGTACTTGATCGAGACGATGATGGTGAGCGTCCAGAACACGATCGACAGCACGCCGTAGACGTTGTCGATCGTGAACGGCACGTGGCCGGAGCCGAACACTTCCTTGATCGCATAGAGCACGCTGGTGCCGATGTCGCCGTAGACGACGCCGATCGCGCCGAGCGTCAGCGCGGCGACCGAGGATTTGGTTTTTTGCACAGCTGGGGAATCGTCAGGGCTGGCAGGCCGGCAAGGTGACGACGAAATGGAAGGCCAAAGTACACCGATGCATTAAACGGCAACACAAGCCGCGCAACGATGGCAAAAAGCCACACACCATGGTCTCGGCTGCGACGCCGAGCGGCCGCGTTCAGTCGTAGACCTCGGCCTCCGGATCGGTTGCTTCGAGTTCGTAGCTCGCTGCCACCATCGCCAGCCGGCCGACCACGCCGTACATGTAGAAGCGGTTCGGCGCGCTGGCACCGGGTTTGGCGCCCGGCTGCGGCAACCGCGTGCTTTCGGCAAAACCGAGCGGCACATAGCGGGCGCCCGGCGCGCTCAAGTTCTCATCGGTGCCGCGTTCGGCGTTGATGCGGTAAAAACCCCCCACCACATAACGGTCCATCAAGTAGACCACCGGCTCGGCGACCGAGTCGTGGATGCGCTCGTTGGTGAGCACGCCTTCCTGGATGATGATGTCGCTGGTGCCCTTGCCGGACGCCGCGAAACCGCGCCGCAGCCCTTCCAGGTCTTTGGCGTCGCGCACCGTGGCAATGCCCAAGCCGTGGCCGCCGTTGTCGGCCTTCACCACGACGAACGGCTTTTCGTTGATGCCGTATTCCTTGTACTTGCGCCGCACCTTGGTCAGCAGCGCGTCCACCGGGCCGCGCAATGCTTCAAGCCCCGCATCGGTCTGCGTGTCGACGTCGGTGCATTGGTCAAACACCGGATTGATCAGCCATGGGTCAATCCCCAACAGCTTGCCAAACCGCTTGGCCAACTCCTCATACATCTCGAAGTGCTTGCTCTTGCGGCGCACCGACCAACCGGCTTGCAGGGGCGGCAACAGGTATTGCTCGTGCAACTCTTCCAGGATGCCTGGCGGGCCAGCCGACAGATCGTTGTTCAGCAGGATCGCGCACGGATCGAAGTGCTTCAAGCCGAGCCGGCGTTTGCTACGCACGATCGGCTCGAACAAGATGGGTTCTTCGCCTGGCACGCTCATGGGCGTGGGCTCTTTCAGATCGGGGTCGAGCGAGCCGACCCGCACGTTCAGCCCAGCCATATGAAAGATGCGCTTCAACTGAGCGACGTTGCTCAAGTAAAACCTGCTGTTCGTGTGGCTTTGCGGAATCAGCAGAAGATTGCGCGCTTCAGGGCAGATCTTCTCAATGGCGGCCATCGCGGCCTGCACCGCCAGCGGCAGCATTTCCAGCGTCAGGTTTTGCCAGCTGCTCGGGTAGAAGTCGGTGTCTACCGGCGCGAGCTTGAAGCCGGCGTTTCGGATGTCGACCGCGCTGTAGAACGGCGGCGTGTGTTCCATCCATTCAAGCCGGAACCAGCGTTCGATCGCCGGCATCGATTCGAGCACACGCTGCTCAAGCTCATTGATCGGGCCAGTCAGTGCAGTGATGAGATGGGGAACCAAGGAGCAAAGCCTCGTTTTGAGATGGATGGAAACATTTTAAGACGCCATCGGGGACAGAACAATCAACTGTTATAGCAAGCCTTAGGCCTGTTGCTCGCTCGACCTATGCAGGCAGCGCGCCGCCGCGCGATGGCCGGCTCAGCCGCGTGACTCACCCTGGCCAAGCACCACCCACTTCAGCGATGTGAGCCCTTCCACGCCGACCGGCCCGCGCGCATGGAACTTGTCGGTGCTGATGCCGATCTCGGCCCCCAGGCCGTACTCGAAGCCGTCAGCAAAGCGCGTGCTTGCGTTCACCATCACGCTGGCCGAATCGACTTCGCGCAGAAAGCGCTGTGCATGCATGTGGTCGCTGGTCAGGATCGCATCGGTGTGGTGGCTCGAATAACGATTGATGTGCGCAATCGCCTCATCGACGCCTTCGACCACCTTGATGCTGATGATGGGCGCCAGGTATTCTTCGGCCCAGTCGGCTTCGGTCGCGGGCTGCAGCAACGCGCCCTGCATGCCTTCGAGCAGCGCCAGCGACTCGGTGCAGCCGCGCATCTCGACGCCTTTGGCTGCATAGATCGCGCCGATGCGCGGCAGAAACTCAGGCGCCACGGCACGCGCGACCAGCAGGCTTTCCGCCGCGTTGCACGGGCTGTACTTCTGGGTCTTTGCGTTGTCTGCCACACGCAGCGCCATCTCGATGTCGCACGGCGCATCGACGTAGACATGGCAGTTGCCGTCGAGGTGCTTGATCACCGGCACGCGTGCATCGCGCGAAACGCGTTCGATCAGCCCTTTGCCACCGCGCGGGATGATCAGGTCGACGAACTCCGGCATGGCAATCAGCCGGCCGACGGCGGCGCGGTCGGTGGTCTGCACCAGTTGCACAGCGTCCGGCGGCAGGCCAGCCTCGGTCAGTGCATCGGCCACCAGTGCCGCCAGCGCGCGGTTCGATTCAATCGCTTCCGAGCCGCCGCGCAGGATGCACGCGTTGCCGCTCTTGATCGCCAGGCTGGCAGCCTCGATCGTCACGTTCGGGCGGCTCTCGTAGATCATGCCGAACACGCCGATCGGCACACGCATCTGGCCCACGCGAATGCCGCTGGGCTGCTGCCGGAGCGCGGTGATCTCACCGATGATGTCCGGCATCGCGGCAAGCTGCTCGCAGCCCTCGGCGCAGGTGTGGATCGCCTTGGCGTCGAGCTTCAGGCGGTCGAGCAACGGCGCGGCGAGGTCGGCTGCAGCGGCCCGCTCCAAGTCCAACGCGTTCGCTGCCTGGAGTGCCGGAATGCCTTCACGCAAGCGCCTTGCGAGTACGCGCAGCGCTTTGTTTTTTGTAGCAGTATCGGCACGTGCAATCAGCGCGCTGGCTGCTTTTGCCTGAATGCCTAGTGCGTCGACGTGCGCTTGTGGGTTGAACGCGTTCATGCAGGCATTTTGCCGGCTGCCGACCGCACACGCGGATGCACCCCGCGCGGCGGCGCAGCACAGGCGATGCACAACTGCATCGCGAGCCGGTGCAGCGCAGCCCACGCCTCGGTGGGCCAGCCAGGCACCCGCAGTCCTTTGACGATGCCGTCGACGTGATGCGCCGCCAGCAGCAGCTGGGCCAGCGTGTCGGCCGACAATCGCGGCAGCACGCGCTCGAACAGTTGTTCGCGGGCGCCCCAGATGCGACTTTCTCGCAGCGCTAGCGGCATCGGCTGGCCCGCCTGCAGTGCGTCGTGCACCCGTTTCAGGGATCGGATTTCTTCCGCCAGCGCGTAATGCACGGGCACCGCCGCCACGCCTTCTGCGGCCAGCCCATCGAGCATCCGCATCGCGCGCTGGGCCTGGCCCGCCAGCACCACCTCTGGCAGTTTGAACACATGAAACCGCGCCACATCCAGCACCGCCTGCTCGACCTGTTCGTAAGACAGCTCACCCGCCGGATGCAGCAGACCGAGCTTTTGCACCTCCTGATGTGCGGCCAGCAGGTTGCCTTCGACCCGATCGGCAAAGAACTGCAACGTGCGCTGGCCGGCCTCGCCCGGTGCAACGCGCTGTTGCTGGCGCGCGAGCCGCTGGGCGATCCAGCCCGGCAACGCGGCCCGCTCGACCGCATCGATCTGCACCACCGCACCCGCACGCTCCAGCGCACCGAACCAGCCGCCGGAACGGGTCGCGCGGTCCAGCCGCGGCAGCAGCACGAGGCCGAGCGTTGCGCCGTCGGACGACTCGCCGAGCTGCTCGGCAATCTGCTGCAGCGCCTTGGCTCCATCGACCCCCGGCTTGCCTGACGGGATCTGCACTTCGATCAATTGCCGCTCGGCAAACAGGCTTTGTGACCCGAGCGCGCCGAGCACCGCGCTCCAGTTGTAGCGCGCGCCGGCCACGGTGAACACGCGCCGCTCGGCGAACCCCTGCGCCCGCGCTGCAGCGCGCAGGGCAGTTGCTGCCTCTTGCACCAGCAGCGGCTCGTCGCCGTGGAATGTGTAGAGCGGCCGCAGCGCGTTGCGGCTGAGGTGGGCTTCGAGTTGGGTGGCAGCGATTTGCATGAGGCGGTTCAATCCTGGACAGCACGTAGATCAACACCCATCACCGCACCGAACATTGGCGAGATCGCACCGCGATCACAGCCGCTGCGTTTGCACGCCGTGCCCCAGGCACTCCGGCCTCTCGAGACGTTCAACTTTTTACTTCCTGCTGAGCTACAACCGCACGGCCGCCAGCTGCCGCAGCACTTGCTGCACCACATCGGACTGCATGTCGCGATACACCAGCGAATCCTTTTGCTCGCTTGCGAGCGCCGTGGTTTCACTGAAAGACACGTCGCGCTGCTGCAGGATTTCAGTATCAGGGATCAGTTCCTTTCCGGCCGGCGTGCGCAGCCGGAAGCGAAAGCGCACGCGCAACTGGAATTCGCGCACCTGTCCGGCCGCGGTCAGACCGACCACAGTGCGTTCGCGCTGGTCCTGCAGACTCTCCAGCACGACTTGCGCTTTGGGTGCTTCCTTCGCATCGCGGATGACACGCAGCTTGTCATTGCTGGCAAGTTGTCGGCGCAGTTCGTTGCCGAGGCCGGACGCATCGGGGATCATGATGTAGATGGAATCGAACGCGAACGTCTGTGCGCCGCGCAGCCTAAAGCCGCAGCCGGTCAGCAGCGTGGCGGCACCAACCGCACCGGCTGCAGAAATCAGCCAGTGCCGGCGTGTGGGGATCAGGGTCATCGACGATTTCCTCATGGGGCCACCACCACGTTGACGAGCCGGCCCGGCACCACGATCACTTTTTTTGGCTTGGCACCGCCGGTTTGCCTCAGATACGCCTCGCTGGCCAAAGCGGCCTTCTCGATCGCCGCGGGCCTGGCGTCGGCTGCCACGTGGATGGAGCCGCGCAGCTTTCCGTTGACTTGCAGCATGAGTTCGATCTCGTCTTGCTTCAGCGCCGCTTCATCGACCACAGGCCACCGCGCATCGAGCAGTTCCCCGTGCGCCTTTGCGTAGCCCAATTCGCCCCAGAGCGCATGCGCGATGTGCGGCGTGGCGGGGCTCAACACGCGCAGCAGAATGTTGAAGCCTTCATGCAGTACAGGCCTTGCAGCCGCACGCGCGGTCTCCGCGTCGGCCTGTTTTGAGGCTTGGTTGTCAAAGCCTTCGAGTGCGTTCAGCAGCTTCATCGCGCCTGAGACGACGGTGTTGTACTGCATGCGCTGATAGTCGTAATCGATCTGTTTCAGCACGGTGTGCAGTTCGTGCCGCAGCGCCGCCAATTTTTGGTCTTTTGGGCCACTGACGCTTGCATCTGCTGCGTTGTTCGCTCCATTATCGATAGCGGACAACTTGCTGCCGAACGCCCAGATCCGGCGCATGAATCGGCAGCTTCCCTCCACGGCCGCGTCATTCCATTCAAGCGTGGCTTCCGGTGGCGCGGTGAACATGGTGTACAAGCGCGCAGTGTCGGCGCCGTACTTGTCGATCAGGTCCTGCGGATCGACGCCGTTGCGCTCGCTCTTGCCCATCTTGCCGATGCCGCCGAACTCGATCAGCCGGCCGCCGGCCAGCTTGCCGGCTTCGATGCGGCCGTGGCCATCGAGCACCGGCGTGACTTCGAGTGGCGGGTGGTAGTGCTTGCCGCCCAGCTCGTCGCGGTGGAACCAGATCTGGTTCAGCACCATGCCCTGCGTGAGCAGGCGCGTGAATGGCTCGTCGATCTTGACGAGACCCATGTCGCGCATCACCTTGGTCCAGAAGCGCGCATACAGCAGGTGCAGGATTGCGTGCTCGATGCCGCCAATGTATTGGTCCATCGGCATCCAGTAGTCGGCGCCGGCGCCGACCATCGCGTCGTCCTTTTTCGGATCGCAGTAGCGCATGAAGTACCACGACGAATCGACGAACGTGTCCATCGTGTCGGTCTCTCTACGCGCTGGTCTGCCGCAGGTCGGGCAGACCACGCCGGCATGAAAGCCAGCGTGCGTGTTCAGCGGATTGCCGCTGCCGTCGGGCACGCAATCGGTCGGCAGCAGCACCGGCAGATCGCGCTCCGGCACCGGCACCGCGCCGTGCTCCTCGCAGTGGATGATCGGAATCGGCGTACCCCAGTAGCGCTGACGGCTCACGCCCCAGTCGCGCAGGCGCCATGTGGTCAGCTTGTCGCCAAGACCTTCCTTGTGCAGCGCGCGCGCGACCGCGTCGACCGCGTCCTTGAATTTGAGGCCGCTGAAGATGTCCGAGTTGATCGTGACGCCGCGCGCCTTGTCGGCATACCAGTCGTG
This sequence comes from Burkholderiales bacterium, assembly GCA_038200275.1. Lineage (GTDB taxonomy): Bacteria > Pseudomonadota > Gammaproteobacteria > Burkholderiales > Burkholderiaceae_C > JBBPYC01. Next base: position 44,953 of record JBBPYC010000086.1, read on the forward strand.
CCACTGGTGGTAATCGAACTGCATTCGGTCGACGTGCACCACCTGCACGATGTCCAGACCGTACTTCAGCGCAAACGCAAAGTCGCGCTCATCGTGCGCAGGCACGCCCATCACGGCGCCATCGCCGTAACCCATCAGCACGTAGTTGCCGACCCACAGGTCGATCGGGCGGCCGGTCAGCGGGTGCGTGACGGTGAGGCCGGTCGCCTCGCCCTCTTTCTCCCGCACCGCAAGCTCGGCTTCCGTGGTGCCTCCTGCCTTGCAGCGTTCGATGAACGCAGCGAGATCGGGATTGTTCCTTGCCGCTTGCGTGGCCAGCGGATGCTCGGGCGCCACCGCACAGAACGTGACGCCCATGATGGTGTCGGGGCGCGTGGTGAACACGTACATGCGGCCGTCGCCGATCAACGCGCCCGCCTCGTCCCTGATGTCATGCGGGAACGCAAAGCGCACGCCTTCGCTCTTGCCGATCCAGTTTTCCTGCATCACCTTCACGCGTTCGGGCCAGCCGGGTAGCTTGTTCTGCAAAGATGCAAGCAGCTCTTCCGCGTAATCGGTGATCTTCAGGTAGTAGCCGGGGATTTCGCGCCGCTCCACCGTGGCGCCGGTGCGCCAGCCTTTGCCGTCGATCACTTGTTCGTTGGCCAGCACGGTCTGATCGACCGGGTCCCAGTTCACGACTTGCGTCTTGCGATACGCAATGCCTTTGTCGAGCATTTTCAGGAACAACCACTGGTTCCACTTGTAGTAGCTCGGGTCGCAGGTGGCGACCTCGCGGCTCCAGTCGATCGCCAGGCCCATCGCCTGCAGCTGGCCTTTCATGTGCGCGATGTTCTCGTACGTCCACTTCGCAGGTGGCAAGCCGTTTTTCATCGCCGCGTTCTCGGCTGGCAGCCCGAACGCGTCCCAGCCCATCGGCATCAGCACGTTGAAACCGTTCATGCGCAGATAGCGCGTGAGCATGTCGTTGATCGTGTAGTTGCGCACGTGGCCCATGTGCAGCTTGCCGCTCGGGTACGGCAGCATCGAACACGCGTAGAACTTCTTCTTCGACGCGTCCTCCACCACGCGGTACGCATCGCGCGCGGCCCAGTCGGCGTGGGCAGCTTGTTCGACGGCCTGGGGAAGGTATTTTTCTTGCATGGGATTCGAGCGCGGTGGTGGCCGGCAATTTTAGGTGGCGACCAGTTCGCTGGGTAGCCGTTCAAGCAGCGCGGGTCCGGTCCTCGGACGAACCATGCCGGCTTCAGGGCCAGCGACGCAATCAACAGGAAGGCAGCGACCGCGCCTGCGCGGTCAGTTCAAGCCCAGCACATCGGCCATGTCGAACAGCCCGGACGCATGGCCGCGCAGAAAACGCGCCGCACGCAGGCTGCCTTGCGCATACGTCACGCGGCTGGCGGACTTGTGCGTGATCTCGATGCGCTCACCGGTGCCGGCGAACAGCACCGTGTGGTCGCCGACGATGTCGCCGCCCCGAATGGTCGCGAAACCAATCGACGAGGGATCGCGCTCACCGGTGACGCCTTCGCGCGCATAGACCGCGCAGTCGGCCAGATCGCGCCCCAGCGCTGTGGCGATCACCTCGCCCATCTTGAGCGCGGTGCCGGACGGTGCATCGACCTTGTGGCGGTGGTGCGCTTCGACGATCTCGATGTCGTAGCCGGTGGAAAGCGCCTTGGCCGCCATTTCGAGCAGCTTCAACGTGACGTTCACGCCGACGCTCATGTTCGGCGCGAGCACGATGGGAATGTGCTTGGCCATCTCGGCGATCTCGGCCTTTTGTACTTCGCTGAACCCGGTGGTGCCGATCACGGCCGCCACGTTGAGTTCGCGGCAGATCGCAAGCTGCGCGAGCGTGCCTTCGGGCCGCGTGAAATCGATCAGCACTTGGGCGCCGCCCAAGCTCTCGCGCGGATCGGCGCTGACGATGACACCGCTTGGCGGCACCAGACCGGCCGACGCGTCGCTGCCGATCAGTGGCGCACCGGGCTGGTCGAACGCGCCCGACAACACGCAGTCGTCGGCCTGCTGCACCGCTTCGATCAGCATCCGGCCCATGCGGCCGCCAGCGCCTGCGACGGCGATGCGGATCGGGTCGGATGCTGGATCTGGCGTAGTCATGGGACGCTGGATCAACGCAGCGAAGGCACGGCGTACGACGGCGACTCGAGCGGTGGGTAGCTCGACGGCAGCACCGCGTTTTCATTCACCCGGCCTGGCAGGTCATCGGCTTTGTCGCGCTGTTTCTTTGCCGGCTGCGTGGCTTTCTCGAGCTTTTCGGCGCTGGCTTCGAGCAACGGCACCTTGGCGTTGCGCCGGCCCGAATCGAGCGTTTTGACAAACTCGGCCTCGGCCGGCATCGGGTCGCCTTCGAAACGGTCGAGCGTATCGCCGTTGAAATACAGCGTGAGTCGGCGTTCCAGCGGTTCGGTGCCGCCGCGCTTCATCGTAAACACGTAATCCCAGCGGTCGGCGTGGAACACGTCGGTCAGCAGCGGCGTGCCCAGGACATCACGCACCTGCGTGCGCGGCATGCCGGGTCGCAGCGCAGCAACCTGCTCGCTCGAGACGAAGTTGCCCTGCACGATGTCGATCTTGTACGGCGAGATCGCCGACATGACGGTGCGCGAAGCGCGGTTGAAGCTGCCGCAGGCCGACAGCAGCAAGGCAGCCATCAGCAACAGCGCCGGTGTGCGTACTACCGATGTGCGGCCAGGCAGGTGGTGGGTCGACTCGAACAATGGGGAAATCTCTGGTTCGCCAACACTGGCAATATGATCGGTTCATTGTACCGACGGGTTTTTGCGGCCTACCGCAAGCTGGCGATGGCCGGGCGACACAGGCGATGTCCAGCCGGGCACCTGATGCAAAGAGGATTAGCGATGGCAACCATCGAAGAGTTGAAAAGCACTGGGTTGAAAGCCACGCTGCCGCGGTTGAAGATCCTCGAGGTGTTTCAAGACGGCGGACAGCGGCATATGACGGCGGAGGACGTGTTCCGCGTCCTGCTGACCGACCACACCGACATTGGCTTGGCCACCGTCTACCGCGTGCTCACGCAGTTCGAACAGGCGGGCATCCTCCTGCGCAGCCATTTCGAGAGCGGCAAGGCGGTCTACGAGCTGAATGAAGGCCAGCACCACGACCATCTGGTGTGCCTGGACTGCGGTCGGGTTGAGGAGTTCTACGACGCAGCGATCGAGCAGCGCCAGCACGCGGTCGCCAAAGCCAAGGGCTTCGTGATCACGGACCACGCGTTGAGCCTGTATGCGAACTGCAGCAAGGACCCGTGCCCGAATCGGCCGGCGCCGCGTGGACGCGAGTGAACAACCCAGCGGATTTGGGTCAACGGCTGCAGAGCAGCATTTGAACGATCGGTGACCCACGCCGTTTAGACGTCCGCTGAACGCGCTCTACTCCATCGCGCGTCGCTGGCGCTCGACGAATTCCTGATAAGTGTCGATGCCGCGCAGTTGCAGGATCGTGTTGCGCACGGCGGCTTCCACCAGCACCGCAATATTGCGGCCAGCCACCACCTGCACGATTACCTTACGCACCGGCACCGAGAGTACTTCCTGCATCAGCGGTGCTTCTGGCAGGCGCTCGTAGTCGCGCTCCAGCGTCTCACGCCGCACCAGATGCACGATCAGATGCAGCCGCATCTTGCGGCGCACCGCGGTCTCGCCAAAGATCGCCTGAATATCGAGCAGGCCAATGCCGCGCACTTCGAGCAGGTTGCGCAGCAGCTCCGGGCAACGCCCTTCGATCGTCGTCTGGTTGATCCGGTAAAGATCGACCGCGTCATCGGCCACCAGCCCGTTGCCGCGTGAGATCAGCTCCAGCCCGAGTTCGCTTTTGCCCAGGCCGGATTCGCCCGTGATCAGAACACCGACGCCGAGGATGTCCATAAACACCCCATGCATCGTGGTGCGGTCGGCAAAGTGGCGCGACAAGAACGCGCGCAACACATCGATCACGAACGCGGCCGACTCGGCCGTGGCGAACATCGGAATCTGCGCACGCTCGCACATGGCGATCAGCGCAGTGGGTGCGTTCTGGCCGTCTGCGACGACCAGCGCCGGCGGCTCCAGCGTGACGATGCGAGAAATCCGGCGCGCGCAAATGGCCGCGCTGTCTTCGCAATCGGTTTCGCTCAGATAGGCGACCTCCCGCTCACCCAGGATTTGCACGCGCCAAGGGTGGATGTAGTTGAGATAACCCACCAGATCGGCGCCCGAGCGCGCATCGCTGACCGCGCGCTCATCGAACCGCCGCTCGGAAGCGCCGAGCCCCGCAATCCATTCCCACCGAAGCCGCGCACGCTGTTCTTCAAACAGCAAATCGGCACTGACGCCTACAGGCTTCATGGGGTGGGCAGGAACATCGCGATGGCACCAACGGCGCACCCCAGCCTTGATCCACCAAGCGCCGCGGAGCTGGCTCTGCCAGGCCACAAGTGCTGCCTCCGGTCAGGGGTAGGCGAGAGTCGGCCGAGAACACCGAAGCCTGAGAGCGAGTTCACCCGGTCGATTGCCAAGTGGTGATGAGCCGATGCAGCTCGGCCGCATCGGTCGTGGCCTTGATGCGCTCGCGCAGCGGCGAATAGCTGAGCATCTCGGCGATCTCCGACAGAATCTCCAGGTGCTTTTGCGTGGCTGCCTCGGGCACCAGCAGAAAGATCAACAAGCTGACCGGCTGCTCGTCCGGCGCATCGAAGCCAATGGGCTGATGCAACTGCAACACCGCGGCCATCGGCGCCTTCAAGCCCTTGATGCGGCCGTGGGGAATGGCCACGCCGTGGCCCAGGCCGGTCGAGCCGAGCCGCTCGCGCGCAAACAGGCTGTCCGTGATCAGCGCACGGCTGAGCTGATAGAGGTTCTCGAACAGCAGACCAGCTTCTTCGAACGCGCGCTTTTTGCTGGATGCCTCAACAGAAACCCGGACTTGTTCCTGTGGGAGGATGGACGCGAGACGATTCATGTGCAGAAATCCATGCGGATTATGCGGGTGTGCAACAAGGCAACCACGGGGCCGCGCGATGTGGCCTACAGCGCCCGCTTCTGCGCTTCATGATGATGATGATCCGTGATGCGGTCCTTGTGCTTGACCACCTGCCGATCGAGCTTGTCGACCAAGTCGTCTACGGCCGCATAAAGGTCGGCATTGCTGCTCTCGGCAAACAGGTCGTTGCCCTTCACGTGAATGCTGCATTCGGCGCGTTGCCGCTCGGCTTTGTCTTTGACCTTTTCCACCGTCAGCGTGACCTTGACGTCGACCACTTGATCGAAGTGCCTGGTGATCCGCTCGAGCTTGCCCGTGACATAACTGCGCAATGCCGGCGTGACTTCGACGTGATGGCCGCTGATCGTCAAATTCATGAGGAAACCTTTGCTACGGAAAAGAAATGGAATGGGTGCCAGACCTGCAGCGCGCGCATCGCATTCACGAAAAAACGGTTGCACGGCACGTCGGGGAGCCCACTGCGCCGCAAGACGGCAGCGACCCTAATTTACACCGCGCGGGTTTTCCCTCCCACGGCGTCGCGTTCGGCTTGGACACGAGCCCAGTTGAGTTGGGCCGTGCCCTCCCCTGCCAGAACGCGCGTGCCTGACCGATTCGCCAAGAAGTTGGCGGTGGCGGACCTGGATGCACATCGCGTGATTTTTTTGGATGGTCCGATGCGGGCAAAAGGCACGCGCGTGGCTGCGCATCGGCACTAGCATTCGTGGCCGTATCTCCATTTGTTCGTTCTTCTTTGCCTGCATGAAAAGCCCGTTCGGTTTTGCAACTTCCCCCGCATGAGCATCGATACCGTCTTGAGCAGCAGCCTCGACTGCCTCGGTGTCCATGCGCGCCGGCCGCGGCCGCAGGCTGCGTTGGTGCTGATGGGCGGCGGCGCGCGCACGGCCTACCAGGTCGGTGTGCTGCAGGCGCTCGGCACGATCCTGCGGCAAGCCGGCCATGCGCCGCAAGACTTTCCGTTTCAGATCCTGATCGGCACGTCGGCCGGTGCGATCAACGCGGCCTGTCTGGGCAGCTATGCGACCGAGGGCCTGGGCTCTTTTGACCAACTCGCACATTTTTGGACCCAACTGCACTGCGATGATGTGTATCAGCTCCATGTGGCGGGCTGGGTGCGCTGGCTCGGTCGCCTGTCCAAGGTGCTGCCGGCACTGGCGTTGACGCGTGCGGCGCAACGCCGCGGCGCGTTGCTGGACAACGCACCGCTGGCGCGCACCCTGACGCGCGGCATCTCGCTGGCCGGCATCGACTCGGCGCTGGCCAACGGCACGCTGAGCACGTTGGCGATCACTGCATCGAGCTACACCAGCGGGTTGCACTGGACGTTTTGCCACAGCGCGTTCGATGCGCTTGCGCAAACCTGGCAGCGGCCGGGTCGGCGCGCCGCGTTCGGCAAGCTCTCGATCGAACATCTGATGGCGTCGAGCGCGCTGCCGTTCATATTTCCGGCCACCACGCTCGAAGTGGAAGGCGAGCGCGAACATTTCGGCGACGGCTCGATGCGCCAGATGTCCCCGCTTTCATCGGCCATGCACCTGGGCGCAAAAAACATCCTGGTGATTGGCGCGAGCCAGCCGCAGCGCTCCGGTTTTGGCAGCGACCATGCAAGCGGTGAGCTGGATCGCCCCACGCTGGGCGGCATCGCAGGGCATGCATTGGCCAGCGTGTTTCACGACACCGTGCAGGCCGATGTGGAGCAGGTCCAGCGCGTTACCCGCACGCTGCGGCAGCTGCCGCCTGCGCTGGCGCAAGCGCTGCCGTACCGCCAGGTCGAAGTTGAAGTGATCCAGCCGAGCCAGTCGCTCGATGCACTTGCGCAAGCGCACATGCACGAGCTGCCGCGTGCGGTGCAGCACACCTTGCGCTCGATCGGCGCGCACGAAGGCAGCGGCGCAGCCGTGGCAAGTTATCTGTTGTTCGAGCCCGGCTTTGTGCAGGCGCTGATCGCGCTTGGCGAACACGACGCGTTTCACCGACGCGACGAACTGCTGGCTTTTTTGCAGCGACCGTCAGCAGCAGTCACCGACAAAGCACCAGAGACGACACCGTACCTTGCGGACGCGGTGGGATAATTCGCGCTGGTGGCCAGCCATGCAGGCCGCCACGCACCCGACGCTGGCCCTTGGCACCGCCGCGGTGCCAATCGGGGGCCCCACCGGGCGGCCCTGAAGCACCTGGCACGATCGTTCTATGCAGCAGTTTCGCTCCTTTTTTTGTAGCGCAATACGCTGCCACCGCTGGTGATGCCGCCATTGCTGTGCCGAAGCTGCTGCCCCGGATCGATCCCGCCGATGGGTTTTTCGCCCATGACTCCACAAGCCCATGCTCAACATCTTTTCTCTCGTCAGCGGCCGGCTCGTGCAGGAGGAAATCGAGTCGCTCGAGGAGTTGTCGCAGTTCAAGCCGATCTGGGTCGATCTGGAGTCGCCCGACCTGGATGAAAAGCGCTGGATCGAGGAGTACTACGGCGTCATCATTCCGCAGGACGCGACCGACGAGGACATTGAGGAATCGGCACGCTTCTACGCTGAGGACAACGGCGAACTGCACATCCGCAGCGACTTTCTGGTGCCGGATGAAGACGACCCACACACGGTGCGCGTCGCGTTCATCCTGAACGACAACAACACCGAGCTCCGCAGCCACGGCGTGCTGTTTTCGATCCACGACGAAGATGTGCCGGTGTTCCGCCTGCTGCGCATGCGCGCACGTCGGGCGCCAGGCTTCATCGAGGACGCCAAGGAAGTGCTGCTCAAGCTGTTCGACTCGGACGCCGAGTATTCGGCCGACACGCTCGAAGAGATCTACGACGGCCTGGAGAAAGTCAGCCGCCAGGTGCTGTCCGGTGACGTGACCGATAACGCCGCCGGCGAAGTGCTCGGCGCCATCGCGCGGCATGAGGACATGAACGGCCGCATCCGCCGCAACATGATGGACACGCGCCGTGCAGTCAGCTTTTTGATGCGCAGCAAGATGCTGAATGCCGAGCAGTTCGAGGATGCGCGCCAGTTGCTGCGCGATATCGAATCGCTTGACAGCCACACCGCGTTTTTGTTTGACAAGATCAACTTCCTGATGGACGCCACGGTCGGCTTCATCAACATCAACCAGAACAAGATCATCAAGATCTTCTCGGTTGCCAGCGTTGCGCTGCTGCCGCCAACGCTGATCGCCAGCGTCTACGGCATGAACTTTCAGCACATGCCGGAGCTGGCGCAGAAATGGGGCTATCCGTATGCGTTGCTGCTGATGGCGGCCAGTGCGCTGGTGCCGATGTACTATTTCCGCAAGCGGGGCTGGCTGAAGTAGCGCAACTCAGAACCGCACGCCGAACGACAGTCGAACCATGTCCTGCGGCGTGAAGTTGACCTTAGGGTCCCAGGCCAGCCTCAGGAAATAGCGGGGCCAGTCGTAGGTGGCGGACAGGCCCGTGCGGCGGATGAATGCGTCCTCGACGGTGCCCTGCTTGAACAGCAGGTCGAGTGTCAACTGCTGCCCATCCACCTTCGGCCGACGCCAGACCAGATGCACGTGCTGTTGATCGGGATGCTGGCGGTTGTCTCTTATCAGCGCGGCCGATACCGCACTTTTGTCGGCCCAGCGGTAGCCGCCATAGATCGTGTACGAATCGTTCGGATCAAAGTTGAGGTTGGCGTATTCACGCAAGTTGGTGCGGCCCAAGCCCACGCCGGCGATCCAGCGGGTACCGGTCTCCACCGCGAAGCTGCCGCCGACAAAGCCGCCGGACGCGATCTGAATCGACGGCAGCAGACGTACCCATTCCAGGTCGAAGGTGTGGTCCCACCCGGCCCGGGTCTGCTTGAAACCGTCCGGCACCGAGCGATACCAGCCGATCCAGACGTTGCCGCCGCCGTAGCCATAGCGCAAGTTCAGGTCGAGCGCTGGCCCGGCAGGCTGGCCGCCGCCGGAGGTTCGGTAGGCGCCAGTCGTGAGTTTGAAGGGATGCTCTGGCGAATCGTCATCGCCGCCAACTGCAGCCCATCCGGTTTGTGCGACGCCGATACCCAGGCCGACCACCGCCAATGCAGCGCAGCGGCGCAATGCGCCTGGAGCAGCGCACTGGATGCCATGCCGGATCGCTCTAGAGATTGTCATGGACCGCCTGCGTCTACGCTTGGCAATTGACCCGACTGCGCGGGACGCAAGCGGTCCAGTCGCATCGACCCGGAACCATTGCGTGGCTGTGCAGCGCGTTGGGTGATGAGCGGAGCAGAGCAAATCCGTCGGCATCGGAAGTTCATGACAGTTGTTTCAAGAAGGCGCCCACGATCTCGTGCGCCACCCGGCTCGCAACGTCGCGCAGGAAGCGTTCGAAGTCCAGGTGGGCTGCATCATCGGCGCGGTCGGAAATGGTGCGCACCGCGGCCAGCGGCACACGATGGTCAAAGCAGACCTGCGCCACCGCCGCGCCTTCCATTTCTACCGCGAGCGGCTCGTGCCCCGCAGCGCGCAGGCCATTGAAGATCGCGGCGGACTTGGCTGCGGAGCCAACGAACTGGTCACCGCTGGCCAGCAATCCGGTGTGCAGCTTCGGCAGCAACCGGCCGTTTTCCGTGTCAAAACCCGCGAACCCGCCCACCCACAAATCGTTGTTAGCTCTTAAAAGAATAGCGGTGAGCGCTTCGTCGCAATCGAACCGATCGCGGTCGTAGTAGGGCACCTGATAGCGCGGATACAGCGGTGACACGTCCAGATCGTGCTGCACGAACCCGCTGGCGACCACGATGTCGCCGACTTGTACCGAGGGCGCGAGACCGCCCGCAACGCCGGTGAACAACACACGCTCGACCTGAAAGCGCTCGATCAACGCAGCGACCGTGATCGCCGCGGACACCTTGCCGATGCGGGACAGCGCGAGCACCACACGTTGGCCGTGCAGCCGCCCGCACCAGAAGTCGCGGCCTGCGTGGTGGATGCATTCGGCCGCTTCGAGCTGTTCGATCAGGCCCGACTGCTCGTCGGCCAGCGCGCTCAGGATCGCAGTTGCCATACTTTGCAGCTACTTGGCGCCGGCCGCGGCCATGCTCAAGGCCATCTGGTGCAGCCCGGTCATGTGGTACGGCTCGACCTGGGGCTCGGCACAGCCGCCGCGCTTGCTGCAAGCCTTCCCGTACCAGCCGCCGTGCGTGTCGTCAATGAACTGTTCGCGCACCAGTTTCAGGGTCTGCTCGTAGCGCCGCCACAGGTCGTTCTGGCGGCTCGCACCCGCGAGCAGCGCACGCAGCGCCTCGCACTGCGGCCACGAGTACTTGTCGCGGTCCAGCGTGCCGTCCGGATAGAGTCTGCTGAAGACGCCGCCATCGGCCTCGTCATAGCCTTTGGCGAGCGCAAACTTCAGCAGTCGCTCGCCGGTCTGCGCATAAACGCCGCCCAGTCCGCGCCGCTCGGCCGTCACCAGCATGTGGCTCCATTCCATCTGGTGGCCTATGTCGATGTAGCCACCCTGCTCGCGCGTAGTCAGCGGCTTCCAGTTCGCATCGAACCATTCGGGAATGTAGGCGCCGCCGTCTGGTAGCCCGACAAGCAGTCGGTAGACGACGAAGTTCGCGACCGACCTCGCGCCGGCGAGCGCAACCGGATCCTGCGTCGCGTCGTGCAGCGCGAGCAGCGCCTCGAAGATGTGCATGACCGGGTTCTGCGAACGGTACCCGTCCTTTCCCGAGGCCGAGGAGAAATCGCGTGCCACCTCGCCGAGGAAACCGCCCTGCGGGTCACGCAGCCAAGTGTGGATCTCGCTCCAGGTGCGCAGCGCGGCAGCGCGATAGCGCGCCTCGCCGGTGACCCGGGCCATGTGCGACAGCGCAAACAGCGCGAACGCATGGCCATATGTGTTCTTGACCGACGACAGCACCGTGCCGTCCAGCGCCACGCGCAGGAAGAACCCGCCATGCACGGGATCGTAAAAATGCTTCAGCAAAAAGTCGGCGCCCTGCGTCGCGGCGGCCAGGTAGCGCGGGTCGCGCGTGACCTCCCAGCCAACGATGAATGCATAGACCAGCCGCGCCTGATCGGTCAGATGGCCGGGCTGCGCGCTATCGGCGGCCCAGCGCCGGTCGAACGCGGTGCGCATGAAGCCCGACGCCGTCGGCGCGGCGGTCAGCCAGTGCGCGAGCAGGCCCTCGACCAACGCGTGCCGGTGCCATTCGGCGTCGATACGCGTGCGCGCCTCGGCGCCGCGTTGCTGGTCGCAGCCGGCGCTCGACAGCAGCGCGAGCACGACGCAACAACCGATCGCCAGCATAGAGATACGCCTCGCGCGCCACGGGAAGGCCGTTGCCCCCGCTGCCGAACTGAGCCACGCAGCCATGGCTTCAGATAGCGGCTGCAGCGACGTTGTCGCGCAACTCGCGCCGCAGCACCTTGCCAACGGGAGTTTTCGGCAGTTCGGTGCGGAACTCGACGACCTTGGGCTGCTTGTAGCCCGTCAGGTTTTTCTTGCAATACGCACGCACATCGGCTTCGGTAAGGGCCGGATTCTTCCTCACAACAACGAGCTTGACTGCTTCGCCGGTCTTGTCATCCGGCATGCCGACGCAAGCCGCTTCCAGCACACCGTCGAGCTGACCCACCACGTCTTCGATCTCGTTCGGATAGACGTTGAAGCCGCTGACCAGGATCATGTCCTTCTTGCGGTCCACGATTTTGGTGAAGCCGCGCTCGTCCATGATGCCGACGTCACCGCTCTTGAAGTAGCCGTCCGGCGTCATGCTCCTTGCGGTCTCGTCCGGGCGCTGCCAGTACCCAGCCATCACCTGCGGCCCCTTGATCGCAATCTCGCCAGGCTGGCCGGTGGGCACTTCGTTGCCATCGTCATCGATCAGCTTGAACCATGTGCCCGGCAACGGCACACCGATGGTGCCGGTGTATTCGGTCGCAGTCGTCGGGTTGCAGCTGGCCGACGGGCTGGTTTCTGACAAGCCGTAGCCTTCGCAGATCGGGCAGCCGGTTTTGTCCTTCCAGAGCTTGGCCACGGCCGCCTGCACCGCGGTGCCCCCGCCGACCGAGATTTTCAGGTGACTCCAGTCAACGGTGCCGAAATCCGGGTGGTGAGCCAGGCCGTTGAACAGCGTGTTGACGGCCGGGAAGCTGTGGAACTTGTGCTGCGACAACTCCTTCAGCACCGCGGGCAGATCGCGTGGATTCGGGATCAGCACCACTTTCGCACCCGTGCGCAGGCTCAGCATCATGCTGCACGTGAACGCAAAGATGTGATACAGCGGTAACGCACAGATGCCCACCGGCTGCACGCCCGCGGGCACCTGTTGCATGACCGGCGCGTTCCAGGCTTCGGACTGCAGCACGTTGGCGATCAGATTGCGATGCAGCAGCATCGCGCCTTTGGCCACGCCAGTGGTGCCACCGGTGTACTGCAGCACCGCGAGGTCGTCGGGGTGCATGGTCGGCGCGTGCAACTTGGCCTGTTCACCTTTGGCCAATGCATCGTTGAACGTCACGGCGCGCGGCAGATGGTAAGCAGGCACGAGCTTCTTGACGCGCCGAAGCACCAGATTGACCAACGTGCCTTTGACCAGGCCGAGCAGGTCGCCGAACGCGCACAGCACCACATGCTCGACCTTGGTCTGTGCGATGCACTGCTGCAGCACGGCCGCGAAGTTCTCGACGATGAAGATCGCCTTGGTGCCCGAATCCTTCAGCTGATGCTCAAGCTCGCGTGCGGTGTACAGCGGGTTCACATTGACCAGCACCAGGCCGGCGCGCAGGATGGCGGCGACGGCAACCGGGTACTGCGGCACGTTCGGCATCATCACCGCGACCCGGTCCCCCTTGACCAGGCCGAGATGCTGCAGGTAGGCGCCGATCGCCCGACTCTGCGCATCGACTTGCGCGAAGCTGAACTCGCGGCCCATGAAACTGTAGGCCGGGCGCGCGACGTGGGTCTTGAAGCTCTCCGCCATCAGCTCGACCAGCGACGCATAGGGCGATTCGGGCAGGTCGGCCGGCACGCCGGGCGGGTAGGCGCTGAGCCAGGGACGTTCGGCTTGAGTCGGGGTTTGCATCGAGATCTCCACTTTCAAAAGCACAACGCGACCCGGAGGTCGCGTTGTGCATCCTATCGGAGGATCGTTGGACGGAGCGCCGTTATTCGATTGCCTTGGCCATGTCCTCCACAACCTTTTTGGCATCGCCGAACACCATCATCGTCTTGTCCATGTAGAACAGGTCGTTGTCCAGGCCCGCGTAGCCGGCCGCCATCGAGCGCTTATTCACGATCACGGTCTTGGCCTTGTAGGCTTCAAGGATCGGCATGCCGTAGATCGGGCTGCCCTTGGTGTGCGCCGCAGGGTTCACCACGTCATTCGCACCCAAGATGATCGCCACATCGGCTTGGCCGAATTCGCCATTGATGTCTTCCATCTCATACACCTGGTCATACGGCACTTCGGCTTCGGCCAGCAGCACGTTCATGTGCCCTGGCATGCGGCCAGCCACCGGGTGAATCGCGTACTTCACGGTGATGCCCTTCTCCGTGAGCTTGAGCGCGAGTTCCTTGACTGCGTGCTGGGCCCGCGCCACGGCAAGACCGTAGCCCGGCACGATCACGACCGTTTCAGCATTGCTGAGCACAAACGCGGCATCATCCGCGCTGCCGCTTTTCACCGGTCGCTTCTCCTTCGAGCCCGCCGCCGCTGGGTCTGCGGTCTCACCACCGAAGCCGCCCAGAATCACGTTGAAGAACGACCGGTTCATCGCCTTGCACATGATGTAGGACAGGATGGCACCAGACGAGCCCACCAGCGAGCCCGCGATGATCAGCATCGAGTTATTCAGCGAAAAACCGATGCCGGCCGCAGCCCAGCCCGAATAGCTGTTCAGCATCGACACCACCACCGGCATGTCGGCGCCGCCGATCGGGATGATGATCAGCACGCCCATCACGAAGGCCAAGATCAGCATCAGCGAGAACGCGAACTTGCTGCCGTTGGCGGTGAACCACAGGCCCAGCAGGATCATCAGGATGCCCAGCACGAGGTTCAACTTGTGCTGGCCTTTGAACTGCACCGGGGCGCCCTGGAACAGCCGGAACTTGTACTTGCCCGACAGCTTGCCGAACGCGATCACCGAACCGCTGAAGGTAATAGCACCGATGGCCGCACCCAGGAACAGTTCGAGCCGGTTACCGGCCGGAATCGGGAAGCGCGCGATGCCCTGCACCACCAATGCGCCCTCCGGCGGAAAACCACCGGCCAGCACCGCAATCGGCGGCGCCGTGATGCCAAACGCCCACGGCTCAACCACGGCAGCGATTGCGATGAACACCGCAGCCAGGCCAATCATGCTGTGGAAGAACGCCACCAGCTCCGGCATCTCCGTCATCTCGACGGTCTTGGCGCGCCAGGCGCCGTAGGCACCGCCGACTGCAACGCCGATCAGCACCCACAAATAGCCGCCGATGCTGGCACCCAACTGGCCGATCAACGCCAGCGTGGTCAGGATCGCGATCGCCATGCCGGCCATGCCAAACACGTTGCCGCGGATCGACGTGGTCGGGTGCGACAAGCCCTTCAGCGCCTGAATGAAGCAGACACTGGCGACCAGATAAAGAAGCGTAACGGTGTTGCCGCTCATGCCGATGTCCCCTTTTCAGCCTTGGCCCCGGCATCAGCGATGGTCGGCAGCTTCTTCTCTTTCTTCTTGAACATCTCGAGCATGCGTCGCGTGACGAGGAACCCGCCGAACACGTTGACGGCCGCAAGCGCCACCGCGAGCACGCCCATGGTCTTGCCGAACGGAGTCAAGGTCAGCGCAGCGGCCAGCATCGCGCCGACGATCACGATCGCGGAGATCGCGTTGGTCACCGCCATCAGTGGCGTGTGCAGCGCAGGGGTCACGGTCCAGACCACGTGGTAGCCGACGTAGATCGCCAGCACGAAGATGATCAGGTTGGTGATGGTGTGTGAGACTTCCATTTTTATTTCCTTTTCACTTCGCCGTTTTGGGCCATCAGGCACGCGGCCACGATGTCGTCTTCCATGTCGACCTTGAGGCCGTCTTCCTTGGTCACGATCAATTTGAGGAAGTCGAGTACGTTGCGTGCATACAGCGCGCTGGCATCGGCGCCGACCATGGAAGCCAGGTTCGTCTCTCCGATGATCGTCACGTTGTGCTTGATCACGGTCTTGTCGGGCTCGCTGAGGGGACAGTTGCCGCCGACGGTGCCGTCTGCGTTCTTCTCACCGCGGCCGGCCGCGATGTCGACGATCACGGAACCGGCCTTCATCGACTTGACCATGTCCTCGCTGATCAGCACCGGCGCGGCGCGGCCCGGGATCAACGCGGTCGAGATCACGATGTCGGCCGCTGCCACGCGTTTGGCCACCTCGGTCTTCTGTCGATCGAGCCAGCTCTTGGGCATCGGCTTGGCATAGCCGCCAACGCCTTCAGCAGCTTCCTTTTCCTCCGGCGTGTCATACGACACGTCGATGAACTTGCCGCCCAGCGATTCGACCTGCTCCTTCACGCTGGGACGCACGTCGGATGCTTCGATCACGGCGCCCAGGCGCTTGGCCGTGGCAATCGCCTGCAGGCCGGCCACGCCAACGCCGAGGATCACCACTCGAGCCGCCTTCACCGTGCCGGCCGCCGTCATCAGCATTGGGAAGAAGCGCTGGTACTTGTCAGCCGCCATCATCACGGCCTTGTAGCCTGCGATGTTCGCTTGCGAACTCAGCACGTCCATGCTCTGCGCGCGCGTGGTGCGCGGCGCGGCTTCGAGCGCGAACGCGGTCAGCTTGGCGTCGGCGAGCTTTTTCAGACCCTCCGCATCGAACGGATTGAGCATGCCGACCAAGGTGGCGCCACTCTTGAACTTCTTCAGCTCATCGTCCTGCGGGCTGCGCACTTTAAGCACCAGCTCGCAGCCGAGCGCGCCGTCCTGATCGGTGATTTCGCAGCCGGCCGTTTTGTACGCGTCGTCGGTCACGCTGGCTGGCAAGCCGGCACCGGCCGCAACGCGTACCGTGTGGCCTTGCGCGATCAGTTTCTTCGCGGTTTCCGGGGTGGCCGCCACGCGCGTCTCTCCGGGCGCGGTTTCAGCGGGTACGCCTATTTGCATAACGTGGTTCTCCTCTTGACAGCCGGCAGTCTGGCAACTGAGTGCGCGGGAGGCAAAAGCTCAGCACATTCGGTCGTCGACCCGTCGGCATGGGGCCTGTTTTGATTTGTTCGTCTGTCGATCGTCGGCGTCGGCGTCGGCAGTCGTATCCATGTGGGGGTACCGCCGGTTCGCCTGCATTCCGTTGCCTGATGGGCTGGGGAGCTGCATCTGCCGCAAAATCATTGTCACTGATTTTTTGCGGCGATTCCCACTGCACGTGGCCGATGCCGATATTCGGCCGTTTCACGGACCGGCTCAATAATCCAGGTCATGAAACTGCGTTGGAAACCGAACGTCACTGTCGCCGCCTTGATCGAGCGGGCGGGCAAGTACCTGCTGGTAGAAGAGCGATCGGCCGAGCATCCGTCCGTGCTGCTGCTGAACAACCCGGCCGGTCATCTGGAGCCAGGTGAATCATTGATCGATGCCGTCGTGCGCGAAACACTGGAGGAAACGACCTGTGCATTCACGCCGACGGCGCTGATCGGCATCTATCTGGCGCGGCCGGCTGCGGGCTTGCACAGCGCTGCGGCAGCCGAGCACGAGGTCGACGTGACCTACCTGCGCTTTGCGTTCACAGGCACCGTTGGCGAGCCGCAGGTGAGCCGCACGCTCGACACCGCCATCGAACGCACGCTGTGGCTCACGCCCCACGAGATCCGTGCGAGCCAGGATCGGCACCGCAGCCCGCTGTTGCTGCGTTGTGTGGAGGACCATGCAGCCGGCCGGTCGTATCCGCTGTCGCTGCTGCAGGTCGATCCTTCGCTTTTGTTGGAGCCGCCATGATGCGCACAGGACGGTGGATGGGTGCTGGCCGGGGCAACCAATGCACGAACTTGCTCACGGCATGGCTGCTTGTGCTGTCGATGCCAGTTGCGGCATGGGCCGCACCCGCGGCTGTTGGGGACACCGTGCCGGCTGCCACACGGCCCACCGCGGCCAGCCCGCCGATTCGCCTGCCCGAGCCGGCGCGCCTGCGCTACGACGTGACGGCCACGATGAAAGGGCTTGAGTACCACGCGGGCGCCGACCTGCTGTGGCAGCACGACAAGGACAGCTACCGCCTGCAGTTCGAGTTCAAGCTGCTGTCGGTCATGCTGCGCAGTCAGACCAGCACCGGGGCGATCGGCGCGCAAGGCTTGCAGCCGCTCAAGTTCATCGACCGGGTGCGCAGCAACGAGCGCATCGCCCGGTTCGATCAGCGAAAGCACTTGGTTGCCTTCAGCAACCCCGACACGCCCGAAGCCGCGCTCGAAACAGGTGCGCAAGACCGCCTGAGCATCATTTTTCAGCTGGCCGCGCGCGTGGCAGGCGATCCGTCCAACTACATCCCCGGCACCCGGCTTGAAATCCAGACGATCGGCCACAACGACGCGCAGAGTTGGCACTTCATCGTGGCGCCTGAGCAATCGTTGCGCTACCAGGGCGAGCCTGTGGCGACCGTGAGGCTGACCCGCGAGCTGCGCGACGCGAAAGATCAACGAGTCGAAGTCTGGTTCGCGCCGAGCCTTGGGTTTCTTCCGTTGCGGCTCAAGATCACCCAGCAGGACGGCGACTCGATCGAGCAGCACCTGAAGGCAATCGATCCGGCTTGAACGATCCGCGCTACGGCCGGCCCGCACGATTTTTGCAGTAGCTCCAACTGGGCCGAGCGACGCCACAACTGGCTTCACGGGGTTGTCGTTTCTCGGTGCGTCGGAAAAGCCGTTCTTGTGAGAACCTATTGCCATTGAGCGGGTCCACCTTGAATCGGGCACATCCGTTGTCATCTAGAAAGGGATGTGGTCCGCGTGCTCCAGCGTCCGGTTTCGTCTCCCCTGTGCTGCGCTTCATTTTTCCCTCTCTTTTCTCCTCCAAAGCCTAGGCCCCCCTTACATGCAAATGCTCTATGACTCGGAATCCTTCGTGGTGGTCCACATGCAGCCCGACGACGCCGAACTGGCGCTGACCGGTGCAGCCGGCGCGAGCAGCAGCCCGGTGCCGTGGCCCGCATCGGTTTTTGCAAGGCACGGGTTTGAGATCGTCGACAAGCGTTCCGGCAAGGAGGTGTATCTGGACGGTTCCTGGGCCGAACTGTTTCAGCGCCAGATTCATGCCTGGCAGGAAAACACGCCGACCCAGCAGGAAGTCGAAGACACGCTGGAGGGCTACGCGGAGCTTGCGCAGAACCCGGTGCTGGTGCACTAAAACCACCCTCCAGCCTTCGCTCGCTGCGCTCGGCTTTCAGTTCGGCCACCACCCCCCCTTGCCGAGGGGTGGCGCCTGCGGACTGGCAAGGCCAGCTCTGTGGCCCCTGCTGGAGGGGGTGCTCGCGCCCTACCATTGCGCCCTTCGATCGGCCCCCCTCCCTGGGTTGATTGCCAACGGTTATTGCTTATGAACCTTTCGCGCTCTGTGTGCTGGCTGACGACGCTGTTGCTGGTACTGGCGTCGCTGCCGGGATGCGCGGTGCCTGCCGATTCGGTGACGGCATCGCCGACTTCTGTGCGTGGTGATGTTTCCAACACCAGCCGCCTGCTGGCCTTGCTGCCCACCGACGTGTTGCTGCTGGGCGAACGGCATGATGCGCCTGAGCATCACCGGATCGAACAACTCGCAGTGGAGGCACTGGCTGCACGCGGACAACTGGCTGCCCTGGCGTTGGAGATGGCCGAGCAGGGACATACCACGGCTGAGCTGCCGCGCGATGCATCAGAGGCGGCGGTGATGGCCGCGCTTGACTGGAATGAAGCCGGCTGGCCTTGGCCACCGTATCAGCCCGCCGTGATGGCCGCAGTGCGCGCCGGCGTGCCGGTGCTCGGCGCCAATCTGCCGCGCACGAACATGCGTGCGGTGATGGCGGATGCACGACTCGACGCGCTGCTGCATCCGATGGCGCTGGCTGAGCAACAGGAGGCGATCCGCGAAGGCCACTGTCAGCTGCTGCCTGAGAATCAGATCATGCCGATGACGCGCATCCAACTTGCGCGCGACGCCGCCATGGCGCGCACGGTCGAGAGTCAGTTGGTGCCTGGGCGCACCGTGCTGCTGATCGCCGGCGGAGGCCATGTGCGGCGCGATCTTGGCGTACCGCTGCATCTGACGCCGAATATTGCATCAAAAGTCGTATTGGCGCAGGTGCAGCAATCGGATGAAGCTAGCAAATTAATAGCAAATGACGCATTGCCGAGCGAGGCACCGATCGCTGACCTGATCCTCACGACGCCCGCCCTGCCGCCCTACGACGCCTGCGCCGAGCTGCGCCGCTGATCGATTCGCTGTTTCTCGATCTGGGCGCCATCCCGGTCAGCGAGTGAATGAGCGCCTTTGCGCTCAGCGTGGGGAGGCAAACAGCACGATCAGCGCAATACCGCAGTGGACGGTCAGCAGACCGATCAGCGGATGTCCGCCATCCGGCCCGACAACCTTTATGAACCAGTGTCCGGAGACCACGGCGCGCATGCTGGCTTCAACGCGTACGTGGCAGACAACAGCGAGCAACTGTGGCCGACCACCCTCCGCGGCCTGCTGGCGGGGACTGCGGCAGTCGGCCCGGTTCTTCTGGGCGCCGAGCTGGTGGCTGCAACACCACGCCGCCCGCGCCTGCCGTTCGGCGTGCCCTCAGCGCGCCCTTGACTCTGACGTTGCGTTGTTCAGAGCCGATTGGCCCCCGCCCCGGTGAAACGGCTCAGGCGTGCGCGCGAATCGAATCCGTCAGCACGCTGACCAACGTTTCGATCTGCGCGCGCTCGACGATGAACGGCGGCGCCAGCACCAGCGTATCGGCAGCGGGACGAACCAGCACGCCCTTCCTGTAGCAGTCGGTAAAGATGTCGAATGCGCGCTTGCCCGGTGCGCCTGGCAGCGGTGCCACATCGATCGCTGCGGCCAGCCCCAGGCTGCGGATGCTCAACACGCTGGGCAGTCCTTTGGCTTCTGCGTGCACCGCATTACCGAGCAGCTGGCCCATCTCCGCAGCGCGCGCGTAGAGATTTTCCTGCTTGACAAGTTTCAGTGTGGCCAGCGCCGCCGCACACGCGACCGGGTGGCCCGAGTACGTATAGCCGTGAAAGAACTCGACCGCATGGTCCGGTGCGTCGGTCTTCATCATCGCGTCGTACAGCTTGTCGCGGCAGATCACGCCGCCCAGCGGGATCACGCCGTTCGTCACGCATTTGGCAAAATTCAACATGTCGGGCACGACGCCGTAATAGTCGGCCGCGAAGTTGGTGCCCAGCCGGCCAAAGCCCGTGATCACTTCGTCGAAGATCAGCAGGATGCCGTGCTTGTCGCAGATCTCACGCAGGCGTTTCAGGTAGCCCTTCGGCGGCACGTACCAGCCCGCGCTGCCGGCGATCGGCTCAACGATGATCGCGGCCACATTGCTTGGGTCGTGCAGCGGCAGGATGCGTTGTTCAAGCTCCAACAACGGGTCCTCGGCCCAGACCGGCTCCTCGTTGTGGACGAACGCGTGGTTCACCTGGTCATGAATAAAGCGCATGTGGTCCACGCGCGGCAGCAGTGCGGTGCCGTACACCTTGCGGTTGGCTGGAATGCCGCCCACGCTCATGCCGCCGAAGCCGACGCCGTGATATCCCTTCTCACGCCCGATAAACACGTTGCGGTGACCTTCACCGCGTGCACGGTGGTAGGCCAGTGCCACCTTCAATGAGGTGTCGGCCGCTTCCGAGCCGGAGTTGCAGAACAGCACCTTGTTCAGGTCGCCCGGCGCCATGTCGGCGATCACCTCAGCCGCCATGAAGGCTTGGTCGTTGCAGACCTGAAACGCAGTGGCGTAGTCCAGCGTGTCGAGTTGCCGCTTGATCGCCTCGTTGATCGGCTTGCGGTTGTGGCCCAAGCCAACACACCACAGGCTCGAGATGCCGTCGAGCACCTCCTTGCCGTCGTGCGTGGTGAACGTCATGCCGTCGGCTTTGACGAGCACGCGCGGGTCTTGTCTGAAGTTGCGGTTCGAAGTGAACGGCAACCAGTGGTTGTCCATGCGGAAGTCGTTGGCGCCCATGTCGGTTCTCCTGATTTGTGGCTGGTCGGTCGATTGCTATACGGCTGATTTTGGCACTGCACAGCCAGATCGTCGATTGCGCTCCTCTGTTCAGAGATGCTGGTCTCAAGTCGGCGCGATCCCACTACGCAAGCGGCCAACGTGAGCGTGAGCGACCCGGCGGCGCAAGTGCTGCAGTGCGTCTGCTTCCAGGACTTCGAGCGTTGGGGTCACGGTCATCCCCTCGGCAAGTTATTGCGCCAGTATTTCTTGTAGCCGCTTGGCTTCTTCTTGCACCGTGTTGTCCGGCATCACTTCGCCGGCGCGGCGATACCAATAGCCGGCGTTGCTCAAATCGCCTTCGATCCGGTGCAGGTAGCCGTGGATCAGGCAGGAACGCGCATCGGAATATTCCTGTACCAGGCGATGCGCATCGTCCCATTTGCCTTCCCTGGCGAGGTCCAACGCGTGAAGGTGATCACAAGTCATCTATTCTGATCTCCATCGCAAAAAAGGCAACGTTCGCGGTTGCATCTGTGTCCATTGTCCTGGCCTTTGCGCGTTGCAGCACTGCTGGATTTTCTCCGGGTGCCCGCATTGCGTCGACTCCGCTCCAGCTGCGCTTCACAGTCGGTGCAAAGCGGCCTGCACCGCCAGGCTGGTCGGCCCGCTTTCGCCGATGCCCCGGTCGTCGCTGTTTGCGGGACGCGTCCACACCGCCTGCGACAATCCGCAGCGCCATGAAACCCGTCTACGTTCTCACCATCGTCTGCCCAGACCGTCCAGGCATCGTGCATGCCGTCTCCGGCTTCTTGCTCGAGCACGGCGGCAACATCGAAGAAGCGGCTCAGTACAACGACCGCGCGACCGGCCTGTTTTTCATGCGCGTGCAGTTCGCCTGCGAGCAGCACGGGGCACAAGAGCTGCGCGAGCGGCTGACCCGCTTCGGCGAGCCGTTCGGCATGGAGTGCAAGCTGTTTGCGACCGATGTGCCGATGCGCGCCGTCATCATGGTCAGCCGCGATGGGCATTGCCTGAACGACCTGCTATTTCGCTTCAAGTCTGGCCTGTTGCCGCTCGACATCCGCGCAATCGTCAGCAACCACCGGGATTTCTATCAACTCGCGGCGAGTTACAACGTGCCGTTTCATCACATCGCGGCGACCAGTGCGAACCGCGCGCAGGTGGAAAGCCGGCACCTGGAAATCATTGAAGGTGAAGGTGCCGAGCTGGTGGTGCTCGCGCGCTACATGCAGATCCTGTCCAACGAGATGTGCAAAAAACTGGCGGGCCGCGCGATCAACATTCACCACAGCTTCCTGCCGAGCTTCAAGGGCGCCAAGCCTTATTACCAGGCGCACGACCGCGGCGTGAAGCTGATCGGCGCCACCGCGCACTACGTGACGGCCGAACTCGACGAAGGCCCGATCATCGAGCAGGACGTGGCGCGTGTGGACCACAGCAGCACGGTGGAAGACCTGACCGCGCTGGGGCGCGATACCGAAAGCCAGGTGCTGGCGCGCGCGGTGAAATGGCATGGCGAGCACCGTGTGCTGATCAACGGACACAAGACGGTGATCTTCAAGTAAGCGGTCAGCCGTCCGTACCGCGTGCCGTTGCGGCACGGGGCTTGCCCCAAGCCCGATTTTCTATTTCTGCTGCCGCCGGCCCGGGCGCAGCCAGGGAGCCAGCCCTCATGAAACTCAAAGCCACCACCGCCCTCACCATGACCACTCCGGCCGACTGCCCAGTGGTCGCAATGCTGCGCCCGCGCAGCGGCATGGCGCAGTGGATGATCAGCGAGCGCTATGAGATGATGCCGTGGGTGCGGCCGATCGAGTTCGTCGACGGCTTCGGCAATCTGTGTCAACGGCTGACCTTTCCACAAGGGCAGATGCACATCGAAGTCGAAGTCGTGATGGAGACCGAAGCGAACATCCGCGTCTCGCCCGGCGCGCCGCTGTCGCTGATCGACACGCTGCCCGATCACTCGCTGCTGTATCTGCTGCAAAGCCGCTATTGCCCGTCGGACAAGATGACCGCGCAGGCGCTGCAGATCGTCGGCAATGCGGCGCCCGGCTACGACCAGGTTGAAGCGATCCGTGCGTACATCCACAACACGCTTGAGTACCGCTACGGCGTGAGCGACCCCACCACCGATGCGCTGGATACGCTGGCGGCCGGCGCCGGCGTCTGCCGCGATTTCGCGCATGTCGGCGTTGCGTTGACCCGAGCCCTACGCATCCCCGCGCGGGTCGTGGTCGGCTATCTGCACCAGCTGGAGCCGATGGACATGCATGCCTGGTTCGAAGCGTTCATCGACGGCTTCTGGTTCACGTTCGACGCCACGCAAAGCGAGCCGCGCGGTGGCCGCATCGTGCTGGCCTACGGGCGTGATGCGGCCGACGTGGCGTTCATCTCGAACTATGGGCCGCTCGAGATGGGCGAGATGAAGGTGCACGTGGAGCAACTGGACGTGCCGCAGACGCAGCAACAGCAGTCGTAAGAGCCGGCGGCTGTGCTGGCCCGACGAATCCGGGCAGCGAAGCGTGTCGCTGCCCATCGCTGCGCCCGCATTGGCGAACAACGCACCGATTCGCCCGGCAAGCTCACCCCACCACCCCCGCGCGCGCCAGCATCGCATGCAGCAGCACGTTGCAGCCTGCGGCCAGATGCTCGGGCTTGGCATCCTCGATCTCGTTGTGCGAGATGCCGTCCTTGCAGGGCACGAAGATCATTGCCGTTGGCGCCACGCGCGCCACGTGGACCGCGTCGTGGCCCGCGCCGCTCACGATGTCCTGATGCGGCAGGCCGGCGCGTTCGGCGCCCTCGCGCACCGCGCCGACCAGCCGCTCATCGAAGCGCGCCGGCGGGAAATAGACGGTCTGCTCGATGGCGACTTTCAGGCCGCTGCCGTGCCGGCCGTCGTTCACCGCCGAGCAGGCGGCGCGAATCGCTGCGTCCATGCGGTCCAGCCCCACATCGTCGGCGTGCCGAAAGTCCACGGTGAAGGTGACCCGGCCTGGAATGACGTTGCGCGAGTTGGGGTGCACCTGCACATAACCGACGGTGCCGCGGCCGTTGGGCTGCTCGGCCATCGCGATCTTGTGTACTTTCTGCATCAGCAGCGTGGCCGCCTGCAATGCGTCGCGGCGCAAGGCCATCGGGGTCGGGCCGGCGTGCGCTTCCTGACCGGTCACGACCACGTCGTACCAGCGCTGGCCGAGGGCACCCGTGACGACGCCGAGCGGAATGCCGGCATCTTCGAGCACTGGGCCTTGCTCGATGTGCGCTTCGAAATACGCGCCGAAGGCCGGCGCGCCGTCGGCCACGGCAGCGGGCGTCTTGCCGGCTTGGCCGATTCGGTCCAGCGCGGCGGCCACCGTGATGCCTTCGCGGTCGGTGGCATCGAGTGCATGCTGCAAGCTGAACGCACCGGCGTACACGCCCGAACCCATCATCACGGGTACGAAGCGCGAGCCTTCCTCATTGGTCCAGACGCAGACTTCGAGCGGGGCTTCGGTCTGCACGCCGGCATCGTTCAAGGTGCGCAGCACCTCCACGCCGGCCAGCACGCCGTAGTTGCCATCGAACTTGCCGCCGGTGGGCTGGGTGTCGAGGTGGCTGCCGGTGGCGACTGCGGGCAGGTCCGGGTTGCGGCCGGCGCGGCGTGCGAACAGGTTACCGATGGCGTCGACCCGCACACTGCAGCCAGCGGCCTCGGCCCATTGGGTGAACAGCGCACGGCCCTGGCCATCAAGCTCGGTCAACGCAAGTCGGCAGACACCGCCTTTATCAGTGGCACCGATCTGTGCGAGGGTCATCAGCGCCTCCCAAAGGCGATTTGAATCAATCGTGAGTGACTTGTTCATGGTGTTTGGGTGTCGTTTGGGTGTCGTGCAACACCGCGTCCAGGGTGCTTGTGAATGGATCGACGTGGCCATCAAAGAGCGGTTTCGGCGGCTCCAACGACCGGTCTTCTCTGAAGCAGGCGCTCACGCGGCTGCGGCGCTTTCAACTTCCGTCTCGAAGCGCTGCAAGCTGCGATCGAAGCGGGCGAACAATTCGTCGACCTGCGCGGTCGTGATGATCAGCGGTGGGCAAAACGCGATCGTGTCGCCCAGCGCACGAACGATCAGGCCTTCTTCCAGCGCGATCTCGACCAGCCGCGCACCCGCCTTGCGCGCCGGCTCGAATGCGACGCGCTGCTGCGGGTCGGCTGCCAGTTCAATTCCGCCGATCAACCCCACGCCCCGTGCCTGCGTGACGAAAGGCCGTCCGCTGAACTCGCGCAAATGCTGCTGAAAATTGGGCGCGATGCGCTGCACGTGTTCAATGATTTTCTCGTCCTCATAGATCTGCAGCGTTTCCAGCGCGACCGCGCAACTGACCGGGTGACCCGAGTAGGTGTAGCCGTGGCCGAACACGCCGATCTCGCCGCTGGCCATCGCAACGGCGGCATGCACGCGGTCGGAAATCAGCACGGCCGAGATCGGCACGTAGCCTGAGGACAGCGCCTTGGCCGATGTCAGGATGTCGGGCCGTAAGCCGAACGTGGTGGAGCCCCAGACCTCGCCGGTACGGCCCCAGCCGCAGATGACTTCGTCGGCGATCAGCAGCACGTCGTGACGTTGCAGCACGGCCTGAATCTTCTCGAAGTAGCTGGCCGGTGGCACCAGCACGCCACCGGCGCCGATTACCGGCTCGGCTATGAAGGCGCCCACGGTGTCCGGGCCTTCCTGCTGGATGCGCTGCTCAAGCTCGTCGGCGAGACGGGTTGCGAAGTCGTCCTCGGTTTCACCCGGCTGCGCGTAGCGGTGATGGTGCGGACATTCGACGTGCAGGATGCGGTCGAGCGGCAGATCGAAGCCGCGGTGATTGGTCGGCAGACCGCTCAGACTGGCCGCTGCCACCGTGACGCCGTGGTAGCCGTTCTTGCGCGCGATGATCTTTTTCTTCTTGGGTTTTCCGATCGCGTTGTGGTAGTACCAGACCAGCTTCACAGCCGTGTCGTTGGCCTCAGAGCCCGAGTTGGCAAACAGCACTTTCGACATCGGCACCGGTGCGACCGACAGCAGTTTCTCAGCCAGCGCGATCGCAGCCGGATTGGTGCGGCCGGTGAAGGTGTGATAGCTCGGCAGCGTGTTCAACGCGCGGCTGCCGGCAGCGGCGAGCCGCGCGTTGCTGAAGCCGAGCGAGGCGCACCACAGGCCCGACATCGCTTCCAGATAGCGCCGGCCGCGGTCGTCTTCCACATAAATGCCGTCGCCGCGCACGATCACCAGCGGATCACTCTGTGGGTGCGTGGCCAGGTTCGTGAAGGGATGCATGTGCGAGGCGATGTCTTGCGCCTTGTGGGCGCTGTGCACAGCGGTGTCGGATTCGAGAACGTTCATGGTGATGGGCTTATAGGGAAAGGGGTCGGCCTCGATGTTGCAGTCCCGATCGGCTTGCGGCCCGGGCTAGCCAAGTTGAGCAAGCTCTGTTCGCCCTGAACAATCGGGTCATTATTGACGGCGGCGTGCGCTCATTCACGCGCAATTTATTCTGCGCAACGCACCCAAGTTATCCACTCCGCCAAATCACACGCCAGTGCAGTCTTGTCGATTCATTTGAACTCCGCCGACAAGTGCAAACAGATGCCAGGCACCCCCGCCCAAGTTCGTTCCGGTGCAAACATTGGTCTGAACCGGTTGATCATTGCGGGTAGCCAATAGATTTCTCCGGCTGCAGGATCAGTCGCGGAACGAAGTCTCCGGCACCGGCTCCAGCCGCTGCAGCAGCGCTTTCCATTCGCGCGCGTTCGGGTCCCCGCCCGGTGTCATGCGCTTGCTGTCGCCGCTCTCATACTGCTTCGCGGTCAGCTCGCAGGTCTCGGGCGACAAGATATGGACCGGCTGGCCGCTGGCTTGAATGGCCATCTGCACTTTGCAGGCACGCTCCAGATTCAGCATCAGGATCACGGCTTCAGAAATCGTGCGGCCGAGCGTCATCAGCCCGTGGTTGCGCAGCACCATCACCTTGGCCGTCGGGCCCAGGTCGGCCACCAGTCGTTCGCGTTCGTCAAGATTCAGCGCGATGCCTTCGTAGTCGTGATAAACCACACGGTTGTGGAACTGCAGCGCCCATTGGTTGCACGGTTGCAGGCCATCTTCCAGCGACGACACCGCCACACCGGCCACCGTGTGGGTGTGCAACACGCAGGCCGCATCGTGGCGTGCCGCATGCACCGCGCTGTGGATCGTGAAGCCGGCCGGATTCACGTCGTAGGGCGAGTTACCCAGTATCTTGCCGTTCAGATCGATCTTCACGAGCGACGATGCGGTGATGTCGCGGTAGAGCATGCCGAATGGATTGATGAGGAACTGGTCTTCGGTGTCTGGCACGCGCGCCGAGATGTGCGTGTAGATGCCGTCGTCCAGACCGAAATAGGCGATCAGGCGATAGGCGGCCGCCAAGTCTTCGCGCACAGCGCGCTCGGCCGATCCGGTGCGGTTGGTGGTGGGATGGATGGATACGACAGACATGATGGGTAAGCCATGAGGGTTGATCGGTGTGCGACGCGCCCGCTGAAGCGTCATGCATAAGCGGAACGGCTCTGGTTGCTGATGGTGCTTGGCAAATTGTCGGCAGTCAACAGGGTGCGCGTTACGCGATGATGCGCTACAACTTGCCGGTGCGGCGTCGAGCTGCGAGAGAGAATGGAGAGCATGGACAGACCGCAAGCAATCCCCACCGTGCAGATCGACAGCGAGCGCGTGAAAGTCACCGAATGGCGCTTCGCGCCGAACGCTGAAACCGGCTGGCACCGCCACGGCATGGACTACGTGGTGGTGCCGATGACGACCGGCACTTTGCTGCTGGAGACGCCGCAGGGCGAGGTGCGTGCGCCGTTGACGGTGGGGGTGTCGTATGCGCGGCTCACCGGCGTCGAGCACAACGTGGTGAATGCCAATGACCACGAATTCGTGTTCGTGGAAATCGAGTTGAAGTAGGCCGTCCTGCAGCCCGACCTCAGGCGCGGTCTGCGGGGCTACCCGAGCGCGCGCTTTGCCGCATTGGCGATCGCGCTCGCATCGACCCCGAAGAACGTCCGCAGCGCAGCACGCGTGTCGCTGCGGCCGAAGCCGTCGGTGCCCAGCGTCAGATAGGGTCGGCCATGCGGCAGGAATGCGCGGATGCTCTCCGGCACGGCGCGCACGTAATCGGTGGCCGCGATCACGGGGCCGTTTGTGTCTGCAAGTTGCTGTGCGATGAACGGTTGGCTGACCGGTTCATCGCCGGCCAGCAGCGCGCCTTGCCAACGGGCGCCGTCGCGCGCGAGTTCGCTCCAGCTGGTAACGCTGAACACCGTGACATCGACGCCGTCATCGGTCAGCAAATGCGCGGCCTTGACGACTTCGGTCAGGATGGCGCCGGAGCCCAGCAACGTCACCGCTCGTTTTTTAGACGAAATCGGGTTGGGGCGCACATCCTGATTGCGTTTCCAGCCATCAAAACGATAGCAACCCTGCAGCACGTCGGCATGCGCGCCAGTGGGTAGATCGGGCTGTGCGTAGTTCTCATTCATCAACGTGACGTAGTAGAAAACGTCCTGCTGCTCCACCATCATTTCGCGGATGCCGGCATCGATGATGACCGCCATCTCACCCGCGAACGCCGGGTCGTAGGCCTTGCAGTTCGGAATGGTGGCGGCGATCAGGTGGCTGGTGCCGTCCTGGTGCTGCAGACCCTCGCCGCTCAGCGTGGTGCGGCCCGCCGTGGCGCCCAGCAGGAAGCCGCGCGGGCGCTGGTCGGCGGCCGCCCAGATCTGGTCGCCGACCCGCTGAAAGCCAAACATCGAGTAGTAGATGTAGAACGGCAGCATCGCCAGGCCGTGCACGCTGTAGCTGGTGGCCGCGGCCGTCCAGCTCGCGATCGCGCCGGCCTCCGAGATGCCTTCTTCGAGGATCTGGCCGTCGGTGGCTTCGCGGTAGCTCAGGATCGAGCCGATGTCCTCCGGCGCATAGCGCTGGCCCACGCTGGAGTAGATGCCGACCTGCTTGAACAGGTTCGCCATGCCGAAGGTGCGGGCTTCGTCGGCGACGATCGGCACGATGCGCGGGCCCAAGGTCTTGTCCTTCATCAGATTGCCTAGCAGCCGCACGAATGCCATCGTCGTGCTCATCTCTTTGCCATCGGCGGCCAGTGCGAACTGCGCATAGTTCGCCACGTCCAGCTTGGCGACGACTGCGCAATCGGTCTCGCGCCGCGGCATGGAGCCGCCAAGCGCGGCGCGGTGCTCACGCAGGTAGCGCATTTCGGGCGCGTCGTCGGCGGGCTTGAAGAATTCGAGCCGCTTGGCCTGCTCGTCGGACAGCGGCAGGTTGAAGCGGTTGCGAAACTCGATCAGGTCGGTCTCATCGAGCTTCTTCTGCGAATGCGTGGTCATGCGGCCCTGGCCGGATGCGCCCATGCCGTAGCCTTTTTTGGTGTGGGCGAGGATCACGGTCGGCTGGCCGGGATGGGCGGCAGCGGCCGCATAGGCCGCGTGAATTTTCACGAGGTCGTGCCCGCCGCGCTTCAACCGGTCGATCTGTTCGTCCGTCATGCCTTGTGCGAGTTGCGCGAGCTCGGCGTTCTGGCCAAAGAAGGTATCGCGGTTGAAGCGGCCGTCTTTTGCTGCAAAGGTCTGCATCTGGCCGTCGACCGTGTCGGCGAACGCGCGCAGCAATGCACCATTTGTGTCGCGCGCGAAGAGGCCATCCCAATCGCTGCCCCAAACCAGCTTGATCACGTTCCAGCCGGCGCCGGCGAACAGTTTTTCGAGCTCGTCGATGATGCGGCCGTTGCCACGCACCGGGCCGTCGAGCCGCTGCAGGTTGCAATTGACGACCCAGACCAGGTTGTCGAGCTTTTCGCGTGCGGCCAGGGTCAGCGCGCTCATCGATTCGGGCTCGTCCATCTCGCCGTCGCCGAACACGCCCCAGACTTTTCTACCCGTGCAGTTCAGCAGGTTGCGATGCGTCAGGTAGCGCATGAAGCGCGCGTGATAGATCGAGCTGATCGGCCCAATGCCCATCGAGCCGGTCGGGAACTGCCAGAAATCGGGCATCAGGTAGGGATGCGGATAGCTCGAGAGACCACGCGCGCCGTGTAGCGGCGCCGTCAGTTCCTGCCGGTAATGCTTGAGGTCCGCTTCGCTCAAGCGCCCTTCGAGGAAAGCGCGCGCGTACACGCCCGGCGCGCTATGCGGCTGAAAGAAGACGAGGTCGCCGCCGTGCGACTCGCACCTTGCATGGAAGAAGTGATTGAAGCCAGCTTCGAACAGATCGGCCGCGCTTGCGTAGCTTGCGATGTGGCCGCCGAGTTCGCTCGATCCGCCCATCTCCGCGTGGTTGGCACGCGCCACGATGGCCAGTGCGTTCCAGCGCATCAGTGAAGCGAGCCGCTCCTCGATGGCCAGGTCGCCGGGGAACGCAGGCTGCTGATCGACGGCGATGGTGTTGAAGTACGGCGTGGCGAGTTCGGGCTGCCAGCCGATGCGCCGCGTGCGCGCCAAGCGGGCCAGCTCGTCGAGCATCCAGCGCGCGCGGTCGGGGCCTTGGGCATCGATCAGGTCGGCGAAGGCAGAGCGCCACTCGGCGGTCTCGGTCGGGTCGCCATCGGCCTGCGGGGTGATTGCATTCACGGCCAATGCCGGAAGATCGGTTCTTGCGTTCATAGCCCAGAACTTTACGCTTGCGCGTGCAGAATGTGCTTCCGAATCGAGCGCGTCCGATGCGAGTCTGCGGCAGGGACTGCTAGCGCTTTCTCTATCCACGGAATTTTATGCTGCTGGACACCACCGATCTGCGCATCCTGGCTGAGCTGCAGCACGGATGGTGCGCTGTCGAACGTCGAACTGGCCCGCCGCGTGCACCTGTCGCCGTCGCCGTGCCTGGCCCGCGTGAAAGCACTGCAGGCCGCGGGCGTGATCGCGCGCCATGTCGCTCTGCTGGACGCCGCTGCACTCGGCCTTGGCCTCAATGTGTTCATCTCGATCAGCTTGAAGGCGCAGAACAAGGCTTCGCTGGCCGAGTTCGAAGCGCGCATCGCCGAGCACGACGAGGTGATGGAGTGCTACCTGATGACGGGCGACAGCGACTATCTGGTGCGCGTGGTGGTGGCCGACATCGGTGCGCTCGAGAAATTCATCCTCGAGCAGCTCACGCCAATCCCCGGCATCGAGAAAATCCGCTCGAGCTTTGCGCTCAAGCAGGTGCGCTACAAGACCGCGCTGCCGCTGCCAGGGCACCGCACACTGCGTAATGAATGAATCGATGAAGCATGCAGTCTGTACCAGCTACATGCTGCGCCGGTACTGCCCACCCACCTCGAACAGCGCGTGCGTGATCTGCCCAAGCGAACAGCAACGCACCGCGTCCATCAGCACGTCGAACACGTTCGCGTTGTCGATCACGGCTTGCTGCAGGCGCTTCAACTGCACCGGTGCATCGCCCCGGTGCCGTGCGTGGAAGTCGGCCAGCCGCTGCAGCTGACCCTGTTTCTCCGCTTCGGTCGAGCGCGCAAGTTCGAGCTTGTCCGGGGCCTGCTCGCCCCCTGGCTTCAGAAATGTATTGACGCCGACGATCGGCAGCTCTCCCGTGTGCTTCAGCATCTCGTAGTGCATCGACTCGTCCTGGATTCGGCCGCGCTGGTAGCCGGTTTCCATCGCGCCCAGCACACCGCCGCGCTCGGCGATCCGCTCGAACTCCTGCAGCACCGCTTCTTCGACCAGTTCGGTCAGCTCATCGATGATGAACGCGCCCTGGTTCGGGTTCTCGTTTTTTGCAAGGCCCCATTCGCGGTTGATGATGAGCTGGATCGCCATCGCGCGGCGCACGCTGTCTTCGGTGGGCGTGGTAATCGCTTCGTCGAACGCGTTCGTGTGCAGGCTGTTGCAGTTGTCGTAGATCGCGATCAGCGCCTGCAACGTGGTGCGGATGTCGTTGAACTGGATCTCCTGCGCGTGCAGGCTGCGCCCCGACGTCTGGATGTGGTATTTGAGCTTTTGGCTACGTTCGTTGGCGCCGTACTTCTCCTTCATGGCCACCGCCCAGATGCGGCGTGCCACGCGGCCCATCACGCAGTATTCGGGGTCCATGCCGTTGGAGAAGAAGAAGCTCAGGTTCGGCGCGAATTCGTCAATGTGCATGCCGCGCGCCAGGTACGCTTCGACCAGCGTGAAGCCGTTGGACAGCGTGAATGCGAGCTGACTGATCGGATTCGCGCCGGCTTCGGCGATGTGATAGCCGCTGATCGACACCGAATAAAAATTGCGTACGTCGTGCTGCACGAAGTACTGCGCGATGTCGCCCATGACTTTCAGCGAGAACTCGGTTGAGAAGATGCAGGTGTTCTGCCCCTGGTCTTCCTTCAGGATGTCGGCCTGTACGGTGCCGCGCACGTTGGCCAGTACCCAGGCCTTGATCTTGTCGGCTTCCGTCTCGGTTGGTTCGCGGTTGTTGTCGGCGACGAACTTGTCGAGGTTCTGGTCGACCGCAGTGTTCATGAACATCGCGAGGATCGTCGGCGCGGGGCCGTTGATCGTCATGCTGACGGAGGTGGTCGGGCTGCATAGGTCGAACCCTGAATACAGCACCTTCATGTCGTCGAGCGTGGCGATCGACACGCCCGAATTGCCGACTTTGCCGTAGATGTCGGGCCGCAGCGCCGGATCGTTGCCGTACAGGGTGACGCTGTCGAACGCAGTCGACAGACGTTTGGCCGCCATGCCTTCGGACAGCAGCTTGAAGCGACGGTTCGTGCGGAACGCATCGCCTTCGCCGGCGAACATGCGGGTGGGGTCTTCGTTCTCGCGCTTGAACGCGAAGGTGCCGGCGGCGTATGGATAGCTGCCGGGGACGTTATCCAGCATGAGCCACTTGAGGATCTCACCGTGGTCCTGGTACTTCGGCAGGCTGACTTTGCGGATCGGCGTACCCGACAAGCTCTGCGTCACGAGTGTGGTGCGCAGTTCCTTGTCGCGAATCTTTACGACGTATTCGTCGCCGGCGTACGCAGCCTGCATGGCAGGCCACTGGGCCAGCAGCTTCTGTGCGTGTGGCACGAGGGTCGATTCGCGCTGCGCAGCCAAGTCGTCCGCGGCTTCTGAGGCGCGTGCTTTGTCTGGCTTGCTTTCACGCAGCATCACGCTGGCGGCGCGCAGCTGCTGAATCTCACGCGCAAGCCGGGCTTGCTGAACCGCTTGCTGCTTGTAGCCACGCACGGTATCACTGATCTCGGCCAGATAGCGGGTTCGCGCCGCCGGCACGATGGGCGTCTGGTTCGTGCTGTGGCGCACACCGGTGGCCGGCAGCAGGCCTTCGTCGTTCAGCTTCAAGCCGAGCGCGGCCAGGCGCGGTTTCATCGATTGATACAGCGCGGTCACGCCGTCGTCGTTGAAGCGCGCGGCCATGGTGCCGAAGACCGGCATCTGGTCGGGCGGCGTGCTCCAGGCTTCCTGGTTGCGCTGGAACTGCTTGGCGACGTCGCGCAGCGCATCGGCCGCGCCCTTGCGGTCGAACTTGTTGATGGCAACGAACTCGGCGAAGTCGAGCATGTCGATTTTTTCAAGCTGGCTGGCGGCGCCGAACTCGGGCGTCATCACGTAGAGCGGCACGTCCACCAGTGGCACGATCGCTGCATCGCCCTGCCCGATGCCCGAGGTCTCCACCACGATCAGATCGAACCCTGCGCATTTGGCGGCGGCGATCACGTCGGGCAGCGCGGTGCTGATCTCGCTGCCGAAGTCGCGCGTGGCCAGGCTGCGCATGAACACGCGCTGGCCGCTGTCGGCGTTGCCCTCTGCGTCTGCAGCGGCCGCCGTGCGCCAGGGCTGGATCGCGTTCATGCGGATGCGGTCGCCGAGCAGCGCGCCGCCGCTCTTACGGCGCGACGGGTCGATCGAGATCACGGCGATGCGCAGCCCATCCTGCTGGTCGAGCCGCAGGCGGCGGATCAGCTCATCGGTCAGCGAGGATTTGCCCGCGCCGCCGGTGCCTGTGATGCCGAGCACGGGGATGTTCGTGGCTTCAGCAGCAGCGCGCATGCGTTCCACCAGCCCCGCATCGGCCGCATTGTTTTGCAACGCCGTGATGAGTTGCGCCAGCGCGCGCCACGCCATCTGGCCATGGCCTTCGAGCGTTGCCAGATCGTTCGGCGCGTGCGGCGACAAGTCTTGATCGCACCGCATCACCATCTCACCGATCATGCCGGCCAGGCCCATCTTCTGGCCGTCTTTGGGGCTGAAGATGCGCGCGACACCATAGTCTTCCAGCTCGTGGATCTCGGACTCGACGATCACGCCGCCGCCGCCGCCGAACACCTGGATGTGCGCGCCGCCGCGCTCTTTCAGCAGATCGACCATGTACTTGAAGTACTCGATGTGGCCACCCTGGTAGCTGCTGATCGCGATGCCTTGCACGTCCTCTTGCAACGCGGCAGTGACCACTTCTTCGACCGAGCGGTCGTGGCCCAGGTGGATCACCTCGCAGCCCATGCTCTGCAGGATGCGCCGCATGATGTTGATCGCCGCGTCGTGCCCGTCGAACAGACTCGCGGCGGTGACGAAACGCACCTTGTGCTTGGGACGGTAGTTGGCGAGGGCCTGGAATTCGGCGGACAGGTCGGTCATGTCTGGGCTCTGTTGGCGTGCGGTGGTGGCGAGGGCAATTTGGCTGCTGACGTCATTCGATCTTCAAGCCGCACAGCTTCGGGTCGCCGGTCGGGTACTGCAATTCGAGACCCTCGAGTGTGTCGCGCACGAGGGTCGCGATCATCAGGTTGCGGTGTGTTTTGGAATTGGCCGGCACCACGGTCCACGGTGCCCAGGCAGTGCTGGTCGCGCCCAGCAGTGCGCCGTAAGCCTGCTGGTATTGCTTCCACTGCTTGCGCGCTTCGATGTCGCTCATCGCAAACTTCCAGTGCTTGGCTGGGTCGTCGAGCCGCGCCTGCAGCCGCTCGCGCTGTTCGTCAT
This sequence comes from Burkholderiales bacterium, assembly GCA_038200275.1. Lineage (GTDB taxonomy): Bacteria > Pseudomonadota > Gammaproteobacteria > Burkholderiales > Burkholderiaceae_C > JBBPYC01. Next base: position 80,095 of record JBBPYC010000086.1, read on the forward strand.
AGCCGATATGCAGCATGAACTTCAGGATGACCGTGCCGGTCTCGGTCAGCATGCGTTCGAAGTCGTTGATGTGGCGATAACGCTGCTCGGTCTGCTCCGCATCGATCCAGCCTTGTACGACCGGCACCAGCACGTCCTCGTAGTGACTGCGGTTGAAACACATGATGTGGCCGGCCTCCGGCACCTGCGCGTGAATGCGCCACAGGTAATCGTGCGCGCGCTCGGCTTCGGTCGGCGCTTTCCAGCCGATCGTGCGCACGCCCAGCGGGCTGGTGCGCGAAAACACGCCACGCAGGGTGCCGTCCTTGCCCGACGTGTCGGTGCCCTGCAGCACCACCAGCAGTTTGAAACGTTGGTCCGCATAGAACAGGTTCTGCAGCTCGTCGATCTCGATCGCGAGAGCGTCCAGCAGCGCCTTGTCGTCGCTTTTGTCGCCGGTCGAATACGGCTTGGCTTCCGGGTCGAAGTCGGCCATGTCGATCGCGCGGCTGGTGCCGCGCAGCGGCGCTTGCCAAGGATTCGGGCCGTCCTGCTTTGATGGTTTTTCAGCTTCTTTTTCTTTGGCGGAGCGGCTTGTCATTGGCAAAACTTTCTCTTGAGTAAAACGGCTGGCCAAAGGAAACGGTAGCGGGGATGCCAAGCGGTGTAAAGAAAAGTGTCCGCGCGCACTGCCACTCGCTGCAACAAGACGGCCCCTTGTCGATCGCCGCGTTCAGATCACTTGGCAGCCGAGCCTGGGTAAGCTGACCTTTTTAGGCAACCAAGGATAAACATGTCCGATCGTGCAATGACCGATCCGGGTTTCCCCGCCGATGAGCAATTGATGCAAAACCCGGCCTTATCAAACGCAGGCGCTTTACCGCAGGCCGATCGCATCCGACCCGCCGATGGATACGCAGGCGACGTTTCGCCGCAGCTGGCTTGGCAATGGGTGCAGGACGGCGTCGCGAAGATTGTCGATGTGCGCACCGACGCCGAGAGGGAATGGGTGGGTTTTGTGCCGGGCGCGGTTGGACTGGCATGGAAGCAGTGGCCGCAGATGCAGCCCAGCCCGGCGTTTGATGCGGGGCTGCGGCAGTTCGACAACACCACCCGCCTGCTCATGCTATGCCGCAGCGGCGTGCGATCCATCGCGGCAGCGCGCCGTGCATCTGAACTCGGCCTTCAGGCTTACAACATCCTGGAAGGCTTCGAAGGCGAACGGGATGCAAAAGGGCACCGAGGCCATACCAGTGGCTGGCAGTTCCGTGGACTTCCGTGGAGCCAGAACTAGCTCAAGCCGATAGTCCGCTTAGCGGTGGTCGCCTCAGCCCTCCCTTGCCATTTTGGATGCTCCCACACAGCACCTCTGTCCACAAATCAACACATCAAATATAAAAACATTTAGAAACAATTAATATTGTTAATGATACTAAATGTACAATTTATGCATTCATATGTTAAAGACTTTCATGATGACTTGCCGATAGTTTTGAATTATTAGATGGCGGATGCTTTGGCCAATCGACTTGACCAATCTGATAGACAAATTCTTATTGGCACGGTACAAGTTGATTGCTTGCGAAAAGTTTTGGTTTTGGTTTTTTGAAACGCCCAACGGGCTTCGCATCGGTTCGCAAGTTCGCCACTTTTCGTATTCACTCTAGTCATCTCCTATGGAAACTGGTCTCTTGGAAAGGCTGATTCGACCAACGACACAGCCGGTTGCAGCCGCTGACCCGGCGATCACGGCGCACCTGCAAGATCGGGTCACCACCACATTCACCAAACGCTGGTTGGAAGAGTGGGGCGGCACATCGTTGCTGCACGGCCGTTCGCCCGGTACCGAATCGGTGCATCTGGACGGCAATGACTATCTGGGCCTGTCGGGCCACCCTCACATTGTCGAAGCGCAAGTGGCAGCCTTGCGCAAGCACAACGAATCGGTCATTCAATCTGGTGTCTTTCTCCACCTAGAGCATCCACAGCATCTGCTTGAGCAACGGATGGCCCACTGGGTTGGCAAGGAAGACAGCTTCGTATGCCAGTCCGGCTATGCAGCGAACCTTGGCTTGCTGCAATCGATCGCTGATGCCCAGACGCCGGTGTATCTGGACACCCTGGCTCACATGTCGTTATGGGAAGGGGTGCATGCAGCACGTGCGACCGGGCACCCGTTCCGCCACAACGATCCGCAGCATCTGGACCGCATGATGGCGCGGCATGGTGCTGGCGTGGTGGTGGTGGATTCGGTCTACAGCACAACCGGCGCGATGTGTCCGTTGCTCGAAATGATCGAAGTAACGGAACGCCACGGCAGCATGATCGTGGTGGACGAATCGCATTCGCTTGGTACCCATGGACCGAGCGGCGCCGGTCTTTGCCAACAACTGGGCCTGACCCATCGGGTGCATTTCATCACCGCCAGCCTGGCCAAGGCGTTTGCCGGTCGCGCGGGATTTTTCACGCTGCCGACCGCGATGCGCAACTACACGTTGACGAACAGCTTCCCCAACATGTTCAGTTCCTGTCTGCTGCCGCATGAGATTGAGGGTCTTGCGGCCACGCTTGACGTGGTCCAGCAAGCCGACGCCGAACGTGCGCGGTTGCACATGATCACTCAACGACTGCGTGCCACGTTCACTGCACTCGGCTTTCCGATTCATCAAGGCACCGAGCAGATCATCGCGCTGGAGCCCGGCGCGGAACCCGACACCATGGTGCTACGCGATCAGTTCGAGGCGCAGGACGTATTCGGCGCTGTGTTTTGTGCGCCAGCCACCAGTCGCAACCGCTCCATGCTGCGGCTCACGCTGAGTGCCGCCTTGACGGATACGGAAGTTGCGCACATCGAATGCGCCGCTGCCGCCGTCGCGCCGATCGTGCAACCGTGGAACTGGCCGATTGCGCGACGTGGCGGCCGCATCGCTGCCTGATCTCACAACGACCGTTGCGAGAGCTTCTGGCAACGACGCGCTGGGTCTATCAAAGTCCATCACTGCTCAACCCGACGCGCCGTTTGCTGCGCCATGAATTGTCCGAAGCTGCTGCTTGAATCATCCGGCTGATCGGGCAGACTGAACGATGCACCGAGCAACGGTTCATCGTTACCGATCGCAAAAGCCGGCCGCAACTCGACTCGATCCTGGATGCCGAGCACCTGCCTTAGCTCGAAGTCGACCAGCTTGTGGCCGCGCCGCACGTCGTCCAACTCGGCGGCACTCAGGTCAGCCGCATCCATCGATTCAACCAACTCGTCAAGATCGCCGGCTGCCTCCAGTTGCAGCCAGCTGGCGTTGCCCTCGGCATCCCGCCCGAGCAGGCCGAATGGGGTGCCGATCACCGCGTGTTCGACCCAATGCCGCTCGCTCCATTCTTCCAGCGCGCGCGTGACCGACGGCAGGTGCAGCAATGCGTACTGACGCGGCGACAAGGTGGAGCGCCAGATCTGCGCGACGCGCGGCTCGGCCGCGGCCTGAAGTCGCCGAATCGCCGCCAGCAGCCGCTGCACCATATCGGCGGCCTGTTTCGGCACGAATTGCTGAATCAGTCCCTGGTTGAACGCGTCTACCGCCAACTGGTCATCGGCGCGACCGGTCAGCAGGATTCGCATGCCAGGCCAATCGTGCAACGCGGCAAGCACCTGGAAACCATCCATTGCGGGCATTGAATAGTCGACCACCGCGACCTGCGTCAGCTGATAGCGCACCGGCGACTGGCGCCAATAATCGAGGATCTGCGGTATCAGCGGCATGCGGATCTTGTGCCAGCGCTCTACGATTTCCTGCTGGCGCCAACGATCAGCGTCGCGCACCGTACGCTGGCGCGTCAACTGCGCCACGCACTCGGACGGCCGCAGCAGCAGACGCAACGGCCATTCAGGCGGCAACACCAGCGCCATCATCTCCAGGAAGGTGGCGTCGTCGTCGAGCAGCATCACGGCGCCCGGCGACTTGAATAGGGACAGGCTCATGATGATGAAAACGATTGCGTTGGGGTTCGGGACTGGGCGTTTTCCAGCCGCCAAGCAGGCAGCGCCTTGGCTCTTAACTGGCCGGCGCTGCGATCGGCAACTCGATCAGGAACGTTGCCCCTTGACCGGGCTTCGAGCGTACCCAAATCCTGCCGTCCGCACTTTTCACCATCCGCTTGCAAAATGCAAGTCCAAGCCCATTGCCAGTCTGGTTGTCGGTTGAAAAAAATGGCTCGAATATGCGCTGCTGCAATCCAGGGTCGATGCCGACGCCGCGATCGCTGACGGTCAGCGTACCGAATGGACCCCCCGGCGCACCGTCGACTTCGATCACGATGTCACCGGGGCGCAGTGGCACGTCGGTTGCCGCCAGTGCGCGCAATGCGTTGGTCAGCAGATTTTCCAGCACATGGGCAAACAGCACCTTCGACGAAGTGAACACGAAGTCGTGCTGCACACGCACCTGGACCGCTGCCTGCTCCTGCGCGTTACGAAATGGAAACGCAGCCAGCGTATCGCGCACGAGCCGCGCCGCCGCCACCGGCTCACGCTGCGGCGACAGCCGCATCAGCCGCGCGTTGGACACCTGCATGTCGATCTGGTGATTCATGTTGCGCGCGACCGCCGCCAGCCTCTCGGCCAGTAACTCAACGGCGCTGGCGGACTTCGGCTCGGCTTGTGCCACGGTGGCGCGCAACGCCTGCGCGATGAGACCTACGGTAGCCAGCGGCGTGCGCAACTCGTGCGCCATGATGCCGATGGTGGTCAGCGTGCGCCGCACGTTGATGCGTCGCTGATTCGCGGTGGAAAACCCCATCACCACGGCGGTCGCCCAAAAAAACCCGAGCGTCAGCGCGTTGCTGCTGGACTGGCCCGGTGCCAACGCAGCCAGGGATACGGGCGGGCCGAACGTATGGAACACCGCCACAGCGACCAGCACGGCCAACGGAAGCCCCAAGGTTGCAATGCGCCAGTCGATCGAGTGATAGTAGATCAACACCATGGCGGTCGCACTGGCCAGCCAGACGGCATTGCCACCATTGCATAGGTACATATAGCTGAACATCAGCGGCATCACCAGCCACCACACCAGGTTGAACAACACCTGCGCCGAACGTTCGCGCGCATCGAACCTGACAGCGAGCACGAGCAGCACCAGGCCGAGCGAACCGGCAGCCAGCCGCAAGCGCATGCTCTCCCACGGCTGTGGTTGCACCCGAGTCCAGATCCAGCCGAACAGCGGGTTGCCGATCAGGGTGAACAGGCCGGCCCAGGCCAACCGCCATTGCGATGCATGCAGCATTGGCTCCAGTGGCGCGAGCACCACCCCACTGACGATCTCATGGCGAAGCCAAGCCAGCCCTCGCGCGGTGCGCGGCAATCGGTTCTGCAGCGCATGCCAAAGCAGCGCGCTGGAACGGATCTTCATCGACGGGAGCCGATGGCCAAATCAGGCAAGGCCCAGGTCTACAGCTTGCTGAAATCCGGCTTCCGTTTGTCCATGAATGCAGTGAACGCCTCGCGTGCAGCCGGCTCGCGCAGCATGCGGCCGAAGTGTTCGCCTTCCGCGTCCATCTGGCGCAGCACCGCGTCGCGCTGACCCCGCTTCATCAATTGCTTGGTTGCGATCAGCGAGGACAGCGGCTTGGCGGCCAGCTTGGCGGCTTGGGCTTGCGCCAGCGCGTTGGCTTCCGTCGGCGGCACGATGCGGTTCACCAGCCCGACTTCCAGTGCGCTTTCAGCCGACATCGGCTCCCCCAGCAGCAAGCTCTCCGCCGCGCGGTGGTAGCCGAACATCAACGGCGCCAGCAGGCTGGACGCGGCTTCCGGGCACAGCCCGAGATTCACGAACGGCATCGAAAAGGCTGCGTTGTCGCCTGCGTAGACCAGGTCGCAGTGCAGCAGCATCGTGGTGCCGATACCGACCGCCGGGCCGCAGACGGCGGCCACGAGCGGTTTGTCGAACGTGGCAATCGCGCGCAGAAAACGGTAGACGGGCGAATCACTGCCGGCTGGCGGCGCGTTCAAAAAGTCCCCGATGTCGTTGCCGGCGCTGAAGATCGACTCGTGCCCCTGCAGCACCACCGCGCGGATCGCTGCATTGCCGGCAGCCTGCTCGATGCCGTCGGCCAGTTGCGCATACATCGCGCTGGTCAGGGAATTCTTGCGGGCGATCCGGTTGATCGTGAGCGTGAGCACGCCGGCGTCGGCATGGCTCAGGATGTCGCTGGGGGATGGTTCCATGAAAGTGTTCATTCCTTGAAGTAGACGATCTGATGTGAGCTTGCCAACAGCGGGCCGGCCGGGCTCCACAGCCGTGCTGTCTGGTCGAAGTATCCATGCCGGAATGCGGCTGCGGTGGCTTCGCCCAGGATGTGTGCTGCACCGACTGCGGTCAATTGCGCAGCATCGGCGTGGAAGTACGTCGTGATCGAGACGCTGCCCACCGCAGCGAGCCGGCCGCGCCGCAGCATCAGCCGCGGGAAGAACGCATCGGCCAGCGCGGCAAGTGATGTGAAATCGAGCGGGCGCGGGGGCGCATCGCGCAGCCACAGCAGTGAACGGTGGCCGGCTTCCTGCCCTTGGAAGCGCGCGGGCAGTTGACCGTCGATGAATCGCAGGTCGTAGCGGTCGAGCCAGACGGGTTGACGCTCGCGTCGTCGCGCGGGCGCTGTGGCATCGGCCGCAGGCGCAGCCGGCATCGCGGCCTCGTCGTTGCCCCAGCTGTCACGCCGCAACGCCGTGAGCGCGGTGCCAGTCAGTGCGACCGCATCGCCCTGGCGCAGCTCGATCGTCCAGTGCTGGGTCGAACGGTTGGTGCGCACCGGCCGCGCGATCAGATCGAACGCGCCGTCGGCCACTGCAGCGGCGAAATTGACGGTCAATGCGACCGGCTCGCCAAGCCGCTTCGGATGTGCGAGGACACCCGCAAGCGCCTGCGCCGCCGTGAGCCCACCGAACGGCCCGACCATGTTGGCGTAGGCAGGGCTGGTGCAACCCAGCCAGTGATCTTCGTCACGGCCGGCTCGCAGTTGCAGCGCCTGGTCGAACGGATGCGCGGAGCGGCTGTGGAGCGTGGTCGATGGATTCAATTGGGGGTGGTTTTTCAAATCAAGGCGAGCGCGGCTATCGAGCCACCCGCAACCAAGTCTGCGTGCGGCTGAACGGCCCGAAAGAGCCGCGCACCTGCAACTTCTCACCATTGTCGATCGGCGTCAGGCGCAGGGTGTAGGTGGTGCCGTTTTCCGGATCAAGAATGCGGCCGCCTTCCCACACCATGCGGCCTTGGGCCTGCTTCGCGCCGCGGATGATCTCGAGCCCGACGATCGGCTGATCCTTGCGGTCGTCGCTGCAAGCAATGCAGACCGGATCGGGCACGGGCGGCGCGATCAGCAGTTTTTCGATGCGACCGCTCAACGTGCCGTCCGGCCGCTGCGTGATGCGCAGCAACGCTTTGGGCTGGCCGGTCTCGTCATCGATGCTTTGCCAGGAACCCAGCGGTGTCGACTGGGCCGCGGCTGGCAGCGCCACCGCCGCGATCAGCAAGAAGGCAAGACACGCGCGTGCAGCAGTTTCCTTCATGCGAGCGCGTCGGCCGTGTCCATCAGGTTGCTGACATTGGAGCGCGCCGTGCGCAGCAATGTGGCCGTCTCCGGCAGCAGTCGCGCGAAGTAAAAACGTGCGGTCTGTAGCTTGGCAGCGTAGAACGGATCGGCGTTGCCGCTCGCAATCTCGCGCAACGCGACCTGCGCCATGCGTGCCCAGAAGTAGCCGAACGCAAGGTGTCCGGCAATGCGCAGGTAGTCGCTGGCCGCGGCACCGACGGCCTCTGGCTGCTGCATTGCAGTCATGCCAATCTCGGTGGTCAGCTTGGTAAGTTCTGCGCCTAAAGCGCCGATCGGTTGCAGGAACTCAGCCATCGGCTCGTTGCCGGTTTCGTCCATGACCAGCGCAGCGATCAATTTGCCGAATTTCTTCAGTGCTGCGCCCTGGTCGCCAAGCACCTTTCGGCCCAGCAGATCGAGCGCCTGAATCTCGTTGGTGCCTTCGTAGATCATGTTGATGCGCGCGTCCCGCACGAAGCGCTCCATGCCGGTCTCGGCGATGTAGCCGTGGCCACCGAACACTTGCAGGCAACCCGACGTGGCGGCAAAGCCGTTGTCGGTGATGAACGCCTTCACGATCGGCGTCAGCAACGCGACCATGGCGGCGCTCTCGACCCGCACTTTCTCATCTGGATGCTGACGCTCGCGGTCGATCAACAACGCGCAATAAATCGACATCGCACGGCCGCCTTCGGCATACGCCTTGGCTGTCAACAAGGTGCGGCGCACACTCGGGTGCACGATGATTGGATCGGCCGGCTGGCTCGGCTCGACGGGGCCAGACAGCGCCCGCATCTGCAGCCGGTCTTTTGCATAGGCCAGCGCGTTTTGATAGGCCACTTCCGTCAGGCCAAGCGACTGGTTGCCTACGCCCAGTCGCGCTGCGTTCATCATCACGAACATCGCTGCCAGCCCCTTGTTCGGCTGACCAACCAAGGTGCCCACCGCACCATCGAGCGTAATTTGCGCAGTCGAATTGCCGTGGATACCCATCTTGTGCTCGAGCCCGCTGCAAAACACGGGGTTGCGCGCGCCCATGTTGCCGTCCGCATCGACCATGAACTTCGGCACCACGAACAGGCTGATGCCTTTGCTGCCTGAGGGCGCGTCGGGCAGCCGCGCAAGCACCAGATGCACGATGTTTTCCGCCAGGTCGTGCTCACCTGAGCTGATGAAAATCTTGTTGCCTGTGATCTTGTAGCTGCCGTCAGCCAACGGCTCGGCCTTGCTGCGCAGCAGGCCCAGATCGGTGCCGCACTGCGGCTCGGTCAGGCACATCGAGCCGGTCCAGTTGCCACTGGTGAGTTTCGGCAGAAAGATCTTTTGCTGCTGTTCGTTGCCGTGCGCGTGCAGCGCCTCGTACGCGCCATGAGACAAGCCCGGGTACATGCCCCAGGCCTGGTTCGCGCTGTTGATCATTTCGTAGACGCACTGGTTCATGACCACCGGCAGGCCTTGGCCGCCATAGGCTTCATCGCAAGCCAGGCTCGGCCAGCCGCCATCAATGAACTGGCGGTACGCGTCCTTGAAGCCGTCCGGTGTCTTCACTTCATGCGTGGCCTTGTCGAGCGTGCAGCCCTGCTCGTCGCCGACTGCGTTGAGCGGAAAGATGACCTCACTGGTGAATTTGCCGGCTTCTTCGAGCACAGCATCGATGGTGCCGGCGTCGAGCGCGTCGTGCGCGGGCATGACACGGTAGTCGTCCACCACATGAAAGACTTCGTGCAGCAAGAATTGCATGTCGCGCAGGGGCGGGGTATAGCTGGGCATGGAATGGAACGCCTTGAAACGTAGAAATCGGTTAGTCAGGCTGGATGAAAAACAAAATGCGGGCCTTTGATCAACCGCTTGATCGGTCGATCGCTTGCCTTGGCGAATCGATCAGTTGGCAGTAGCCACTGTCATGCGGTAGCGTGCAAGCAGATTGGCAAAGCCCACCCGCGCGCGCTCCGGCGCGGCCGCCCAGCGCATGAGTCGCGCTTCGAAATGCAGCGCCAGCACCAGTGCGTGGATTTCGAACGCGACCTGCTCGGGGTCGGCATCGGCTTGCAGATGTCGTTCATGCTGGGCCTGCTGCACAGTGCGGCGCAAGGCAGCCAACCAGACGTCTAGCGCCTGCGTGAGCGCATCGCGCACCAGGCCCGGCCGGTCATCGAACTCCGCCGCACCGCTGATGAAGATGCAGCCCGCGCCGCTGGCGCTGCCGACTTGCGCAATCCATAACTCGAACAGCCGCTGCAGCCGCGGCAGCCCGCGCGCTTCCTGAAGCGTTGGTTGAAACACCGCGCGCTCGAAGCGCTCGAAGTAACCGCGCAGCACCGCGATCTGCAAATCCTCACGCGAGCCGAAGTGCGCAAACACACCCGACTTGCTGCGCGCCGTGGCCTCCGCCAACGCACCGATCGACAAGCCTTCCAGCCCCGTCTGCGCAGCCAGGGTCAACGCCGCATCCAGGATGACAGATCTGGTCTGTTGACCTCTCTGCAGTGCGCGAGCTGGCTTGGCTGGGCTGTCGGTAAGACGTGTGAGCAAAATTTCCAATAAGAACGAACGATCGTTCTATTCTGCAGGAATTTCAAGCGCTTTCACAAGCTCCCTGCTTCGAAGCGTCCCCTGTTGGCCTGGATCACGATGGGATTGAACGTACGCCGCGCTTTCAGTTGCGCCGAATCCCAGTCGATGCCGATGCCCGGCGACTCGGGTGCCACCGCATGGTCATCCAAGATCTCCAAACGGCTGGTCGTCAGGTCGTTGAGTTGTGGGATGTATTCCACCCAGCGCGAATTCGGCACCGCGGCGCAAAGGCTTACATGCAACTCCATCAGAAGGCGCGGACAGATCGCGATGTTGTGCGCTTCGGCCAAGTGCGCGACCTTGAGCCAGGGCGTGATGCCGCCGATGCAGGCTACATCGAACGGCCGAGAGCCGTGCCATGCCTTCGGCCACGCGCGCGGCTTGCCTACCTTGAATTTGGCCCCCAGAAAGCCGCTGGCCCGGGCCAGCAGCGTCTCTTCCACGAGTTGCGCCGGCTCGATGTTGAGCCAACCTCCTTCCGTTGTGTGGACCGGAATGCGTGCACTGGCGCCGCCCGCCATGCGCCAAAGCGGCAGGCCGTGGGCCTTGCCGTTGCGGTCCCAAAGCGCGGTGTCCACGGCGGCCAGCGCCAGACTCGTGATGGCGCCCACGGCGGTGGCATGTGTGGAAAAAAACAAGTCGCGCCAGATTGCCTCGACTTGCTGCGGATCACGCCCGATGAGTTGCGGCGCCAGGTAATTCCGCAGCAAGGCCAACGATGGATGAGCCGCCCGTGCCGACGGTGTCGGTATAGCCGATGCCCTCGGACCCGTCGTCGCAACGCACGGTGACCATCACGGTCTCCTGAATCACGAATGACTGGATGGCGTCACGGCGCACCACCTTGGGCGGTATGTCGATCTGGCTGATCTCGACGCGATCGATCTTGGTCATTTCTCAGGTCCTCGTGGCAGACAGGGCCATTACTGACCGTCGCTAGCAGGCCGGCACGCGCTGGTTACTCATTGCACGCATCTCACAGCTTGAAGGCCACCACATCCTGCCGTTGCTCGCCCAGGCCTTCAATGCCGAGTGTCATCACGTCGCCCTTTTTCAGGAAAACAGGCGACGGCTTCATGCCCATACCGACGCCCGGTGGCGTGCCGGTGGTGATGACGTCGCCAGGCATCAGCGTGTTGAGCTGACTGACATAAGCGACCAGCTTGGCCACGTTGAAGATCATGGTTTTGGTGTTGCCCGTCTGGACACGCTGGCCGTTCAAGTCCAGCCACATCGCGAGCTTTTGCGGATTGGGCACTTCGTCGCATGTGACCAGCCAGGGACCGATCGGGCCGAAGGTGTCGAAGCCCTTGCCCTTGTCCCAGGTCATCCCGCGTTCGAGCTGCCACTCGCGCTCGCTGACGTCGTTGATCACGCAATAACCTGCCACGTAGTTGAGTGCGTCTTTCTGCGAGACGCATCGGGCCCGGGTGCCGATGACCACGCCGAGCTCGACCTCCCAATCCCCCTTGACGGAGTTCTTGGGCAGCATCACCGGGTCGTTCGGGCCCTGAATGCAGCTGATGGCCTTGGTGAAGACCACCGGCTCATCGGGAATGGCCATGCCGGATTCGGCTGCGTGATCGGCATAGTTCAGGCCGATCGCAATGAACTTGCCCACGCCGTTGATCGGACAGCCGTAGCGGGGTTTGCCCCGAACGAGTGGCAGCTTGTCTGTCTTCAGCTTCGAGAGCTTGGTCAACGCTGCGGCGCCGAGCTGCTCGGGCCCGATGTCGCTGACCACTGCGCTCAGATCCCGCAGCTGGCCACCGGCGTCGACGAGACCGGGCTTTTCCTTGCCAGGTTGGCCGTAACGAACGAGTTTCATAATTTTTCCTTCTGTGGATTCAGTGATTGACGCGATTGTCCGAGGCAATGCGCCACGCAACTATGCCGCAACGGCGTTCTATTGCATCGCATGCGACAACCGCAAGGCGCTGCTGGAGACCAGGCCGGTTCATATGGTGATGCCGCCATCAACCGAATACGCCTGCCCGGTCGCGAATTGCGATTCATCACTGGCCAGGAAAATCACCACGGGTGCGATCTCATCGGCTTGCGCCAGCCGGCCCATCGGCTGGCGGGCTATGAACGCCTTGCGCGCGGCCACCGGGTCGGCGTTGGCGTTGATGCGTTCGCCCAGCGACGGCGTGTCGACCGTGCCCGGACACACCGCGTTGCAGCGAATGCCTTGCGCGACGTAGTCGGCGGCAACGCTCTTGGTAAGACCCAGCACAGCGGCTTTCGTGGTGCCATAGACGCAGCGGTTCGGCAGCCCCTTGATGCTGGAGCACACGCTGGCCATATTGATGATGCTGCCTGCCGCTGCAGCCAGCATGCCGGGCAACACGGCCTGAATGGTCCAGAGCTGTGCGCGGACGTTCAGGCGGAAGGCGAAGTCCAGATCGTCGTCGCTTGCATCGAGCGCAGAGCCGTTGTGCACCACACCGGCGCAGTTGAACAGCACGTTGAACGCGGGCGCATCAGCGAAGAATGCACTGATCGCGCTCTTGTCGAGTACGTCGAGCCTGGCGGTCTGCACGGCGGACATGCCCGCATAGCGTTCCAGCAGCTTCTCGTTGACGTCGGTAGCCCAGACCTGCGCGCCTTCGGCCGCCATGGCCATCACGCTCGCATAGCCGATACCTTGCCCGGCGGCGGTGACCAGCACGGTTTTGCCTTTGAGTCTCATGCGTTGTCCTGAGTAGGTGATGGGATAGCGCGCCGATCGGGCCTGCTGGGGTTAGCGCGGGTGCCTCGGCGCACGATGACGCGTATTCTTGATTGGCCAGATCACTTGGCCAATCAAGGACAACCCTTAGGCTTCGCCAGACCTTTCGCACTGCCCATCCAGACCGTCGAACCGCAGCGCCTTTATCGCCAGATCGCCGCTGAGTTGAGCGCGCTGATTGCAAACGGTGAATACGCTGCCGGCGCGCGCCTGCCGGCCGAACGGGACTTGGCCAAACAGTTCGGTGTGAGTCGCCCATCGATCCGCGAGGCGTTGATCGCACTCGAAGTGGAAGGTTGGGTCGAGGTGCGGACCGGCTCCGGGGTGTACGTGGTGCAGCGGCTGCAGCCCGACGAAGCGGCGCTCGGAGACATGCAATGGGACCCGCTCGAGCTCATTCGCGCGCCGTGTGGTGGAAAGCGAGGTGGCTGCACTGGCCACGACGCAGGCCAGGCGCAAGCACCTTCAAAGCACGACCCAGGCCATTGACGATATGCGCGCGCTGGCAACCGTTGGCGTCAATCCGGTCGAAGCCGATCGAACCTTCCACATGGCGATCGTGTCGGCCTGCGCCAACGCGGTACTGGCACAAACGGTCGTTGCGTTCTGGGGGGGGCACGGCTCGGGCCGCTGTTCAAGCAATTGGGCGGCCGTCGGGAAACCTCACGGATATGGCATGCGTCCATCGCCGAGCATGAGCGCGTACTCGCTGCCATTGCCCACCACGACCCCGCTGCTGCCCGCGTAGCGATGCACCATCACATGGACAAAGCGCATCAACGATTCCAGGCCAGTTGGCGACGAACTCGTTCGCCCGCCGCATCAATGGCGCCATAGCCCACGTTTTCTCGACCGTTCCATTTCACCCAAGGAGACACCATGAAGACCAAACGATTTGCTATTAAAACAATTGCTGCAGGTGCAATACTGGTGGCCGGTTTTGGCACATTCGGCATCGCAAATGCACAAATCAAGCTCAAGTGGGCGCATGTGTATGAGACGTCGGAGCCGTTCCAGAAAAACGCAGTCTGGGCAGCTGACGAGATCAATAAGCGCACCAGCGGCCACTAAGACATCCAGGTGTTCCCTGCATCGAGCCTGGGCAAGGAGTCCGACATCAACCAGGGCCTCACGCTGGGCACGGTGGACATCATCTACACCGGTGCCAGCTTCGCTGGCCGCAGCTACCCGCCGCTGTCGGGCACATACTTTCCTTTCACCTTCCGGGATTCGGAGCACTCGCTCAAATATGCGAAGTGCGACGTGTTCAAGGAATTGTCGAAAGGCTATGAAGACAGGACCGGCAACCACATCACGGTCCTGAACTATCACGGCGCCCGCGATGTGACCTCGACCGAAAAGAAGCCGGTGCGCACCCCTGCCGACATGAAGGACCTGAAGATCCGTGCGCCCGATGCGCCCGCTTACCTCGCGTTCCCCAAGGCGCTGGGCGCCAACCCGATGCCGATCGCGTTTGCCGAGGTGTATCTGGCGCTGCAGAACGGCAGCGTGGATGCGCAGGAAAACCCGCTGCCGACCATCGAGGCGAAGAAGTTCTACGAGGTGCAGAAAAACATTTCGCTCACGGGTCATATCGTCGATTCGCTGCTCACGATCGTCTCACCTTCGGTCTGGAAAAAGCTTTCTGCCGAGGACAAAAAGGGGTTCGAGAAAGTGATGCAGGAAGCCGCCGAGAAGACTGGCCGCGAAATCATCGCGTCTGAAACGCGACTGGTCGATGAGCTCAAGAAAAGGGGCAACAACGTGATCACGGTGGACAAGAAAGCCTTTGCTGAAGCGGTGCTGAAAAACACCACGCCAGAGGCACAGGGTTACCGCAAGGGTGACTACGACCGGATCGTGAACATTCGCTGAAGCGAACAGAAACTTTCCATAAAGTCTGCGAGCCCACACCATGCGCCCGATCCATCACCCGACCAGAACCGCGCCTGAAATTTCAACCGAGCCCAAGGTGCTCGACGAGCACGGCAATCTTTTGATGAAAGACGAGCTGGTCGACCTGTCGGACGTGATCGCCGAGGGATGGATTTCGCTGGTGATTTTCCGGGTGTTGGGGCTCACGGTCTTCTGTCAGTTCATCACGCTCTACGTGCTCAATGATTCGGCCGCGTGGACCGAAGTGGTGGCGCGCGCTACATGCTGATCGGCGTGGTGTTGATCGGCGTGTCGGTGGGCGTTGCCAAGAACAATCGGATTCAGGTGGACTTCTTCTACCGGCACATGCCAGTCGCGATGGAGCGTTGGCTGTCACGTGCCGTCGACGTGTTGCGCACCGCGTTCTTTGCGGCGGCCGTCGTGATGACGGTGCAGATGATGCTCAAGATCGGCGGCAACACGCGCATGACCATCGTCGATGCGCCGATGAACATCGTCTACGGCATGTGCCTGTTCGGTTTTGTCTGCATGACCTGGCGCTCCATCCAGGTGCTGCGCCGGCACTGGGCGCGCGGCTACAGCGTGCTGGAGCGGCCCGAGACCACACTCGCCACCGATTGATCAAATAAAAACAAAGCGCCCGTGCTGAAAATCGTCTTCCTGGTCTTCACGGCCGGCGGCATTCCGGTCGCCGTCGCCATGGCCGGCGCCTCACTGGCCTACATCCTGTGGTCGGGCGACTTGCCGCCGTTCGTCGTGATCCACCGCATGGTCGGTGGCATCGACAGTTTTCCGCTGCTGGCCGTCCCGTTTTTCATCCTGGCCGGCAATCTGATGAACAACGCGGGCATCACCACGCGCATTTTCAATTTTGCGATGGCGCTGGTCGGCTGGCTGCGCGGCGGATTGGGGCATGTCAATGTGCTGGCCTCAGTGATCTTCGCGGGCATGAGCGGCACCGCCATCGCCGATGCGGCGGGCCTGGGCACTATCGAAATCAAGGCGATGAAGGAGCATGGCTATCCGGTCGAGTTCGCGGTCGGCGTCACGGCCGCATCGGCCACACTGGGCCCGATCATTCCGCCGAGCCTGCCGTTCGTGATCTACGGCAATGATGGCCAACGCTTCCGTCGGCGCGCTGTTTCTGGCCGGCATCCTGCCCGGGGTGCTGCTGACGACTCGGATGATGCTCACCGTGAGCTACTACGCCTACAAGAATCAATGGGGCGGCGATATCAAGTTCTCCAGCAGCAAATTCTTCAAGGCGATGGTCGAACTGGCGGTGGTCATCGCGTGGCCGCTGCTATTGTGGGTGCTGGTGGTCAAGCTCGGCACGCCGCCGTGCTGGACCGTGTTCGGTGGCTTCGCGGCGTTGTTCCTGGTGGACCGCATGTTTCGCTTTCAGGCGCTGCTGCCGATCATGACGCCGGTGCGGTTGATCGGCGGCATGACGACGGGTCTTTTCACCCCCACCGAAGGCGCCATCGCGGCCTGCGTGTGGGCCATGATCCTGGGACTGGCCTGGCACTGCACGCTGACCTGGAAGATGTTCGTCAAAGTCTGTCTGGACACGGTGGAGACCAGCAGCACGGTGCTGTTCATCGTGGCCGCTGCATCCATCTTTGGCTGGATATTGACGGCTACGGGCGTGACCACCGACATCGCCGCCTGGGTGCTCGGCGTCACGGACCAGGCCTGGGTGCTTCTGCTGCTGGCCAACCTGCTGGTGCTGTTCGTCGGCTGCTTTCTCGAACCCACAGCCGCCATTACCATCCTGGTGCCGCTCCTGCTGCCGATCGCCGTGCACCTGGGCGTCGACCCGGTGCACTTCGGGCTGGTGATGGTGCTGAATCTGATGATCGGCCTGTTGCACCCGCCGATGGGTATGGTGCTGTTCGTGCTGGCGCGTATTGCCAACCTGAGCTTCGAGCGCACGACAATGGCAATCCTGCCTTGACTGATGCCGCTGCTGCTGGCCCTGATCGTGATCACTTACGTACCGGCGCTGGTGTTGTGACTTCCGAAACTATTGATGCACTGAAAAACCAGTAATGGAGCGACCCCACATGCTGACCGAAACCATCACCCCCTTCATCCGTCTGCATGCTGCCGACGACGTCGTAATTGCGCGCAGCCAGCTCGTCGGTGGCAGCGCCATAGAGGACTTCACCGTTCGCGGCCTGATACCGGCCGGCCACAAGGTAGCGGCGCATGCAATCGAAGCCGGCGCACCGGTGCGCCGCTACAACCAGATCATCGGATTTGCCCGCAAGCCAATTGCAGCTGGTGAACACGTGCACACGCACAACCTCGACATGGGCCCCGACAAAGGCGACTTCGCGCGCGACTACGCGATCGGCGCCGACGTGAAGCCCGAGCCGGCGCGGCGCGAAGCCACGTTCATGGGCTATCAGCGTGACGATGGCCGGGTGGCCACGCGCAACTATCTCGGCATCCTGTCCAGCGTGAACTGCTCGGCCACCGCAGCACGCGCGATCGCCGATCACTTTTCGCGCCAGACCAATCCGGCCGCGCTCGAAGCGTTCCCGAACGTCGACGGCGTGGTTGCACTCACGCACGGTACTGGCTGCGGCATGGATACCGAAGGACTCGGCATGCAGGTGCTGCAGCGCGTGCTCGCGGGGTATGCCACACATCCGAACTTCGCTGGCGTGCTGGTGATCGGCCTGGGCTGCGAAGCAAACCAGTTGAACGTGTGGCTGGCGCACAGCAGCTTGCGTGAAGGTGAATCGCTCAAGGTGTTCAGCATCCAGGACACCGGCGGCACCAAAAAGACGGTGGACAAGGGCATCGCACTGATCAAGGAGATGCTGCCCGCCGCCAACCGCGCCGAGCGCACGCCTTGCAGCGCCGCGCATATCACGATCGGCTTGCAATGCGGCGGCTCAGACGGTTATTCGGGCATCAGCGCGAACCCGGCACTGGGCGCCGCAGTCGACCTGCTCGTCGCGCACGGCGGCAGCGCGATCCTGTCGGAGACACCCGAGGTCTACGGCGCCGAACACCTGCTGACCCGCCGCGCGGTCGCGCCCGAGATCGGCCAGAAACTGATCGACCGCATCAAGTGGTGGGAAGACTACACGCGCATCAACAACGGCGAGATGAACAACAACCCGTCACCCGGCAACAAGGCGGGCGGCCTGACGACCATCCTTGAAAAATCGCTCGGCGCGGTCGCCAAGGGCGGCACGACGAACCTGCAGGCCGTCTACGAATACGCAGAGCCTGTCACCGCTCACGGCTTCGTGTTCATGGACACGCCCGGCTATGACCCGGTCAGCGCGACGGGCCAGGTGGCCGGCGGCGCCAATGTCATCTGCTTCACGACCGGGCGCGGCTCGGCTTACGGCTGTGCGCCCGCGCCGTCGCTGAAGCTTGCCACCAACACCGCACTTTGGAAGCGGCAGGAAGAAGATATGGACATCAACTGCGGCGAGATCGTCGACGGCGACGCGTCGATCCAGCAGATGGGCCAACGCATCTTCGAGATGGTGCTGGCCACCGCGTCCGGCGAATTGAGCAAGAGCGAGCGGCACGGCTACGGTCAGAACGAATTCGTGCCGTGGCAACTAGGTGCGGTGATGTAACTCCCCCCAGCCTTCGCTCCCTTTGGTCGGCTTTCGCCTACCCCCCCCGTTCGGGGGGGGGGCGCCTGCGGCTTGGCAGAGCCAGCTCCGCGACCCCTGCTGGGACATAACATTCAATACCTGACGCGCGTGATGGCAGACTGACAGCAGAACAACTTCCACTGTATACCGAGGAGACTTATTTCAATGTCTAAATTGATTCCCGCCGAGCAACTGCAAGCGCAGGTAGCTTCCATTTTGGTAGCAGCAGGTGCACGCCCCAACGAGGCTGACCAAGTAGCCGGCAACCTCGTGATGGCGAACCTGTCGGGTCATGATTCCCACGGCGTGGGCATGCTGCCGCGCTATGTTGATGCGATCCGCGAAGGCGGATTGAAGCCGCAGGCGGCTGTGCAGATCAAGGTCGACATCGGCACCATGCTTGCGCTCGACGGCGACCGCGGCTTTGGCCAAGTGGTTGGCGTGCAGGCAATGGACCTCGCCATTGAGCGCGCCAAAGCGCATGGCAGCTGCATCATGACGTTGGGCAATGCACACCACCTGGGGCGCATCGGCCACTTCGCCGAGATGGCGGCCGCGCAGGGCTTGGTTGCACTGCACTTTGTCAATGTGCTGTCGCGCCCGGTGGTGGCGCCCTGGGGCGGCGGCGACGGGCGCTTCGGCACCAATCCATGCTGCATCGGCATCCCCATCGCCGGTAAGGAGCCCTTCGTACTCGACTTCGCAACCAGCCGGGTGGCGCAAGGCAAGATGCGCGTCGCGCACAACAAGGGCGTGCAGGTGCCGCCGGGTCACTTGATCGACGAGCACGGCGCGCCGACCACCGTGCCGGGGGTCGTCGTGGTGCCCCAGAGCAACGGCCTGTTCGGTGCGCTCATGACCTTCGGCGAACACAAGGGCTACGGCATGGCGGTCGCATGCGAGTTGCTCGGCGGCGCGTTGAGCGGCGGCGGCACTTGGCATCATCCGGCCGACGCGCGGCGCGCGGTGCTAAACGGCATGCTGTGCGTGCTGATCGACCCCGCCCGGCTCGGCACCCAAGAGAAGTTCGAAGAGGAAACGACTGCCTTCATCGACTGGCTACAGGGGGCGCCTGCCGGCACCGGCTTCGATCGCGTGCGCATCGCCGGCGAGCCGGAGCGCGAAGCGCGCAAGCAGCGCAAAGTCTCCGGCATCGAAGTCGACGATGCGACCTGGGCCGAGATCGTGCAGGCGGCTGAACGGGTGGGTGCCGCGTCGCTGAGTTGACGCAATAGGCTCTCACGCCGCGGCGCAACAGTGCAACGATGCAGCCTTGCACCGTACCGGCAGACTGCAACCCCAGCAGCACCTGATGCATGGTCAGTGCCAAGCTCGTGCGAACAAGCGGTTATGTGTTCGTTTCAAACATGCTGCGTGTTTTTGCGGACTTTTGCCGCACACATGCTCATCTGACGCAAGGCGGTCGGCATTGGCGTGCAGTTCTGCCTATCTTCGAAACCCCAAGCGGGGCTAAGGTTCAGGATTCGGATTTGCAATGAGCGACTCCAGAACGCGGCGCAGGCCGCAATTTCCTCCACCTTAAAGCCTCTGCTGCTGCTATGAACAAACGCGATTTTTTCCTCTCGATGGCTGCAGTGGGGTCCCACAGCGTGCTCTGGGCACAAAAGCGCAGTGCGGCAGCCGCGCGCGCGCAGGACGCCGGCTCGGCAACCAGCGACGTCGCGCCCCCTAACAACCCATCGCCTGCCGAGGCATCGCCCCCCGGCAATTCCGACGAGGCACCGTTCGTGATTGCAATCAACGAGGGCGTGACCTACCGCGACCCGAACGGCAGCGCAGGCGATCGGTTCGGCGAACTGTCTGCCGACCTGGAAAAGCTGGTCAAGCGGCCGGTTCGGTTCTCGCTGGTTCGAAATTACCCGGAACTGGTCGAAGGCCTCCAGCAGGATCGCTACGACCTGGCTTATGTGCATCCGGCGCATCACGCGATCCGCGCGATGAAGAAGAACAAGTACCGGCTGGTCGCACTGACCAAGGGCTATACCGAATACCGGGCGTCATTCATGGTGCTTAAGGACTCGCCGGTGCAGACACTGGCCGACCTGGGCCGCGAACGCCGCAAGGTCGGCGGTCCGTCCGAGGATTCGATCACGTCGGTGATGGCGCGCGCGGCGTTGCGGGAAGCCCTGGGCGGGGAGTTGCCGGCCATGTCGTACGTGCGCTATCAAGACGCGGTGCCATTCATGGTCGAGAACAACCTGTGCACCGCCGGCGTGTCGGCGTCGAAGTCGGTCGTGCAAGCGTGGCAGGACAAAGGCGGCCGCGTGCTGTTCACGAGTCAGCCGGTGCCGATCAAGCAGCTGCTCGCCAGCGGCAGAGTGCCGGCGGAGCAACGCGCCGCGCTGACAAATTATTTCATCAGGCTCGATCAGCAGGAGACGGGCCAGCGCCGGCTCAAAGCGCTGAACGTTGCGGGATTCGTCGACGCCGACGAAAACGCGTTGATGCCCATTGGCAAGTGGTTGGGCGTGTAACTGCTGCGCGTGGTCCGGGCAAGATCGCCGAAATGGCATCTGCCTGAGCGAGCAGTGGCCCCCAGCGCTCGACCGGCGCGCGAAGGCATGTGTCAGTGTGACCGGATCATCGTGCCGAACGCCTGGTCGCCGAGGATCTCGAGCAGCAGCGCGTGCGGCACGCGGCCGTCGATGATGTGGACCGAGTTGACGCCGTTCTTTGCGGCATCCAGCGCGCCAGCGATTTTGGGCAGCATGCCGCCGGACAGCGTGCCGTCGGCGAACAGCTCGTCGATGCGTTGCGCGGACAAGTCGGTCAGCAGGTTGCCCTGTTTGTCGAGCACGCCGGGCGTGTTCGTCAGCAGCACGAGTTTTTCCGCGCGCAGCACAGTCGCCAGCTTGCCGGCCACCACGTCGGCGTTGATGTTGTAGCTTTCGTTTTCTTCGCCGTAGCCAATCGGGCTGATCACGGGAATGAACGCATCGTCCTGCAGCGCTTTCACCACGCCGGGGTCGATCGCTTCGATGTCGCCGACCCAGCCGACGTCGTGTTCCTTGGTCGGGTCGGTTGAATCGACCAGGCGCAGCTTCTTCGCACGGATCAGTCCGCCGTCGCGCCCGGTCAAGCCGACCGCCTTGCCGCCGGCCTGATTGATCAGGCCGACGATGTCTTGCTGCACCTCGCCGGCCAGCACCCATTCGACGACTTCCATCGTCTCGGTATCGGTCACACGCATGCCCTGGATGAACTCGCCCTTCTTGCCCAGCCGCTTCAACGCGGCTTCGATCTGCGGGCCGCCGCCGTGCACCACCACCGGGTTCATGCCGACCAGTTTCAGCAGCACCACGTCTTCGGCGAAGTCGGCCTGCAGGGTCGGATCGGTCATCGCGTTGCCGCCGTACTTGATGACGATGGTCTTGCCGTGAAAGCGCCGTATGTACGGCAGCGCCTGGGCCAGGATTTCGGCACGGTCGCGCGGGGCGATTTGCAGCGGGTCGGTCATGGTGCGATGGGTGGGATGAGGAAAAGAGGGAAGGAAAAATCCGAAGCGCCTGGCGCAGCACGAATCGTGCGATGGACGATTCTGCCGCAGGCCATGGCCCTCCCTGCGCGACCACGCCGATGGATCGGCTGGTAATTCAGCCAGCGGCGTCCACCGCCGGTTGCTTCAGCGTGGATCTTCCCGCGCGTGCCGCGCCGCCGCGCGCCGCCGGCGCGACAGCCAGCGCGGCACGCGAAAGCGCACGATCGCCACATAGATCCAGATGTAGGTCACGACGAACAATGTGGTGAACAGGATCAGCACTTCGGTATTGCGCCAGAACAGCACCGCAGGCGCCACCGTCAGCAACGTGAAGCCCCACAGGTACGGCGACGTGCGGTTGTTGCGCACCAGCAGCCTGCGCACCTCGTCGTCGTCGAGCACGCCGCGCACGATGCGCCGGAAGATCAGCTGATGAAAATGCAGCGCGTCTGCCACGCCCGGTGAAACACCCCGCGCCACCTTGCGGTAGATGGAAAACAGCGTCTCCCAGACCGGGTAGATCAGCAGCAGCACCGGGAACCACGGCGACACCTCGACATGCCGCTGCACCAGCACGATGCTGGCCAGCGCGATCGTCACGCCCCACAGATACGCGCCCCCGTCCCCCGCAAAGATCAGCCCACGCGGGTAATTCCAGACCAGAAAACCACCTGTTGCGCCGGCCAGGCACAGCACCAGCGCGGCCAGCTGCCGATCCCCCACCTGCAGCGCGACGTGCGCCAGCGCCAGACAGACGATCATCGCGACCGTGCCAGCCAGCCCGTTGTAGCCGTCGATGATGTTGAATGCGTGCGGCAGGCCGGTAAGCGCCAGGACGGCCAGCAGCGGCGGCAACAGCGGCATCGACATCCAGATCCGGTCCACGGCGTCGAAACCCAGCCGGGAGATTTCCAGATCGAACAGCCACCATGCGGCCAGCCCGGAAACCAGCGTCAGCAGCAGCCGCCATTTGACGCGCAACCGCTGCGTCAGGTCCTCGTAGAACCCACCGAGCACCGTCGGCAGCAGCATCAGCAAGAACGCGCCGCAGGTGCGCATACCCAGTTCGATGTTCAGATCGATCCCGGCCACGCGGGACAACAGCGCGATGGCCAGGCTCACGATCAGTCCCAGCAACATCGCCACCCCGCCAAGCCGCGGTACGTGCCCGATGTGAAAACGCTGCGGTGCCTCTTGCGGATAGTGGCGCGCATGTCGGCGCGCATAACGCAGCATCGCCAGCGAGATGACGAACGACAGCATGAAGCCGACAAAGATCAACAAGACCACGGGCTTTTGCTGGTTGCTATTGCTGGGGGATCGCCAAGTCGACCGGTGGCCGACCCTTTGTGCGCACGAGATGCCGCGCAGGCTGTGGTGCAGCGGTTGCGGCACGACCCAATCGGCGCACGGGAAACGTGCGAGCAGTTTAACCCTGCACCTGTTTGGGACTTTGGGTGCTGAGTCGGCTGGCCGCACCGCATGCCATCATCAAAGTCATGAGTCCTGCCGCGCCTTCCGCCATCACATCGCCCGCCACCCGCGTCAGCCTGATCGGTGCGCCGACCGACATCGGCGCCGGCAGCCGCGGTGCCAGCATGGGGCCCGAGGCGCTGCGCGTGGCGGGCATTGCCGAGCGGCTGGCGGCATTGGGTCTGACCGTGCGCGACACAGGCAACTTGCGCGGCCCAGACAACCCCTGGCAGCCCGCGCAGGATGGCCACCGGCATCTGCATGAGGTGGCCGCCTGGTGCCAACTGGTTTTTGATGCCACCCGTGCCGAACTGGCAGAAGGCGCGCTGCCGGTGCTGCTCGGCGGTGACCACAGCCTGGCCGTCGGCTCGATCAGCGCCATCGCCCAGCACTGCCGCACCCATCATCGGAACTTGCGCGTGCTCTGGCTCGACGCGCACG
>JBBPYC010000087.1:0-78849 GCA_038200275.1 Burkholderiales bacterium
ACCGGCACCGGCGGCAGCGGCGCAGCCGGATCGGCGGCCGCTGCAGCGGCTTGCGAAAGCGCGGCCGAGAACGCATCCCACACCCCCTGCAACTGCGATTTCGACGCGTCGAGCAGCGGCGGAAAACGCGCATCGACGCTGACCCAGTTGGCGTCTTCGCTCAGCGCATCGGCCTGCTCACGCCAATGCGCGATGTCGGCCTGTAATACCGGAAGCGCCGTCTGCGCATCGCGCCATGCTTTGGTCGACAGCACCTCGAGACGCTGCGCCAGCAGCACCGCGGCCTCGCGCTGCACCTGCACCCGGTTCTGCAAATCTTCGATGCCCTTGACTCGTTCGGCGAGCTGCGTTTTCAGCTCGGACAGCGGCTCTCGCGCCAGCGGCGCACCTGCCTTGGCGGCGTCCCGCTGCCAGGCCAGTGCATCGGCCAGGTTCAAGCGCGGAAGCTGCAACAGGTGCTCGGCTTTTTGCGCCCACTCGGTTGCAGCCGCCTGGCTGTGGCGCGCACGCTTCAGTTCGTCAAGCCGCTCGCGCACCGGCTTGGCAGCGCCTTTGTCGCGCCCGCTGAGTTCACGAAATACGGCTTGCAGTTGCTCTTGCGCCGGCTCGGTGAGCAACCACTCGCGGATGCGCGTGGCGCGCTCGCCCGAAGTAGGTGCTGTAAAGGCGCCGCCGGTCAGCGTATCGAGCGCCGGCAAATCGAGATGGGGAGTAGAAGTTGCTTCGGTCACGGCGCAAAAAGTAATGGGGCGGAATAGGTGAGAACAAGCGGCTGTTGTCAGCAGTACAGCAGCCTAAAGCTACATGCACCACGGCGTGGATTCGAAAAATGGCAGACAACCCAAGCCACTGCGTCCAGAAACAATGACAAGAACCACAGGACGCTTGGCATCTGCTGCGTCCGTTCCTGCAACCGGGTATTTTGACCAATTTTGCGCGGCTCTGGCACACAGCCAGCCCCGTGCCGGCTAACTGGCTACCGGCAGGGGGCCCGATTCAACGCGTTTCGAGGTTCAACTCGACGTGCGGCAAATAACGATCGGGCTTGGCACCGAAGGCCGCGGCTGCACCGCTCGAAGCCTCGGCAAGCTGACCAGACTGGATCAGTCTGGCTTCTCCAAGGAACAGCCGCGACTTCGACAAACCAGCGCCCTCCAGATAGTCGCGCACCGCCACGCCGCGCTTCGTTGCAAGCTCGCGCAGCGCTTCATCGCTGGCTTCGAAGCGCGACAGCAGCAGGCGCTTCATCTCGTTGTCCGACAACGGCTGGGCAACTCCATCGGGATTGTGCGGCTTCGGAATGTCGGACTGCGCGTAGAGCCGGCTCAACGGGGACGATGGCAACGGCGTGGCGGGGGCAGCGGCGCCGTTCGTGTCGGAAGCATCAGCCAGTGTCTTGCCTGCGTCGCTGGCAGCAGCCGGTGTCTCCGCAATTTCGCTTGGGATGGCGTTTGCGCTCGCGTTGCCGGGTTCGGTACTCCCCTGGGTCGTCTCGGTCGATTTCGCCGTATCGCCGTTCAGCCGCTCACGGTCGATCTCACGTGCCAACTGAGCCTGCTTCCAGGCTTCGCGCTCGGCGGGGTTGCCCGCGGTGCCGGCGATGGTGAGCTGCAGCGACTCGCGTTGAGTGAGTGCTTTGGCCACCTTGTCGAGCCCGCTGCGCGCGCTGGCCGTCAGGTCAGGGCTGCCAGCATCGAATTTCACTTCGCTCAGCGCATCGGCAGACGCATCGCCACCGCCTGCATCGACAATGCCGCCAATGGCCCGCGCGATCAGCGAA
This sequence comes from Burkholderiales bacterium, assembly GCA_038200275.1. Classification (GTDB taxonomy): domain Bacteria; phylum Pseudomonadota; class Gammaproteobacteria; order Burkholderiales; family Burkholderiaceae_C; genus JBBPYC01. Next base: position 1,781 of record JBBPYC010000087.1, read on the forward strand.
AACGGCGCCGTGACGGCCTTGCCCAGCAAGTTGCCCACTGCGTTGCCAAGTACGTCGGCGATGCTGAACTGCGGGTCATCGATCGATCCGCTGATCGGCAGATCCAGATCGATCACGCCTTCGCTGTTGGCCAGCAACGCCGTTGCAAGCTTGACCGGCAAGCTGTTCGGCGCGCCCTTGACCTCCTCGCCAAAGCGCAGTTGCGTGAGCACCAGGTTGTTGTCGGCCGTCAGTTGGCCATTCGGCTTCACCCGGTAGTTCACATCCATGTTCAGCCGACCGCGTTCGATCGGATGGCCTGCGTATTTGACCGAATACGGAGAAAACGGCGGCAGTTCCAGATCGCGCACCTTGCCGGCGATGTCGAGCGCCAGCGGCTTGGCCAGCGGGTTCAGCCGACCGTCGACTTCGATCGATGCGGATTGCTCGGTCTTGCCGCGCAGCTCGAGCCGCGCAAGCGCCGGCTGTCCGCTGGCCGGCAGCTGCGACGAAAATGCGCCAAGCTTGCCGGTCAGATCACTCAGCCGGGCCGAATAGTTCGGCTTGATCAGCAGATCGGTGAAGTGAATGCGGCCGTTCACGAAGCTGGTGGTGCCGATGTCGATGCGCGCCGCGGGCTGCGTCGCATTGGCCGCTGATGCGGTGTCGGTCGGCTCGGCACCGCCCGCGTTGCCCGACTTGACCAGGCCCTGCAGATTGAGCCTGCCGTCCGGATACAGGATCAGCCGTGCAAAGAAGTCGGTCAATGCGGTCTGCTCAAGCGATACGAAAGCCGCCTGGTCCGGCGCAATCGCGACCTTCAGGCCGGTCAGGTTCAACGTCTTCCAGCTGACCAGTTCGTCGCCAACTTGGGTTTCGTCTGCGGCGTCGGGCGCGACGGCGGAACGGGCGGCATCGTTGGCAACAGGCGCTGCAGCCGCCACGGCGTTGGCACGCATGTCCTGCACGGTCACGTCGCCGCTCAGATTCATCCTGGCGCCGCCGTCGGTCTGTGTGTAGTCGGTGTCGCCCTTGAAGCTTGCATCGGCGCGCGCGATCTCGATGTTGAGTTGCGACGCAAAGTACGGCTCGAACAGGTGCACTGGAATGCGCACGCCCTCGACTTTTCCGCTGGCCTCCAATTGCGGTCGGAGTGTGAGCCGACCGCGGTAGTCGAGCTGGCCTGCGGCAGTGCCTTGTGCTGGTTCCGCTGCCCGTGCAGCGGCACTCTCGCCTGCTGGGGAATCGATTCGTGCAGACACGTGCAGCGGCGCCGGATCGGTGCCGTCCAGCGTCACGTTCTTTGTCTCCAACCGAATGCTGCTCAGGTCGAACGCCACAGGCGACGCCTGCGCACGGTCCCGGAATGCAATCCGTCCGCCGGACAACGCAACGTCGGCGAGTTGCACAGCCCAGGAGTCACCGCTTGCCGCTTTCGCTTGCTTCGTCTCGTCAGCCGCTGACGGCGTTGCACCATTGGCGCTGTTTTTCAACCACCGCTGGAACATCCATAGGCCCTGCGCGTCCCGCTCTACCGTGGCAACCGGCTCACCGATTTGCACCTTACCGACGGCCACTTTGCGCGCAGCAAGGTCCAGGGTGGCGTCGTTCACAGCAACCTGGGCAACGCGCGCCAGCTCGTTGCCGTCTTGCACCAGCACAACATCGTCCAGCGCAAGTCGCTTGGTCTGCACGACGGTTTTTGCAGCGTCATCTGGCGATTTCGCAGCCTGCCACTCCAGCGTGCTGTCGATCGACGCACGGCCCTGCAGCGTCGGCTCGAGCATCGACGCATAAAACGGTTGCGCGAGCGTCAGCGGCAGCCCGTCGGCCTGCAGGTCAACGGTTGCCTGCGTGGCACGCGCGCTGCCGCTGAATGCAAGCTTCGACCGCGAGTCGGCGGATGCGTCTTTCGCCAGCAACGCAGAGCCTTTGAAGCGCGCTGACCGATCGAACGGCAGCCCAAGCTTGTCGGCCTGCAATTCCAGCTTCGACAAATCGAGCTCGACCGGCATGGTGGCCAGAGCTTGGTCGCGGTAAGCGATCTGGCCGTCGGAGACGGATAGCTGTGCCAGGTCGACCTTCCACGTGGGCGTTTGCGCAGCAGCTTTGTTGGCGCCGCCACTGCCTGCATCGACAGCAGATGCTGAACTGCGCAGCCAGTCTTCAAACATCCATTGCCCATCGGCGTTGCGGGTGATGTCCGCTTTGGGCGCGCGCAGCTCGACTTTGCCAATCTGTACGCGTTGCTCCGACAGATTCACGGTTGCATCGGCAACCGTCACCTGAGCGATGCCGACCAGGCGGCGATTGGCCTCGGCCAACGCGACATCGTTCAGCGTAAGCCGATTCGCACGCAGGCTGAGCCGGGCATCGGATTCGTTGCCAACAGCCGTCGCAGCCTGCCACCGCACGGCGCCGTCCAGCGTGGCGCTGCCAGACAGCGTGGGCTTCAGAAACTTTGCATAGAACGGCCGCGCTGCGGAGAACGGCAAGCCCTCGAGCCGCACCTCCACATCGGCGTTTGTGTCGCTGGCCTTTCCGCTGAACGTGAGCGGCGATGACGCGCTTGCATCCGCCGTGTTCAGTTGGGCCGACCCACTGAATGCAGCCGGCTCGGCAAACGGCAGCACCAACTTCGACGCCTGCAGTTGTAGTTTGGCCAGCTCGGCGCGCACGACTTGCTGGGCCAACGCGCCGTCGGTATAGGAGATGTCGCCGCCTTCGAGCTTGAAATCGTTCAGCGCAAACGACCAGCCGGACGGCTCCTCTGTCTTGGCAGCAGGATGTTCCGTTTCCGCTGCGCCTTTCGCCTGCGCATCCTGGGCAGCTTTCGGCGAACGCCGCTTGGGCTCAGACGGCGCTCGCGAGTCGTCGTTCTTCCTCTGCGGCGACTGCTTCAGCCAGTCTTTAAACATCCAGCGGCCAGCGGCGTCGCGCGCCACATCCACTTTCGGGTCAACGATCTGCAACTGGCCGACCTGCACGTGTTGGCTGCTCAGATCAATGCCTGCATCGGTCACTTCGACTCGGCCGACGCGCACGGGCGCTGCTTCGCCGGTTTTCAACGCGACGTCTTCCAGCGCGAGGCGGTTCGCCCGCACGATCAGCCGCACGGCGGCGTCGGATCCACGCGGTGCGTCGAGCGGCGCGCCCGACCACTGCACCGCGCCGTCGAGCGTGGCTTGTCCTGTTAACGCAGGCGACAGGAATTGTGTGAGAAACGGTTCGGCTGCAGCAACGGGCAGCCCGTCGATCTTGAGTGCGACTTGGCCCCCCTCGGCGCTGACGGTGCCGTCGAACTGAAGCGGCGCGGGCTTCTCATCTGGCGGCGCTGCAACCTGTGCCGAACCACTGAGCGCCGTCTGCGGCCCGAGGGGATATGCCACGTTGGAGGCCTGCAAGTCGAGCTGCGTCAGCGCCGCTTCTACTGGGTGCTCGGCCAGCGCGGCGTCGGTGTAGGTGACGTCGCCGTGCTTGAGCGCGAACCGGTCGAGCTTGAGTGACCATGCGGGCAGCGCATCACCGGGCGGTTGGGCTTGCGTATCAAGCGCTGCCGGGGCATCGGTTGCAGGCCCGGCTTTCAGCCAGTCCTGCGCCATCCAGCGGCCTTCGGCGCTGCGCCGGATGCGCACGGTGGGGTCATCGATCCTGAGATTGCCGATCTGGGCGGTGCGCTGGGCCAGATCGATGGTGGCACCCGCCAGTTCGAGCTTTGCAACGCTTGCGAGCGGCTTGTCTGCCTTGGCTCCGTCGGCATCGATCAGCGCAACCTGATCGAGCAGCAGCTGGTCGAGCCGCAGCACGGTGCGGGCAGTGGGCGGCGCAATCGCTTGTTCCGTCGCACCGGATGCAGCAGCACGTGGTTCGGCCGCAGCCTGCCAGTCCAGCGTACCGTGCGCGCTGACGGTGCCGCGCAGGGTCGGCACGAGCACCTGCGCCAGGTAGGGCTTGGCCAGATCGAATGCGAACGGGTCCAGCTTCCACTGCACATTCGCCGAAGCGTCGGTGGCTTTGCCTTCGAACTGCAACGCCGTGCCGGCCGCTTCATCCTTTGCAACTGCAGCAAGCGGTGTCGTCAGCGGCACGTCGCCCATTGGAATCTGTTGGCCGATCGTGGCCGAACCGCTGAATGGGGCCGGTTGCTTGAACGGATAAGCGATGTCCGATGCCTGCAACTGCAGCTGCCGCAAGTGCGCTTGCGCCTGCGGCTGGGTCGCCCGGTCGACCCACACCAGTTGGCCGTCCTTCAAGGCAATTTGCTGCAGCGACACTTGCCAAGGCTTGGTTGGCTCGGCAGATTGCGCCACCACGGGGGTGGGCGCCGCAGCCTCGGCGGTTTTGGAGCGGTCAGCCGTTGCGGCTGTGCCCGCTGCTGGCTCGCCCAGCTTGTTGGCTTGAACCACAGGCTGCGCAAGCGCAAGCGTGCCGTCTTGCCTGCGACGCAGGGCCATGCGCGGCCCATCGATCTCAATCCGTGCCACCACGACCTTCTGCTGCAGCGGACTCAGATCGGCCAACGTGATGCGGGCCTGGTCAAGCGCAAGCAGCGGCTCGCCCGCCGCGTCGGCTGCCGCCACATCGTGCGCAGTGATCGGCCCGGAGATTTTGAGCGTGGGTTCGGGCGCCTGCAGGTAGCCAATCGTCAACTGCGCATCGAGCCGCCCCGACTCAGGCTGCACCGGCAATCCGGCTGGCAGATAGACCAGATAAGGCGCCACGTTCAAGGCACTGAAGGTCAACGTGGCGTCGCTGCGGCGCGAATCGGCATACGGCGTGCTGCTGCCGCTGGCTTCGAACGCCACGCCGTCGAGCTTGAACGACAAGCGCGGCTCGACTTTTGTCTCACGCGCCGATGCCAGACTGCTGAGCTCAGGCACGCGCAACTGCAGATCCTGCAATGCGTGCTCCGAGTCGGTGACCTTGTCCACAAAGTCGACTGCACCGTTTTGCACGATCACGTCATGCAAGGCGAACTTGAAAGGCTCGTTCGATTTCTGCTGATTCGGCGTTGGATCGCTGCTGAACTGCTTGCGGACGTCGTCGATGTCCAGGGTGCCGTCGGCGCGGCGCGTGACCGAAAGGCGCGGGGCATCCAGATGCACCGCAGCGAGCACCGGCGCCAGGCGCAGCAGGGATTTGATTTCGGCGTTCAGGTAGACACGGTCGATGCGGGCCTGGGTGCTCTGTCCGTCGGCGGTTGCCACCGTCAGATCGCGCGCTGAGAGCTCCAGCGTCCAGGGCTTGAAATCGACCGCACCAATGCTGACCTTGCGGCCAAGCTGATCACCCAGCAGCCGCGGCAATTGGCTTTTGACCAGCGGCGGCACGGCTGCCCAGAGCAGTGCCCACAACGCCAGAACAGCCAGGGTGGCCCACAGAAGGCCGCGAATCCATCGATTACGGAACAGCAATTGCATCGGAAGGTCTTTGATTCTTTTGTATTGATTTGTTCAGCCGCTGGCGCTGTGGCGCCTCGATTTGCTTTTCAAATTGGGTTCAAATCGCCCCAATCGATGAAATATTACATAACAATCAACTTCTTCATACTTGACTTGGTATGAAGACAGCTTTTAAGATGCAGATCGCGCTGCAAAACTAGGGATAACCCTTAATTCTTAGCAGCTCCCTTCTTGAATTTTCCGCTGTCCTCGGGTGAGATGCCAATCTCAGATTCGGCGCTCCCCTACCCGCAGCGACTTCCCAACCGGTCGCACGCAGAGCCCGGGCGCTCATCGGCTGGATCGTCAAGTTTGACCTCCGCCCGTCGAGTGCATTGCAGTCGCCCGGTTTGGGCATCAGCCTACAGGAACCATTCAATGGCCTCAGCCAATCCCCTCCGCACGCCGACCCGAAACACAAAGACCCGACCCGTAGCGCCTGCATGGCAGCATTCATTTCACCTCTTGCGCCTCGGTTTCGCTCTGCTCGGATTGGGCGTCGTGTTGACGGTTGTGTTGTTGGGCACCCAATCCGAAGTGCGCGAGTCGGCCGAAGCTCGGTTGATTGGTTGGCTGCAGCAACGGCAGGCGCCGGCGAGCGCATCGCTCGATGTAAGCCTGCCGCTTGTGCGGGAGACTCAGCAAGCCTTCGAGACAGAAATGTCTGCAGTGGGCGACCAGCCAGGCACCGCTGCCATTGCGCCGGTGCAAGCTGTCGCCGACGGCCGCGTCAATGCCGGGCCCATCGCCGGCGCTGCCGCGAAGATGGTGGCCGATACAGCGACCGGTGAAACGTCCTTGGCAGCCGATCCGAAAACGCTGCCGCGTGCTCAGGCCAAAGTGGCTTATTGGCTTAGCAAAAAATACCGCGTGGCGCCAGAGCCGATCTCCGTGCTGGTGGCCGAAGCTTGGGAAGTCGGCAAGCGAGAGCGCATCGACTGGACCCTGATCCTGGCGGTGATGGCAGTCGAGTCGAGCTTTAACCCGTTTGCGCAAAGCAGCGTGGGTGCACAGGGTTTGATGCAAGTGATGACGCGCATCCACAGCGACAAATACGACAGCGCTGGCGGCAAACTGGCTGCGTTCGATCCCGTGACCAATCTGCGGGTCGGCGTTGAGGTGCTGTTGGAATGCATCGAGCGTGCTGGCTCATTGGAAGCTGGCCTGAAGTATTACGTGGGCGCTGCCAATCTGTCCAGTGACAACGGCTACTCGAAACGCGTACTCGCCGAGCGCACACGGCTCAAGCAAGTCGCTGCGGGCCGAGTGGTGTCCTGACCGTCGTTCTTAAACCCCGTTTTTGCGCCCGTGCGTGGGTCTGAAGCACTGCAGACACCTCCGCTAGACTGAGCATCGTGCGCAACTGGCGATAACGTGGCTGCCAGCGACCTATCTAGAAGATAGAGGTCGCTGGAGGCCACCAAGTGGACCTGTCCGAAGCGCCTGAATCGTTGTTCAGCTTAAGCGCCATGGGCGCCGCTGAAATTACCGCGTTCGGGCACGGACACCAACCACTGGGAAGCGCGCCGCGGCCGCTTTGCAGGCGGCTGTGTTTTCCGCCGTTCGCCTGGGCAGTTTCCTCATTCACGCTGAGCGTACCGATCAACTAAGTCGGTGTGTGGCGCGGATCTGCGAGACCTTTGTCCCCATCGCTAGAGCCTGGAATCTCACCATGTACGACCGCCGCCATTCGTTGGAGCAAACCGACTCCGAAATCTTCGCTGCTATTTCAGCGGAAAACGTCCGCCAGGAACAGCACATTGAGCTGATTGCGTCCGAGAACTACGCCTCGCCTGCAGTGTTGGCCGCCGCCGGCAGCCAACTGACCAACAAGTACGCCGAAGGCTACCCCGGCAAGCGCTATTACGGTGGCTGTGAATTTGTCGACATTGCCGAGCAGCTGGCGATCGACCGCGTCAAGCACCTGTTCGGTGCGGATGCTGCCAATGTGCAGCCGCACTGCGGCGCATCGGCCAATGAAGCGGTGTTCCTCGCGTTCCTCAAGCCTGGCGACACCATCATGGGAATGAGCCTGGCCGAAGGCGGCCACTTGACCCACGGCATGCCCCTCAACATCAGTGGCAAGTGGTTCCACGTGGTCAGCTACGGCCTGAACGCGGAGGAAGCAATCGACTACGACGCGATGGAAGCCAAGGCGCACGCAACCCAGCCAAAGCTCATCATCGCTGGCGCCTCTGCCTACAGCCTGCGCATCGACTTCGAACGTTTTGCAAAGGTGGCCAAGGACGTCGGCGCAATTTTCATGGTTGACATGGCGCACTACGCGGGCCTGATTGCCGCGGGCGTCTACCCGAGCCCTGTACCGCATGCGGACGTGGTGACTTCGACCACACACAAAAGCCTGCGCGGCCCGCGTGGCGGCATCATACTGATGAAGGCGCAGCACGAGAAGGCCATCAACAGCGCGATCTTCCCAGGCCTGCAGGGCGGCCCGTTGATGCACATCATTGCAGCCAAGGCGGTCGCATTTAAAGAAGCGCTGGCGCCTGAATTCAAGACTTACCAGCAACAAGTCATCAAGAACGCGCAAGTGGTGGCCGACACCTTGACCCAACGCGGTCTGCGCATCGTGAGCGGCCGCACCGAAAGCCACGTCATGCTGGTCGACCTTCGCGCCAAAGGCATCACGGGCAAAGAGGCCGAAACCGTGCTGGGCAGCGCGCACATGACGATCAACAAGAACGCAATCCCGAACGATCCGGAAAAGCCGATGGTTACCAGCGGCGTGCGCATCGGCACCCCCGCAATGACCACGCGCGGTTTCAAAGTGGACGAAGCCCGCCAGACCGCGAATCTGGTGGCCGATGTGCTCGAACGCCCGCGCGACGAGTCGAATCTCGCGGCGGTGCGCGAAAAAGTGGCCGCACTGACCAGCCGCTTCCCGGTCTATCGCTGACCCAGACCCTCGGCTGCGACCAACACAAGGCTCGCTGTGAAATGCCCGCTGTGCAGCCACCTTGACACGCAAGTGGTCGAGACGCGGGAGTCCGACGAGGGCGACGTGGTGCGGCGCCGACGCGGTTGCTCTGCCTGCAAGCAACGCTTCACGACGTACGAACGCGCCGAAGTCGCACTGCCAACCGTCGTCAAGAAAGACGGCTCGCGCGCCGAGTTCGACTTGAGCAAACTGCGCGCATCGATGCTGCTGGCGCTGCGCAAACGGCCCGTGCCAGTGCAGCGCGTGGACGCCGCAGTGGATTTAATCGAGCGCGAACTGCGCGCCGCCAACGCCCGCGAAATTCCTTCCGCCCGCGTCGGTGAGCTGGTGATGCAAGAGCTGAAGAAGCTGGATAAGGTGGCATACGTCCGATTTGCATCGGTGTATCGAAGCTTTGAGGATGTGGATGAGTTTCAGCGCTTGATTCGTGACATCTAAAAATGGGGTCTTGCACAGCTCCGTGACGACACCGCGGCGGAACTAATTCACGGCAACGGCGTGCGTTTGCACCGTTCGTCGGTATAGCGCTTCCGTTCGTCGATTCGTGCTCTCGCCGTGCATACCCGCCGATGACAATCGGCGCCATGCAGTCGTATCGCCGCCTTTTTTCAACCAGCGCCGCTTCCGTTCGTTGCACCCGATATGCGGGCTTTACGGCGATCGAACTGCTGGTGGTAATGGCCATCGCCGCCATTCTCGTGTCGCTGGCGCTGCCAAGCTTTCGTGATGTGGTCTCGCGATATCGAGTTCAGCTTGCTACTGAGCAGATGACGTCCGCTATCTATTTCGCACGTTCCGAGGCAATCCGCCGCGGCGGCAACGTGACCCTGGTCAAGCGCGCGACCCCGACCTCGACCCCGGCCGGTTGCGACGCACCGACGATGCAGGAATGGAGTTGCGGCTGGGTCGTCTTCGTCGACGCAAATGGCAACGGCAACGTCGATAGCGGCGATCTTGAACTGCAAACCGCCGGCATTCCGAACAACATCTCGGTCACGCTCAGCAGAAACATGGCGAGCCTGACTTTCGACCGCTGGGGTCGCGCAGCGGGTGCCTCGACCTTCGGATTCCATTTCCAGCGACTCAGCCCAAACGGCGGCACGGAAAAACAGCTTTGCATGTCGATCGCTGGTCGGCTGCGCACCTTAACGGATGTCCCATCATGCCCCGCCGGATTTTGAACGCCGGCCGACGCGCATCGGGCGATAGCGTCAAGCGCTCTCATCAGCGCGGCATCACACTGATCGAATCGCTGGTGTCGATCGTGGTCCTCGCGGTTGCGGTGCTCGGCATGTTAGGCGTCCAATTGCGCACGTTGGCCGATACCCAGGTCGGCGTGCGTCGCTCGCAGGCAGTGCGCCTGATAGAGGACTTTGGCGAGCGCTTCAAGTCCAATCCTTTTGCGTTCGACAACCTCACGTCCTACGTTTCAGGGTGGACCGACGTACCAACGGGCACTAGTTGCTTAACGGCATCCTGCACGCCCGCCCAACTCGCGGCCTGGGACGTGCAGCAGTGGAAGCAATCAATCGGCAATACGCTACCAGGCGCCCAAGCCAGCATCTTTCTGCTGCCAGGCGAAGCGGCAGTCGCCGGCAACCGGCGTCAACTTGGTGTCATGGTTGGTTGGCGCGTCAACGAACGCAATGCCGACACCGACCTCCTGGCGCCGCTTAGCGTGTTCACCGGCTCCCCTGAAACCTGCCCGGCAGGCTTGATCTGCCATCTCGTTTATGTCCAACCTTGATTTCAAGCGGCCTGGCCCTGCCCGCAGCCCGCGCCAGCGGCAAAGCGGCATGACCTTGCTGGAACTGCTGATCGGCATGACGATCGGTCTGCTTGTGATCGGCGCGGCGATCGGCACGATGTTGCTGTCGCGTCAGACATCCGGAACGGTCAGCGAGATCAGCCAGCTGCAGCAACAGGCGTCGTATGCACTGCGCACGCTCGGCTTGCAATTGCGCCAAGCCGGTTCGCTTGAACTCCGGCAAACCGGCGCGGGAGCGCCGTTCACGTTCGACACCTTCACGGGTGTGGCGATCGATGGCACCGAAGGCGCAAGTGGGGCGCCGGATACGCTGATAGTAGGCAATCAGCCTTCCAGATTTTCGACCATGCAGCGCAACTGTGCCTATGACGACGTGGCCGGCTTGGCGAGCAGCCCGAGCGCTTTTGCCGTACATGCCGCCAGCAATCAACTGACCTGCCTGGGAGTGAATGCGCTTGGCATCCGGCAACCGCTGCTTACCAACGTCGCCGATTTCCAAGTGCTGTACCGCGTCAATGTCGGCACCAACAACCTCCCCGCATTCCAGTTGCTCGACGCCGATGCGGTGGTTGCGGGCCTGCTTTGGAACCGTGTTGCAGCCATCGAACTGTGCATCGACTTGCGCGGCAACGAGCCGATTCCCGACCTCGCAAGCGCGTATCAGAACTGCCAGGGCAACAACGTCGCGCGCGGCGGCCGCATCCATTTTGTCGCGCGCAATGTGTTTTATGTACGCAAGGTGAACCTGTTTTAGGGCGTTTCCGAAGGATCATTGCAAGTGAAACCCACTCCCGTTCCGCGGCCGGCTAGGCGGCGCCAGCGAGGCATCTCGCTGTTCGTCGTGCTCGTGATGGTGCTGCTGACTGCATTGATGACGCTGTGGGCGGCGCGCACTGCGCTGTTCAACGAACTCGTCACCGGCAACGACAGCGATTATCAGCGCGCTTTGGAAGCAGCCCACGCGATGGTGCGCGATGCAGAACTCGATATCCTGGGCATCCGGCCGGATGGGCAGCCTTGCACAGCGACGGTGGGTTTCCTGAACTGCCGTCCCGCTGCGGTGCAGAGCAATATGGTTCTTGCGACCAAAAAGGTCTATTTCCCACCGAGTCGCGACAAGGGCGGCAATGGCAGCGACCTCGTGCTGCTAACCAGCATGCTGGTCACTGCGCCGATCGCGACCCCTTCGTGTGTGGCGGCCATCTGCGTGCAAGGTCCAAATCTGGCGCCTCAATTCTGGCTCACGCCGACCGGCGCGACAGGGCTCGACGCGATGCGCAAAGTCGGCGCCCGCTATGGGGAATACACAGGCGCCAACGCCACGGTAGCTGGCAATCCGCTGTTGCAGTGGGCTCCCACCGTTCTGGCAACACCTGCGTTTTACTGGGTCGAGCCGCTGCACTATGAAAGCCAAGGCCTGCTTTCGAAGGCTTCGCAGGACTATGCGCCGACCGCTGGCATTGCCAGCGCGTCAGCCGTCGGCGTCGTCTATCGGATCACAGCAGTCGTACGCGGCCTGAAGCCAGGCACCCAAGCCGTCGTGCAAACCGTTTTCGTACGCAAGGAAACGGGCGGCGGTTGAACGCACGGCAACCCGCAATTCCAAAGAACATTTCTGCTACTGGAGTTTTTCATGAACAGCCCGATGCCTTTCCACCTGCGCCGCACGGTGCTCCAGGCTGCCATCGCCGCCTTGGCTTGGCCAGCCGCATCCTGGGCGATGCTGCTGCCATTGAGTACCTCTCCGGCGGGTGGGAGCTTCAAGCTGCCAGCACCGAATGTAATCGTCTCGGTGGATGATTCGGGCAGTATGGGAGCGTCTGGCGTCGCTGAACTGAAGGCAGCCCTGCAACTTACGTTTTCCGCAGCCAATGTGCCCGACGGCAGCATCCGAATGGCCTGGCAGGCCATGACCAACTGCTTCCTCATTCCAAGCCCCTCTTGCTCCAACCTCAACGTAATGAAGGTGCTCAACAGCACGCACCGAGCCAACTTCATGAGTTGGGTCAATACGCTGGGACCGATCGGCAATACGCCGTCGCACCGCATGCTACGAAATGCCGGCGAATACTTACGCAAACCGCTGAATTCAGACAGCGCCTGGGCCAGTGTGCCCGGTACCACATTGGATCCGGTGCTGTCGTGCCGCCGCAGCTACAACGTATTTATGACAGACGGTGGCTGGAACACATTAACCCTCCCTGCCGACAACGCGATTGGCGATGCCGACAACACCGCCAAGACCCTCCCCGACGGCACCGCTTACAACACCACCAGCGCCGACACACAGATCTTTCGCAGTGGCGCAAGCGGCCCCTGGAGCGGCACCACGCTGAGGACAACGCTCTCGGACATGGCGTTCTATTACTGGGCTACCGATCTGCAGCCCACCCTTAATAACGACGTCAAGTCAAGCATCAAAAGCCCCGGCGTTACCACTTTCAGCAATGGACGAACGACGCGCGATATTCCTGAGTACTGGAACCCACAAAACGATCCTGCAACTTGGCAGCACATGACCATGTACACCGTCGGCTACAACGGGGCGGCGAACTGGACAGTGGCGCCGAAATTTGGCGCCAATACCTGGACCGACGACCCGGTTACCAAGGACTATTCCAGACTCATGTTGGGGCTCACCGATTGGCCGAATCCAATTACCGGCAACGAAAACGTCGAACGCATCACCGAACTCTGGCACATGGCGCTCAACAGCCGAGGCAAGTTCATTCCAGCGCCGAACGCCGTTGCCCTGACCACGGCGTTCCAAGACATCCTTAACGAGATCATTAGCGACAATTCGCAGCCTACGACGTCGTTGAGCGCGAGCGCGAGCAGCCTCAACCGCGATTCGGCTGTCTTTGCCGCCGGCTACGACGCGACCGGCTGGGTGGGCCGCGTAGCGGCCTACGGCGTAGCCGCTGGCACCGGCGACGTGGTGACCACCAGCGGCCTGTGGGGAACCATCCCGGCCGTGGGCGCCGCGCCAGCGCGCGCGCAGACCACCGCCGACATCATCGATGGGCCCGGCTTCAGTCACGTCAACAGGGTGGTACTGTCATCGCAGAGTGGTGCTGGCATCGACTGGAACTGGGCGTCGCTGTCGACCATCAAGCAAACGCAACTGAACACCAATGGCACCACGATCGATGCGCGCGGCCAAGAGCGGCTCAACTTCCTTCGCGGCGACCGCACCAATGATGGCGCGACGCTGCCCCCGGTGCTACCGGGACCGCCTTCGGGTGGGGTGCCGAGCAATCCGTTTCGCAACCGCGCCTCACGCCACGGCGACATCGTCAACTCCGAAGTCTGGTTCACTCCTGGCCGGCCAGACAGCCCAATTCGCCTAGCCGGCTATGCGGGCTTCCAGACCGCCAATGTCCTGCGCAAGCCGATGCTGTATGTCGGTGCCAACGACGGCATGCTGCACGGCTTCGACAGCGGCACCGGCATAGAAAAAATTGCCTATGTTCCCGACGGACTGCATGCCAAGACCGCGAAATTGTCTAACGCGAATTATGTGCATGAGTACTTTGTTGATGGTTCGCCATTCACCGCCGACATCTACGACGGAACCAACTGGAAAACCTACTTAGCCGGCTTCCCAGGCCTGGGCGGCAAGGGCTACTTCGTGCTCAACGTGACCGATCCGACGGCCTTTGGTACAGTCGCGGCGAACCAGATCGTGGTGCTTGACAACACCGCCACCGCTGATCCGGATATCGGCCACATCGTGTCGCAGCCCGTGAAGGACCAGACCGATCCGAAAGTTGCGCTGCAGCTCACGCGTATGAACAACGGGCGCTGGGCGCTGGTAACCGGCAACGGCGCCAATAGCACCAGCGAAAAGGCCGTGCTGCTGCTGCAATTCATCGACCAGGGTAAGGAGCTTGTGAAGATCCCGACCGACAACATCGGCGGCAACGGCAACGGCTTGTCCGCGCCGCGGCTGGTCGATGTCGACGGCGACCGCATTCCAGACGTCGCATACGCAGGCGACTTGCGCGGCAATCTCTGGAAGTTCGACCTGACCGACCCGCAGTCTGGGAACTGGAAGGTCGTCGGCTTCGGGAGCACGCCGCCCTCGCCGCCCCTGCCGCTTTACGTTGCGATCGACAGCCTCGGCAACCGCCAGCCGATCTCGACTGCACCCGGCTGGTTGTTCCATCCCAATGACGGCCTGATGATTGCCGTTGGCACGGGCCGGCATCTGACCGATGGCGACCGTGTCGACGGCCAAGTGCAATCGCTCTATGGCATTTACGATTCCACCGCAATGTCCCTCGGCGCCACCAACATCACAACCGGTCGGGCGCGGGTCGTGCTCTCCAACACCAACAACGCTGTGGCAAATCGGACCGCATTGGTCCGGCAGACCATAAGTACTGCTTCGACAGCCAGCACCGATACCGGCAGCGCGCTATGGACCGTCACCTCCACCCTGGTGCCCTATACCGGCACCGGCGCGAAGAAAGGTTGGTTTATTGATTTGCCAGTCGCACGGGAACGCGCCTACAAGAGCATGGATTGGTTCCGCGGCCGGTTATTCAAGATCCCAACCGGTGTGCCTCCGGTGGGTGGCGACCCAAACGTCGAAACCTGCACGCCAACCTTATCGGCCGGTGCTCATTTCATGACGGTGCTCGACATCATCAACGGCAGCCCACCGCCTAGCGCCGTATTCGCCTATGGCACGCCGCCCGCTGTCAGCAGCACCGTACCGAGCCGTGTAAGCGATCCAACCAACGGCACTTCGATCTACCTCAAAACTGTGGATTCGACCGGCGACGAGAAATGCGAAACCGTCAACGGATCTTGCTCAAGCACTGTGCTGCTGGGCACCCCACCTGCTTTATTGCGTCCGACCTGGCGGCAAGCGCAATGACACCACACGCGATCACCCGCCTGCGTCCAGTGCGAGCACGGTTAGCCCCACTTGGGCGCGGCTTTACTTTGATCGAAGTGATGATCGTCGTCGCTATCATTGGCATCCTGGCCGCTGTGGCGTTACCCAGCTACCGGGAGTACGTGCGCCGCGGCAACCGTGCCGAGGCGCGCGCCGGCCTGCAACAGGCGGCACAGTGGCTGGAGCGAGCAGCGACAGCGACTGGGGCCTATCCGGATGGCGTGCTTACGCTGTTTCCGACCAGCCTGACCATCGTTCCCTCGAAAACTTACGTAATCAACTATTTGCCGGGCGGCACCACAGCCAGTTACTCATTGACGGCAAGCCCGCAGGGCAGCCAACTCGGTGACCGCTGCGGCAATTTTTTGCTAAATCAGACCGGTACGCGTGACATCAGCATTGCCGATGCGACGCTCAGGGAACAATGCTGGGGCCGCTGACATAACGATACACTCGCCGCCGTGCAACTTCTGCCGTTTCATGCCACGAGCGCTGGCGCTGAACCCGACGCGAACATGCGTCTTACACTGGAACTTGCTGCCAAATCCATCGGCAACAGCGAACCAAACCCGCGCGTCGGTTGCGTGCTCGTGGCAACTGAGGGCTGCGCCATCGGCTGTGGCTGCACGCAGCAGGCCGGCGGACCGCACGCCGAGATCATGGCGCTGCGAGCTACCCAGATTCATGCACTCGCAGTCAAAGGCGCCACTGCCTACGTCACTCTCGAGCCCTGCTCCCATCACGGCCGCACTGGCCCCTGCTGCGATGCACTGATCGAAGCCGGCGTCGCAAAAGTTGTCGCCTCCATCGCCGACCCCAACCCACTTGTTTCAGGCCAAGGTTTCGCCCGCCTGCGCGCTGCCGGCATCGAAGTTGAAGTCGGCCCTGGCGCGGCCGAATCGCGCGAACTCAACATCGGGTTTTTCAGCCGCATGCAGCGCGGCACACCGTGGGTGCGCATGAAAATCGCTGCGTCGCTCGACGGGGTAACGGCGCTTGAAAACGGCGTGAGTCAATGGATCACCAGTGAAGCCGCCCGGGCCGATGGGCATACATGGCGGCTTCGCGCAGGGGCGATCCTGACGGGGATCGGTACGGTGCTCGAGGACAATCCTTCGCTCAATGTGCGGCTCGGTGCTGATCAGTCGGCACCGGCGCGACAGCCGCCCCTGGTAATCGTCGACAGCCGGTTGCAGACACCCCTCAATGCCAAGCTGTGGTCGGTGCCGGATCGAATGGTGATGATCTACACCGGGGTGGATTCGCAGCACCCGAATCACGCACCGCTCAAGGCACTGGGTGCCCGAATTCATCGACTTCCGGACTCCAGCAACAAGGTGGATCTGGGTGCGATGCTGCTCGATCTCGCAAAGCGTTACGAGGTCAACGAACTGCACGTCGAAGCCGGCCGCAAATTGAATGGATCGCTGCTGCGTATGGGGCTGGTCGACGAATTGCTGCTGTACGTCGCGCCCACACTGATTGGCCAAGGTCAAGGCATCACGAATTTGGGGCCGATCAATGCGTTGGCGGATGCGCTGCCGCTGACGTTTCATTCGACTGAGATGGTTGGGCCCGATTTGCGCATTGTTGCGCGAATAGCGGGGTGCGATCGGTTCTGATTCGATGCTTCGCAGGGGGGTTCACCAGTTCGTGCTGGCCGGGTTGATCAGTTGGTCGCTGAGGTTGGAGGCAGCGCAGACCGGGCTTGGCGCATCGCCGCTTCGTCGCGTGCTGTCGGTAGGCCCAGGCCGCGCGATCAAGCGAATTTCGGACGCGGCACGGCTTGCGCGAGACGGCGACTTGATTCAAGTCGATGCAGGCGACTATCTGGGCGATGCGGCCGTCTGGCAGCAGCACGACATCCGCATGCAGGCCCTGGGCGGCCGTGTCCGGTTGCTGGCTGCCGGTGCAGCGGCCGAGGGCAAGGCGATCTGGGTGCTGCGCGGCGGCCAAGTCGTGATGCAAGGCTTTGACTTTTTCGGTTGCAAGGTCGCCTCCGGCAACGGCGCTGGGGTCCGGCTCGAGACGGGCCGTGCCACGGTTCGCGACTGCGCGTCCATCGGCAACGAAATGGGCTTGCTCACCAACAACGACGCGCACACCACGCTTGACGTCATCGGCAGCGAATTCGCCCATAACTTCCGGCGCAATGCGCACAACCACAACTTGTATGTCGGTACGATTGCCAAATTGGCCGTGACAGACAGCTATTTTCATCATGCGCGCACCGGGCATCTGCTGAAGAGCCGTGCAGCCATCAGCGATGTGCGATACAGCCGACTGACCGATGAAGCCACGGGCCACGCAAGCTATGAAATCGAATTTCTGAATGGTGGCGAGGTGACTTTGCTTGGCAATTTGATCGCGCAGAGCGTCGGCACGGAAAACAATACCATGATCTCGTTCGGTGCGGAAGGCTACCGCTGGCCGCGCAATGCGCTGCAAATCAGCAGCAACACGCTGATCGATCATCGCGACGATCCACACGGCGTGCGCGTTTTCGTGGCGCCTGGCGCGCCGGTCGATTTGCGTGCCGTGAACAATCTGCTGGTGGGCGCCGGTCGATTGTTTGCACAAGGCAGCTTGGCGGGCCGCGCAAATGCACACATCGGGCTCGATGCGTTTTTGGCGGCGACCGACGCGAATCTGATGCCGGGGCGTGGTGTACCTTTGTTCGACCCAGGCCAGGCCTTGCACGACCCGGGGGCCTTGGGGTTGCCGCAGCGCGAATACGTCCACCCTCGGCATTCACGGGCACTGACAGCGCCTGCGCATAATCCCGGAGCCATGCAGCAGTAGCTGCAGTGGCCGCGATTTCTGCGACACCAACGGGACGCGCGGATAAGTCGGCTGCTCAGGCACTCGTTGCTGCGCCCCAGGTGCGGCTGTGACAAGGCCGCCCGTGCTGGTGCGGTGTCTCTTATCCCCCTCCTGTTTGCGCTTGCCTCATGACCGTGTACGACTCCCCACTTATTCTTGGCTCGCCACGCTTTGCCAGTTCGCAGAAAACGCAGCCGGCCACTTCCACCGACAATGCCGACCAGGCAGCCGCATGGCGTACGGTCGGGCCGGATCAAGTTGCAACCGTCACAGGCAACTTCGCCGTTGGCATGCACGAGGCCGATGGTCGCAGCTGGATCGCGGTCGACCGGTTCGGCATCGAGGCGATCTGCTGGCGCGTCGTGGACGGCAAGCTGCGTTTTGCAGCACGCGCCGATGACTTGGTCGACGGTGACGCCGAGATCGACCCGCAGGCGATCTACGACTATCTGTACTTCCACGTCATCCCGTCACCGCGAACGATTTTCAAGGGCGTGCATCGGTTGCCGCCCGGTCATGTCGCGGTATTCGAACACGGCGAGGTATTGGTCAAGCCTTACTGGCAGCCGACGTTCGAGGCGCCACGCGAGACCTCGTTCGATGCGCTGGCCGTCGAATTTCGCCAATTGCTGCGCGATTCGGTTGAGGCCCAGCTCGACGGTAGCAAGCCCGGCTGTTTTCTGTCCGGTGGCACCGACAGTTCGACGGTTGCCGGCCTGATCGGTGAGGTCAGCGACCAGCAGGCGGCCACGTTCTCGATCGGTTTCGATGCACAGGGTTACGATGAGATGGCTTTTGCGCGAATCGCAGCGCAGCAGTTCAAAACCGAGCATCATGAGTACTACGTGACGCCGGATGACTTGGTTCGCAGCATCGCCAAGGTCGCCAGCCACTTCGACCAACCATTCGGCAACTCGTCCGCCCTGCCCGCTTATTACTGCGCAAAGATGGCGCATGAGCATGGCATGACCCGATTGTTGGCGGGCGACGGCGGCGATGAGCTGTTCGGCGGAAACTCCCGCTATGCAAAGGATCGCATCTTCGGCTGGTGGGGTCTGTTGCCAAGCGGTCTGCGCACCGGTGCGCTCGAACCGCTGCTGGAGGGCCAGCGCGCAAGCGGCATCGGGTTGCTGCGCAAAACCGCGAGCTACGCCGAGCAGGCAAGCGTGCCGATGCCGGACCGCCAGCAGATGTACAACCTGCTGTTGCGGCTCGGCGCGGACAACGTGCTGACACCCGCGTTGCTTGCCCAAGTCGATCGGACTGCACCGCTTGCGCAGCAGCGCACGGTGTGGAGCAGCGGTTCGTCGGTCAATGCGAGCGCGTTGAACAAGCAGCTTGCTTACGACTGGCGCTACACGCTTGCTGAGAGCGATTTGCCGAAAGTGCGCGGCGCCACGCAACTGGCCGGCGTGGGTGTGGGCTACCCGTTGCTGGACGACCGGCTGCTCGCGTTCTCATGCAAATTGCCGGACGCGTACAAGTTGAAGGGCTTGAAGCTGCGCTGGTTCTTCAAAGAGGCTCTGCGCGGTTTGCTGCCTGAGCAAATTATCAAGAAAAAGAAGCAAGGCTTTGGCTTGCCATTCGGCGTCTGGGCGAATGGGCACGACGGCCTGAAGGCAATTGCGCGCGAATCGCTACACGGGATTGCTGAACGCGGCGTGGTACGGCGCGATTTCGTCGACGAACTGCTGAAGAAGCGGCTGCCGGAATATCCAGGCTACTACGGCGAAATGGTCTGGATTTTGATGATGCTGGAGCAGTGGCTGCGTGCGAAAGCGCCGAGTTTCCGTATCGATCCCGCTGGCTGAAAAGTAGATTCAGCGCGGTAGATCGCGCGCTTCCACATCAACCACGTCAGCGGTCTGGCCGCGCGAGCTGCCCGCGCGGACGGCTTCGTCCCGCCGACGGCTAAACACTGCACCGAAGCGATTGCCGTCGCGCATCGCGCGCCACCGACTCCAGAGTTCAAACGCCTGCGGTTTGCGGCCGGTCAACAGTGCGCTGACCACGCCGAATGCAACGATCAACAGCATCGCAACGAACAGGCTGGCCGCAACCACACCGCCAACGACCAGCAGCCCCAGGCCAATGGCGGCACCGCCCAACATACGCAAAAAAATCGGGATTTGGTTCATCTTCGGCCGCGCACCGAAACGGCGCCGGTCCCAGGTAATGTTTAGGTAACTCACCATCCTACAACTGTGGGCGCGGCGAATCATTTCAAGTCAGTAACCCGCGCAGGCAGCAAGGTTCAATCGCCCTGTTGCTATGGATTGCGTAGCGTCCCAGCAAGCTGTAGCGCCCATTCATTGCGGCTACACTGGTTCTTCATCGCGGCGGAAGCAACGCGCCGCGGATGATTCATGCAACCCGATTTTTTATACGGAGACCACCCGCACCATGTCCACCCACATCTACAAAATGCTTGAGCTCACCGGCTCGTCACCGAACTCCATCGAAGACGCAGTAAAAGGCGCTATCGAGAAAGCCAGTCAGAGCGTGCGCAACATTCACTGGTTCGAAGTGGTGGAAACACGCGGTCATGTGACCGACGGCAAAGTCGCCCATTGGCAGGTCACGATCAAGTGCGGCTTCACGCTCGAATAGGCACCACATCCTGATCATCGAGTTCGCCGACATCCGCATCCGGGCTGGCGAGTAGCAACGACCTGAAAGTTTCCCGGTCGCGTTCTCTCAACGGATCGTGGGGCCGATCGGTTGCGTGCCTGGCGCCGGTGCCTGCCCCGGGTACGTTGTGGGATAGACCGGCCGCGGTGGCTGGACCGGAGACTGGGACGGATAGGCCGATTGCGGCGCCTGAACTGGGTACTGGGCCGGGTACTGAGCCGGATATGCAGACTGCGGTGCCTGCACCGGCTGCGTGGTCGGGTATGTGGCTGGCGCCTGCACCGGTTGCTGGTTCACCGGATATGAGGTTGCGCCTTGCGACACCGCTCGCTCGGCCAAGAACATTTCGACGCGGCGATTCTCTGCGCGGCCTTGCGTCGTGCGGTTGTCTGCCACCGGCTGCCGATCGCCGGCACCGCTGATGGCAACCTGCTGCGGATTCACACCGCGGGCCGCCAGATAGTCGCGCACGCTCTGCGCGCGCTGCACCGACAACGGATCGTTGATTGCATCGGTACCGGTATTGTCGGTATGGCCGATCACCCGAATCTCGGTGTTGGGCTGGTTCGCCACACCGTATGCAAACTGGTCAAGCACCGGCCGCATGTTGGGCCGAATCACGGCGCTGTTGGTATCGAACGACACGTCGCTCGGGATGTTCACCTTGAGCTGGTTGTCGGGAGTTTGCGTCACGGCGATGCCGGTGCCGACCGTGGCCTGCTCCATGGAGGCCTTCTTCTGCTGCATGTACTGCGACCACGCATAGCCGCCGAGTGCTCCGACGCCCGCGCCGATTGCGGCACCCGTCGCGTTGCGGCCGATTGCGGCACCGCCGAGCGCGCCGACACCGGCGCCGATTGCCGAGTTGCGCCCGGTCTCATTCATCCCCGCGCAGCCAGCAAGCGTCGCGGCTGCAAGGCAAGCTGCGCCGATCAACGGACGGGCCGTTGCGAATGATTGAATCGATTTCATGGTGGTCTTGCCTTTTTAAATTGAATGGGTCTGAAGGTTGCACTGGCTTGCCGCCGGGAGATCGACACCGCGGCTGCGCAGATCGGCCGGGTCATATCAACCCGATGACTGCCAGGAGGCTTGCTTCAACTGTAGCAAGCGGCGGACTGCGCCAGGGTAACGATTGGGTAAACGCCTGCAGTGAAGCGGGAACGCATCGGCCGTACCGGTCTGCGTACAGTCGCGGCCAAGCGCTCGGCAAGTCGTATTTGGCCGTGGCACACTGCAGCTCTTGTATCAGCGCGCTGCCGTGTGGCCGCGCAAAAAAAACGGCCATGAAATCAATCGACTGATCTCAGCGGCCCATCAGCGAAAGGTCTGCGTCCCATGTCGAGCGAATCCTATGTCTTCGATCCCTTGCCCGTTGTGTCCTTACCAGTGGTCGGCCAGTCCGCACGCTTTCCAGTGCACCGTGTCTATTGCGTCGGTCGCAATTACGTCGAGCATGCCAAAGAGATGGGCTTCACGGGCCGTGAGCCGCCGTTTTTCTTTTTGAAACCCGCCACCAGTGTGGTCGTGGTGGACGCAGGCCAGACCGGCCAGCTGCCTTACCCGTCACTCACCAAAAGTCTGCATCACGAGATTGAACTCGTGGTGGCGATCGGCAAGGGCGGCAAAAACATCAAGGCAGCGGATGCGCACAAGCACATCTTCGGCTACGGCGTGGGTCTGGACATGACGCGACGCGACCTGCAAGGCGAAATGAAGAAACAGGGCCGTCCGTGGGAGATCGGCAAGGCATTCGAGCATTCGGCACCCATGGGTCCGATCACGCTGGCGGCACAGGCCGGCGATGTGGCAAATGCTGAGATCTACGTCAAGGTGAACGGCCAGGACCGCCAGCGCAGCAACGTGTCCAAACTGATCTGGAACATTGCCGAATCGATTGAGCACCTGTCGCAAGGCTGGGAACTGCAGCCGGGTGATCTGATCTTCTCCGGCACGCCGGAAGGCGTGGCGGCGGTCGAAGTGGGCGACTCGATGGAAGGCGGTGTGGCCGGCCTTGAGACGCTACGCCTGTCGGTGGTGGCCGGCTAACACCGATCCGTCCACCAGTTGCTGCTTACCTGACGTATGTCGGCCGTCATTCCGCCCAAAACGCTTTCCCGTGCGCCGATTCGGCACTGCCGCAATTGCGGCAGTGCGGTGGTCTACCGCGTGCCGGACGACGGGGACACGCGTGAGCGCGCGGTCTGCCCAGCCTGCCAGACCATCCACTACGAGAACCCGCTGAATGTGGTGGGCACGGTACCCCATCTTGATCACCGTGTGCTGCTTTGCAAGCGCGCAATCGATCCGCGCTTGGGCAAGTGGACATTGCCAGCTGGCTTCATGGAGTTGGGTGAGACGTTGGCACAAGGCGCGCAGCGCGAAACCGATGAGGAAGCCGGCGCGCAGATCGAAATGGGCGCCCTGTTTTCAATCATGAACGTGACGCGAGTCGGTCAGGTCCATTTCTATTTCCTTGCGCAGCTGCTGTCTGATCGGTTCGATCCTGGCCATGAAACCAGTGACACGTGGCTGGTCCGCGAAGAAGACATCCCGTGGGACGAAATCGCGTTTCGGACCGTCGCTGAGACCCTGCGTTGCTACTTTGCCGACCGCCGCGCCGGCCGATTTGGATTCCATCAGCTCGACATGGCCTGAGGCCAGTCGGCTGCTACGCGGCGTGGCACTCAGTCCGACGGCGCCCATAACCAGTGCAAACTGAAATTCTGCGCTGCATCGGTCCAGACCGGCCCCGGCGTGAACCCGGCGTGCGAAGCCAGTTTGCGCAGCCCATCGATGGTGAATTTCTGCGAATTTTCGGTGTGCAAGGTCTGGCCCTGCACGAAATCGAACGTGCAACCGCCGACCTGCACCGCTTGCGCCGCCCGACTCATCAGATGCATCTCGATGCGTTGCAGCGGCGCGTTGTAAAACGCGCTGTGCGCAAACTGTTTGAGCACGAAGTTCGCATCCAGCTCGCGGTTCGCACGCGCGAGCAGATTCAAGTTGAACGCTGCCGTCACCCCTTGCGCGTCGTTGTACGCCGCATGCAACAGCGCCGGCTCTTTCACGAGATCGGCGCCGAGCAGCAGCGCGCCACCGCGCACCATCGAGGCAGCGGCGCGTAAAAATGCAATTGACTCCTCGGCCGTGAAATTGCCGATGGTCGAACCCGGAAAGAAACCGATGCGTCGCCCGGTGCCGGGCAGTGCCGCAGGCATGTCAAAAGGCTGCGTGTAGTCGGCTGCGACCGGCTGCACCGCAAGGTCGTGGTAGTCCCGCATCAACGCAACGGCCGCCGTCGTCAGGTGTTCGGCTGAAATATCGATGGGTACAAAGCGCTTGGGCCGATCCAGTGCGTCGAGCAACAACCGGATCTTGTGCAGCGAACCGGCACCGAACTCGATGATTTCGGCATGCGCGCCACTGAGTTTGGCGATGTCGCCTGCGTGGCGCTCGATCAGCGCGATCTCGGTGCGGGTCGGGTAGTACTCAGGCAGATCGCAGATGCGGTCGAACAGCGCCGAGCCGGCCGCATCGTAGAAATATTTGGGTGAGATGCGGCGTGGCTCCTGCCCCAGTGCTGCCAACAGGTCGTGCCGGAACGCCGCCCTGGTCGAAGCGGCAGCGCTGGCAGGCGTCACCACAGTGGTCTCGGACGCAAATTCCATCTGATTTTGTTCCACCATCAAAGGTCCCGAGCCAGCCGCAAGCCGGAGAATTGCCAACGCGCGGCCGGCGGAAAAAAGTTGCGATAAGTGCGCCGTGCATGCTCTGCGGGCGTAGCGACGCTGCCGCCGCGCAGCACGATCTGTCCCACCATGAACTTGCCGTTGTATTCGCTGACGACACCCGTCATCGGCTTGAACCCAGGGTACGGGTCGTACGACGACCGGGTCCACTGCCACACGTGCCCCGTCAACTGCGTGATCCCGGGCACATCGAACGCGGCTTCCCATTCGAACTCGGTCGGCAGCCGGGCTGCAGCCCATTCGGCAAACGCAGCCGCTTCGTAAAAGCTGAGTTGGGCGACTGGTGCATTGCGGTCCAACGCGCGCACGCCGTGTAGGCCGAACACCTGCCAGCAGTCAGCGGTTGTGCGCGGGTCGTCTGGTGCAAGCCAGTAGGCCGGCGCGTGCCATCCCTGCGCGCACACTGCGGCCCAACCGTCGGACAGCCATAGCTCGGACCGGCGATAACCCCCGTCCTCAATGAAGTCGGCGAATGCCCCGCAGGTTACGAGCCGGTCTGCCACCGCATGTGCGCCGAGCAACACGCGATGACGCGGCGTTTCGTTGTCAAACGCAAAGCCGTCGGCAGCATGCCCGATCCACACTTCACCCGCAGGCCGCTCGATGAAGCGCGGCGCACTGGCTTCGGGCTTGGCCAGCCGCAGCATCGGCGGCTCGGGTGTGCGGTAAGCCGGCAACAACGGGTTGCAAGACAGCAGGTGCAGCGCATCGGTCAGCAGCAATTCCTGATGCTGTTGCTCGTGATGCAGCCCCAACAGAACCAACTGCGCTGCGGCCTGCCAGTCGGGGTTGGCCTCGGCGCCCGTGCTCAAAAAGCGCTGCATCGCCTGATCGACATGGTTGCGATAGGCGAACACCTCATCCACCGAAGGCCGCGTCAGCAAGCCCCGCTCGGGCCGCGAATGCCGCCTGCCAAGCGCTTCGTAATAAGAATTGAACAGATAGCCGAACCGGGGGTTGAACACCCGGTAGCCGCTGGCGAACGGCTGCAACACCACGGTTTCAAAAAACCAGGTGCTGTGTGCCAGATGCCACTTGCCTGGGCTGGCATCTGCCATCGACTGCACGCACAGGTCTTCGGCCGACAGGGGCGCGGCCCGTGCCAGCGTCTCTGCGCGAACTTGCGCATAGCGATCGGCCAGTTGGGCAGG
This sequence comes from Burkholderiales bacterium, assembly GCA_038200275.1. Taxonomy (GTDB): domain Bacteria; phylum Pseudomonadota; class Gammaproteobacteria; order Burkholderiales; family Burkholderiaceae_C; genus JBBPYC01. The sequence continues at coordinate 27,191 of JBBPYC010000087.1, forward strand.
CGCATCGGACGCAGCGGAGAACGGCTGCTGCATCGCAGCAGCGAGGCGAGCGGCCGGAAGAGGTGAAGTTGGCGACACGGCGGAGGAAGTCTCCAGTCAAACAAAGCGGAAGAAGCCAAATGGGTTGAACGACAGGCCTTGACCGCGCCGGTGGGCGTTCGGCACATGAATTTGATCGACCAGCCAAGGCTGCGGCGGGGCTGCGCCGAATTACAGCACGCCCCTTTAAAACGAGCACACGGCGGGCCTATCGCCATCCACAATCGAGCTGGAGCATTCTTTGACTGCGTCCAGCCCCACGTCACTGCAATCACCTATGTCCAACCGCATACCCACTCGCTACCCTGAAACCCGCGCGCTGCACGCCGATGCCGATTTGCACCGGGACGATCCGTCGGTCACTGCCCCGATTCACTACAGCGCGACGTTCAAGGCGCGCGACGCGGCCGACTTTGCGGAGATGGCCACTCAGCCGCGCCATCCGGGCTTCTACACACGCTACGGCAATCCGACGCACGAGCGTGTCTGCGCGATCCTGGCCGATTTGGAAGGCACAGAGACCGCGCTGCTGACCGCCTCAGGCATGGGCGCGATCAGCACCACCGTGCTTGCGCTGGTGTCGGCCGGCGACCACGTGATCGCGCAAAGCCGGCACTACATGAGCACAACCAAGCTGTTCGAGGAAGTGCTGCCGCGCTTCGGCGTGGAAGTCAGCATTGTCGAGCAGGCCGATGTGTCCGCGTTTGAAGCCGCGCTGCGTCCGAATACGCGGCTCGTCATGCTGGAGTCGCCGGCCAATCCCACGCTGGTGCTGACCGATCTGGAGGCGATTGCTGCGTTGGCGCGCCAGCGCGGCGCCTTGACTGTGGCCGACAACACGTTTGCTTCCCCGCTGAACCAGCAACCGCACGCGCTCGGCGTTGACATCGTGGTCCATAGCGCCACCAAGTACCTTGGCGGTCACCACGACATCACGGCCGGCGCAGTCTGTTGCAGCCACGCGCTGGCCGAGACAATCTGGCGGATGCACACCACGCTCGGTGCGGTGCTGTCCCCGATGGACGCTTGGCTGCTGCTGCGAGGGCTGCGCACGCTGCCGGTCCGCGTCGAACGCATCAATGCGAACGCGCTCGCGCTGGCCGGCTGGCTCGAAGCGCAGCCGCAGGTCGAGCGCGTCTACTACCCCGGCTTGCCGAGCCACCCACAGCACGACCTCGCGAAGCGGCAGATGAGCGGCTACGGCGCCGTTATTGCGTTTGCGCTGCGCGGCAGCTATGAGCAAACCAGCCGCTTTGTCGCTGCGCTCGAACTCGCAACGCACGCCGTCAGCCTTGGGGGTGTCGATTCGTTGATCGTGCACACGGCTGCGATGTGGGCCGGCACGATGAACCAAGCGCAGATGCAGACAGCCGGCATCGCGCCGAACTTCGTGCGGCTGTCGGTGGGGCTGGAGCACATCGAGGACCTGAAAAGCGACATGCAGCAAGCGTTGTCCGACATGCCACGCTGATGCGACTGCCGGGCTAAGTGCTGGCGCTGTCGTTCCAAACCAGCGACGGTGCTTTCAAATGGCGCAGGTGCGAAACCCGACGAACCCGTCGTCCTGGTGTGGCCACGCGAAGCGCCGAAACTTCAGATGATGCTGGCGCTGCCGGGTTGCAAACGAGGCGCCGCGCAGCACTTTGGCAGCGCCGAAAGCAGATTCCACTGCAGCGGCGAACGGATCGGCAACATAGCCGGGCCAAGGCCGCAGCGTGGTTGCAGTCCATTCAAGCACGTCGCCCCACCGAAAGCCGCGCCGCGCGGCAACCTGCGCGGCGACTTCCCATTCGACCTCGGTTGGGAGCCGTCGTCCGGCCCAACGTGCCCAGGCATCGGCCTCGAACCAGCTTGCATGCATGACCGGCTGATTGCCGGACAGCCGAATGCCGCGGCCGAAAAAGCGCTGCACCACCGCGCCGCTGCCGCCGAAACGCGCAGCGCCTATCTGCTCGACATGGCGCGGGCCGCGCCGGCCGTGCTCGGCGGCCTGCGCCCGCAACCACTGCCAGCCGGCCGCGTTCCAGCAATCTTCGCGGTCATAGCCACCGTCATCGACAAACTCGATGAACTGAGCCCAGCAGACTGGCTGCGCGTCGATCTCGAACGCCGGCACCGGCACCAGATGCTCAGGCTGCTCGATCGCTGGCACATAGCCGATCGACCGGCTGCCAAGCGACCCGCGCGTGGCCGGGCACGCCAGCGGCTCGCGTTGGTGCATGCTGCCTGGCGCTTCGATCGGCATCGTCAAACCCAGCGTCTGCGCCGCGACCAGCAGCGCTTCACCACAGGCATCCTCATGCGCCAGCGCGGCCCGAAAGAAATACAGCGAATCGTCCTCGTCAGGGGTTTTTTCGAGCAGGTCGAGCGTGTCTTCGAGCGTCTCCAGCAAATAGCTTCGGGTGGCTTCGGCGGTCGGGAGCGGCGACCGGTTGCCGTGCAGCTCCTGACCTGGCCCGTCCGCGTTGCGTTGCACCGGGTCCCAATATTCATCGGCATGTGGCTCGATCGACGCGATGCGGGTCGGCTCGCCAGGACACCGTGGACCCGCACTGCGCTGGGTGTTGCGCAGGGTCCAGCGCTCGGCGAACCAGCCGACATGGCCGAGGAGCCAAAGCGGCAAATTGCCCGCAGCATCCTTGTGCTCCATCTGGCCCGCCGGCCGCCTGGCCTGCGCCCGCTCGATCAAGCCGAAGGCCTGCAGGGTCAGGTTGCGCGAATCGATCAGCGCCAGCGATAGCAGGTCGCGTCCCGCTTGGCGACATGTAGGGGAATCGACCGCGTCGCCGCCGGCGCGATGGCCAGAGCCAGACGGCTCGGCGGGTGCAGGAGCACCGGTGGGATCGACAGGTAACATCCGGCCAGCTTAATCGCGCCACGGCATGTTCGGCCGCATGCCCAGTGGCCTAGGGTAAGTCGTGCCGAGCAACCACGGGAATACACCGACCGCAAGCGACCGACACAGCGATGACAATGCAGCGCCTCCTCGCAGGCACCGATCTCCCTTATTTCCGATTGCTCCTATGCACGCCTTGCTCAAACTGTCCGGCGCCGTCGACTGGCTGAATGAACACATCGGCCGCTGGTCGATCTGGCTGATTCTGGCGTCCACCTTGATCAGCGCTGTCAACGCGATCGTGCGCAAGATCTTTAACGTCAGCTCGAACGCGTACCTGGAAGTGCAGTGGTACCTGTTCGCTGCGTCGTTCCTGATCGCTGCCGCCTACACCCTGCTGCACAACGAGCACGTGCGTATCGACGTGGTGGCCAGCCGGTTCACCCGCCGCACGCAGGTCAAGATGGAAGTATTCGGTTTTCTGGTGTTCCTGATACCGGTGTGCCTTGCGGTGCTCTATTACAGCTGGCCGTTTGCAATGAACGGCTACCTGACCGGCGAGATGTCGAACAACTCGGGCGGCCTGATCCGCTGGCCGGTGTACGCGATGATTCCGCTGGGCTTCACGCTGCTGCTGCTGCAAGGCGTGTCCGAGCTCATCAAACGGCTTGCGTTTCTGCAGGGGCACATTGAGGACCCGGGCATCAAGCGCGCTACGGTCTCGGCTGAGCAAGAGCTGGCCGAGTCGATCCGACGGCTCGCCGAAGGCAAGACCACCGATGCAGCCGCGCGCTGAAAGACGAGGCTCACGATGGAATTCCTGACCACCAACTTCGCCCCGATCATGTTCGCGGGGCTGATCTGCTTTCTGCTGTTCGGCTTTCCCGTCGCATTCAGCCTCGGCGCCTGCGGCTTGTTCTTCGCGTTCATCGGCATCGAACTTGGCCTGCTGCCCGAAGCACTGATGCAGGCGCTGCCGCTGCGGCTGTTCGGCATCATGCAAAACGACACGCTGCTGGCGATTCCGTTTTTCACGTTGATGGGGCTGATCCTCGAGCGCAGCGGCATGGCCGAGGACCTGCTGGAGACCATCGGCCAGCTGTTCGGCCCACTGCGCGGCGGGCTGGCGCTTGCGGTGGTGTTCGTCGGTGCCTTGCTGGCGGCTACCACTGGCGTGGTGGCCGCGTCCGTCATCTCGATGGGCCTGATCTCGCTGCCGATCATGCTGCGCTACGGCTACGACCGGCGGCTTGCCACCGGCGTGATCGCGGCCAGCGGCACGCTCGCGCAGATCATCCCGCCGTCGCTGGTGCTGATCATCCTGGCCGATCAGTTGGGTCGCAGCGTCGGCGATATGTACAAGGGTGCGTTTCTGCCCGGCTTTCTCTTAATGGGCATGTACGCAGCTTACGTGGTGCTGATCGCGGTGCTGAAGCCGAGCCGAGCCCCTGCGCTGCCGCCGGAAGCGCGCACCTTGCGCGAGCCCAACGGTGCAAGCGGCATGCTGTCGCTCGGCGTGCTGACCGTGATCTGTGCGGCCGTGGCGACTTATTACGCGCAGAACTTCGAGCGTGTGCAGAGCTTCATCACCGGCACCACGGTCACCACGGTGGCGACCGACGAGGTGATCGTGGTGTCGATGACCGCCGCGGTGATCCTCGCGCTGGTGGCGGCGGTCATCAACCGGGTCACCGGGCTCGGGCTGCTCTCACGCATGGCCGAGCGCGTGACGTTCGTGCTGATTCCGCCGCTGCTGCTGATGTTTTTGGTGCTGGGCACCATCTTCCTTGGTGTGGCCACGCCGACCGAAGGCGGCGCAATGGGGGCCCTGGGCGCGCTGATCCTGGCCAGCGTGCGCGGGCGCATCACGTTGTCGCTGCTGAAGCAGGCGCTTACTTCCACCACCAAGCTTTCGTGCTTCGTGATCTTCATCCTGATCGGCTCGACGATCTTCAGCCTGACCTTTCAGGGGGTGGACGGCCCGCGCTGGGTCGAGCATCTGCTGGCCGATTTGCCCGGCGGTCAGCTTGGCTTTCTGATCCTGGTGAACCTGCTGATCTTCTTTTTGGCATTCTTCCTGGACTTCTTCGAGCTGTCGTTCATCGTGGTGCCGCTGCTCGCGCCCGTGGCCGAGAAGCTCGGCATCGATCTGGTCTGGTTCGGCGTTTTGCTGGCTGTGAACATGCAGACCTCGTTCATGCACCCGCCGTTCGGATTTGCGCTGTTTTATTTGCGCAGCGTGGCGCCGACCGACGAATACACCGACCGCATCACGAAGCAGCGCATCGCGCCGGTCAAGAGCACCGACATCTACTGGGGCGCCGTGCCATTTGTCTTCATTCAGATCGTCATGGTCGGGCTGATCATCGCGTTCCCGGCGCTGGTCTCGAGCGGCATCGGCAAGAAACCGGTCTACGACCTCGACAAGGTCCGCCGTGAGATGGAAGCCACCATGCGCGCCGCCGAGCCGCCGCCCATGCCTGAGCCGCCGACTGCGCCATCGATTCCGGCCAACGGCGGCACGGGTGCTGCGCCCGTGCCGGAGCCCTCGAGCGGCATCCCGGAGTCGGCCGACGACCCGATGAAGGCGTTGATGAACTCGATGCAGGACGCGGCAAAGAAGTAGCCGGTTCAGGTCCGTTTGAAGCAGACCGAAAACAGAGCCGCCATGCAAAAAGCCCCGCAGTGGCGGGGCTTTTTGCTGTGCTTCAACCCCGACGACATTGCCGCCGGGGCCGCCAACTTACAGCTTGACGCCGCTCATGAACGAATCGAAGCGGTTCTCCGCAAAGCGGAACCACAACACTTGGTCACGCTGGAAGTTGCGCATGTCGGTGTAGATCTTTTTCCACTCCGGGCTCTTCGCGCTGTTTTCCTCAAACACTTCCTGCGTGGCCTTGAAGCCCGCTTCAAGCAGCGGCTGCGGGAACGGCAGAACTTTGGTGCCCGAAGCCACGAGTTTCTTCAGCGCATCCGGGTTCAACGCGTCATATTTTGCAAGGATGTCGGTGTGCGCCATGGCCGCAGCGGCCTGCAGGATCGCCTTGTTCTCGGCCGACAATTCGCCGAGCGCCTTCTGGTTGACCATGAACGACAACTCTGGACCGCCTTCCCACCAGCCCGGATAGTAATAGAACGGCGCGACCTTGTTGAAGCCGAGCTTCAGGTCGTCGTACGGTCCGATCCATTCGGCCGCGTCGAGTGTGCCTTTTTCCAGCGACTGATACACGTCGCCCGCCGGAATGCTCTGCGGCACCACGCCCTGCTTGGCCATGATGTCGCCGATCAGGCCGCCGCCGAAGCGCATCTTCAGCCCCTTCATATCCTCGACCGTCTTGATCTCCTTGCGGAACCAGCCGCCCATCTGGGTTCCGGTGTTGCCACCGCCCATGCTGACGACACCCATGCCCGCAAAGAACTCGTTGACCAGCTTGCGGCCATTGCCGTGGATCATCCAGGCGTTCATCTGGCGCGCGTTGAAGCCAAAAGGCACTGCGCAGGCCAATGCGAACGTAGGGTTCTTGCCGTAGTAGTAGTAGGACGCGGTGTGGCACATCTGCACCGAACCCTGCTGCACACCGTCGAACACGCCGAAACCCGGCATCAGCTCGCCAGCCGCATGCACCGAGATCTCGAACTTGCCGCCCGACATGTCCTTCACCGCCTTGGCCATCAGCTCGCTGCCGCCGAACAGCGTGTCGAGCGACTTCGGAAAACTCGACGCCAAGCGCCAACGCACGGCAGCCTGTGCATGCACCGCAGGCGCGACGCCGGCTGCAAGTACGCCGGCGATGCCAGCGTTTTTGATGATTGAGCGACGATCCATAAGAAAACGACTCCTTGGGTTGAGTGAGAAAACAGGGAGGTGGGAAGAAACGTCAGCAACGCTTGGCACCAAGCGGCCGACAACCGAAGCGAGAAAACGCAACGCGAGAGTTTAAGCAGCCTGCTGCGCCGTGTCTTTAGGGACTAACCCGCGCCGCAGCGCTTGGCGGGCTTGGCCATCACGCTACTTTTTTGAGAGCAGATACAGGTGCGGTCACAAGTACATCGAAGCGTGCACGGATCGATCGTTCGATGCCGGCTGCGTCCAGCCCGATGCCTGCCAGCAGTGCCTGTGGATCCCCATGCTCAATGAAGCGGTCCGGCAGGCCCAGCTGCAGCAGCGGCATCGTGACGCCAGCCGCTGCCAGCACCTCCCCCACCGCGCTGCCGGCACCGCCCATCACGGCGCCCTCTTCCACGGTGACCAGCGCGTCGTGCTCGCCAGCCACCTTCAACAACAGCGCTTCGTCGAGCGGCTTGGCCCAGCGCATGTTGATCACCGTCGCATCGAGTTTCTCGGCCGCCTGCATGGCCGGGTACAACAGGGTGCCAAACGCGAGAACGGCCACGCCGCGGCCCCCATTGGCTGCATGCGCCGATCGTTCCCGCCGCACCTCACCGCGACCAAACGGCAGCGGCTGGAGATCGTGAGCGGGCGCTACAGCGGCACCAGAACCGCGTGGGTAGCGCACCGCCACCGGTTGCGCCTGCGCAAAGCCGGTGGTCAGCAGCGCACGGCACTCGGCTTCGTCGGCCGGACACGCAATGGCCATATTCGGCACGCAGCGCAGAAACGGAATGTCATAAGCACCCGCATGCGTGGCGCCATCGGCACCGACGATGCCAGCACGGTCCAGCGCGAACAGCACCGGCAGGTTCTGAAGCGCCACGTCGTGGATCAGTTGGTCGTAGCCGCGCTGCAGGAACGTCGAGTAGATCGCCAGCACCGGCTTGAGACCTTCACAAGCCAGCCCGGCCGCGAACGTGACCGCATGCTGCTCGGCAATGCCCACGTCGAAATATCGATCGGGAAAGCGCCGCTCGAACTCGACCATGCCCGAGCCTTCCCGCATGGCGGGCGTGATGCCGACCAGCCGCTCGTCCTTCGCGGCCATGTCGCACAACCACTGGCCAAATACGTGGGTAAAGGTCTGCTTCGGCGGCGTGGTAGGCGGCACCAGACCAATCGCGAGGTCAAACTTGCCCGGTCCGTGATAGGCCACCGGGTCGGCCTCGGCCAGCTTGTAGCCCTGCCCTTTTTTCGTGACCACGTGCAGGAACTGCGGGCCATCGAGCTGCTTGATATTCTCCAGCGTCGGCAGCAGCGCGTCGAGATCGTGCCCGTCGATCGGGCCGATGTAGTTGAAGCCGAATTTTTCGAACAACGTGGCCGGCACCACCATGCCCTTGGCCTGCTGCTCGAGCCGCTTGGCGAACTCGAGCAGCGGCGGTGCCACGCTCAGCACGTTCTTGCCGACGTTCTTGGCAGCCGCGTAGAACTGGCCGGACAGCAGCTGCGCCAGATAACGGTTCAACGCGCCGACGGGCGGGCTGATGCTCATGTCGTTGTCGTTCAGCACCACCAACAGATTGCAGTCGGCCACACCGGCGTTGTTCAACGCTTCGAACGCCATGCCGGCGGTCATCGCGCCGTCGCCGATGATCGCGACCGCGCGTCGGTCTTCGCCCTTGATCTTTGCCGCCAGCGCCATGCCGAGCGCGGCCGAAATGCTGGTGGACGAATGCGCGGTGCCGAACGTGTCGAACTCGCTCTCGGTGCGCTGCGGAAAACCGGACAAGCCGCCCAACTGGCGCAGGCTCGCCATGCGTTCGCGCCGCCCGGTCAGGATTTTGTGCGGATAGGTCTGATGGCCGACGTCCCAAACCAACCGATCATGCGGCGTGTTGAACACGTAATGCAGCGCGAGTGTGAGCTCGACGGTGCCCAGATTCGAGCTCAGGTGCCCGCCCGTACGCGCCACACTGGTCAACAGGAACGTGCGCAACTCGTCGGCCAGTTCCGGCAACTGCTCAACGGGCAGCGCGCGCAGATCGGCCGGGCTTCGAATGGTTTCCAGCAAGGTCATGTCGTAGGGTCCACCCGGCATTGAGTGCGATTAATTGTTTCGGTGTACCACCCGGTCGGCGAGCGCGTGCAGCGCCTGCGTCTCGGGCAGACCGCTGGTGTCCAGCGCGCGGTGCGCGCATTCGAGCTGCTGCATCGCTTCCGCGCGCGACCGCTCGAGGCCGAGCAACGACACGAAGGTCGGCTTGTTCTGCGCGGCATCCTTGCCCGCGGTCTTGCCAAGCGTGGCGGCATCGGCCGTCACATCCAGCACGTCGTCGACGATCTGGAACGCGAGACCAATCGCATGACCGTAGTCGCTCAGGCTGCGGAGTGCGTGCGCATCTGCTTCACCGCAGGCCGCGCCCATCAGCACGCTCGCACGCAGCAAGGCGCCAGTCTTCAGCCGGTGCATCGCACGCAACTCTCCTTCCGGCAACGCACGCCCCACGCTGGCCAGATCGATTGCCTGGCCACCAGCCATGCCCGCGAACCCGGCGGCACGCGCAAGCTGACGGCACAGCGCGGCCTGCACCGAGGCCTCGACCTCGCCGCAGTCGGGCGTCAGCAATTCGAACGCAAGAGCCTGCAGCGCATCGCCAGCCAGCAGCGCGGTCGCTTCACCGAACTGCACATGCACGGTCGGCTTGCCGCGCCGCAGCACGTCGTCGTCCATGCACGGCAGGTCGTCGTGCACAAGGGAATAAGCGTGGATCAATTCAACCGCGCACGCCGCACGCATTGCGGCCGCATGGGAGCCACCCGTCGCCTCGTTCGCCGCGAGCACCAGCAACGGCCGCAGCCGCTTGCCGCCGTCCAGCACGGCATAACGCATTGCCTCGATGAGCTGTGCGGGGCCCGGCAACCCCCCGGACGCACCGACGACCCAGCGCGACAGCGCAGCGTCCACCAGCGCGGCGTGCTGTGCCGTCCACTCGCTCAACTCGAATGGCAGGGCTACAGCGGCACTTGCGGCACGGCTGCCATCGGGCGCGCTCAAGGCGATTCGCTCCACGGCTTCAGCACGCCGTCGTCGAGCACCTTGACTTGTTGCTCCAGCACGTCGAGCCGTTGACGGCAGAACTTCAGCAGTTCATTGCCCCGCTGATAACTGGCCAGCAGTTGGTCGAGCGGCGTGTGGCTTGCTTCCAGCCGCTGCAGCAACTGTTCGAGTTCCTCAAGCGCGGCTTCGTAGCTGACCGGTGTCGGCCCGGCAGGCGGTAGCGCAGCGGTGGGGGTCTTGGTGGCGGCCTTGGGCATTCGAACGGTTGGAAGAGGGCGGTCAGGCGAAAGCAAGCAAACTGGGGCTGTGGAGGACGAAAGCGCTGCAGGGAAAGGCAACACGACTCGGCAGTGAGAGGCACCAATCCTGGCGGCTCGCCGCTCGATGCCAAATTCGGTAGCGCCGACGAACGATCGGCACCGGCCGCAAAACGCATCCGATTTTAGGACGTCGGCGCCGCCGTGGTGACGAAGGCGCCCCCCCGGCCGTATCGGCGATGCAGGATATCCCTGCCCGCCATCGTCGTATCGGCAACCTCTCCCTCAGTAGAATTGAGCGCTCTCCCGGACGCCCGCCGCTTCCCAGAACCGGCGGACTCGATCAGCCAATCGCCTGATTAATTGCCGATTTTTCGCCCATCCTCTCCTGGGGGCGCACCAGGGTCAGGTCGCTCATGTCTGATTTGAGTCTTCAACTGCAGCAGTCCGCTGCGCAACCGCCGGTGCGCGCCTATTTCGACGAAGCGCTGCTCGAGCGAGAACGCGCTGCGTTGTTCCGCCAAGGACCGCGCTATGTCGGTCACGCGCTGTCGGTGCCCCAGATCGGTGACTACCATGCGCTCGCCCACGAAGGCGAGGGTCGAGCGTTGCTGCGTACGCCGCAAGGGGTGGAACTGATCTCCAACGTGTGTCGGCACCGACAGTCCATCATCCTGCGCGGCCGCGGCTCACTCGGCAACGCGGGGCAGTCCGGCCCCGCCGGCGAAGGTCAGATCGTCTGCCCGTTGCATCGCTGGACCTACAGCGCAGGCAATGGCGGCGTGCCCGCCGGCAAGCTGATCGGTGCACCGCATTTCGAGCAGGACCCCTGCGTGAACTTGGCGAACTACGCGCTACAGGAGTGGAATGGATTGCTGTTCGAAGCGGGCGGGCGTGACGTTGCGGCGGACTTGCACGGCTTGTCGGCACGGGCCGACCTCGACTTCTCCGGCCACGTGCTGGACCGTATCGAAATGCACGAATGCGACTACAACTGGAAGACCTTCGTCGAGGTCTATCTGGAGGATTACCACGTCGGGCCCTACCACCCAGGCCTGGGCGGCTTCGTCGCGTGCGATGAACTGCGCTGGGACTTGCACCCCCAATGTTCGGTGCAGACCGTCGGCGTGGCGAACCGGCTCGGCAAGGCCGGCAGTGCGGTGTATCAGCGCTGGCAGAAGGCGCTGCTCGACTACCGCAACGGCCAGCCGCCGAAGTACGGCGCGATCTGGCTGACCTACTATCCGCACATCATGATTGAGTGGTATCCGCACGTGCTCACCGTCTCCACACTGCATCCGATCTCGGCGCAGAAGACGATCAACGTGGTCGAGTTCTATTACCCGGAAGAAATCCACGCGTTCGAGCGCGAGTTCGTCGAAGCGCAGCAGGCCGCGTACATGGAGACCTGTGTGGAGGACGACGAGATCGCGCTGCACATGGACGCTGGCCGCCAGGCGCTGCTTCGCCGTGGCGAGTCCGACGCCGGGCCGTACCAAAGCCCGATGGAAGACGGCATGCAGCACTTCCATGAGTGGTATCGGCAGTCGATGGCGGCGGCCAACGGCGGCGCAAGCACATGAGCCGTGCGACGTTGGGCTGCGTGCAATCCATCGCCCGACCTCGCCTGTCGCGCTGAAGTTCACTTGTGTCGTCCGCCCTTTGGATGCTGCTTGCATCCCTGTTGTTCGCCGCGATGGGCGTGTGCGTCAAGTTCGCGGCAGCGTACTTCAACAGTGCGGAACTGATTTTCTGGCGCGGCCTGATCGGCGTGCTGTTCATCTGGGCCATCGCACGGGTGCGCGGCATCCCGCTTGCAACGCCGCATTTTGCGATGCACGCATGGCGTTCGCTGGTCGGCGTGTTCGCGTTGGGCACCTGGTTCTATGCGCTGGCCCACCTGCCGCTGGCCACCGCGATGACGCTGAATTACATGAGCAGCATCTGGATCGCCATGTTCCTCGTTGGCGGCGCGTTGATCACATGGCGGCCGGTGCGGCCTGGTGGTGCGACCCCGGGCGCTGTCTCGCCGCCGAGCGGGCAAGGCCCGCTCGTGCTGTCGGTGCTGGCCGGCTTTGTCGGTGTGGTGCTGCTGCTGCGCCCAAGCGTTGGTGCGGGCCAGAGCTTCGCGGCCAGCATCGGGCTGTTGTCGGGGCTGGCGGCCGCGTTTGCCTACATGCAGGTGATGGCGTTGGCCAAGGTAGGCGAACCCGAAGCGCGCACGGTGTTCTATTTCGCGGCCGGCTCCGGCGCGGTCGGCGCGGTGGCGATGCTCTGGACGGGCATCTCACCCTGGACTTGGGAAGGCGCCGTGTGGCTGCTGCCGATCGGCCTGCTGGCCTCGCTCGGCCAGCTTTGCATGACGCGCGCTTACAGCTACGGCGCGACGTTGGTGGTGGCCAACCTGCAATACGCCGGCATCGTGTTCGGCGCGATCTTCGGCGTCTGGCTGTTCGGCGACACGATCCGGCCATTGGGCTGGGCGGGCATGGCACTGATCATTGCCAGCGGCGTGGCAGCAACGGCGCTGCGTGAACGGGCGGCGCCGGCACCGATCACCGCCTCGCAAGCCAACGCGCCGCGGGCACCAGATTGAGCTCCCCCCTTCCCACCACTCAGATATTTCCTTGCAAACGAGAAACCGACGACCATGACCCATCGCACCCTGATCAGCGCTGCCGACCTGCTGGCGCTCACTCGCAGCACCGATGCGGTAGCGCAACTCATGATCTTCGATTGCAGCTTCGACTTGAGTGATTTGTCGGCCGGTCGTCGCGCCTATCACGATGCGCACATCCCGGAAGCGGTTTATGCAGATCTGGAGCGCGACCTGAGTGACCTCGGCACGCCGGACGCCGCAGGCCACGCGCAACCCGCGCCAGACGCGGTATCGGGCGGCCGCCATCCGCTGCCGAGCCCGGAGAAATTTGCAACCTGGTTGTCGTCGATCGGCTTTCGCAACGAGATGCAGGCTGTGGTCTATGACCGCAACGGCGGTGTCTACTGCGGGCGGCTCTGGTGGATGCTCAAGTGGGTCGGCCACGAGGCGGTCGCGGTGCTCGACGGCGGCTTGAAAGCCTGGACCGCGGCCGGCGGCCCGGTAACGGATCGCGACGAAGCCGCGCGCTTCCAGGCGAATTTCGATGCGCAGCCGGTCGACACCGCGCTTGTTGACGCCGACGACGTGCTCGCGCACTTGGGCCAACCGGAGCAGACACTGATCGACGCTCGCGCGCCGGCCCGCTTTCGCGGCGAAGTCGAACCGCTTGACGCGGCTGCCGGCCACATCCCGGGTGCGCTGAATCGCCCGTTCGGCGAGAACTTCGACAAAGACGGCAAGTTCAAGTCACCGGGGCAGCTGCGCCACGAGTTCGATGCACTGCTCGCGGGTCGCAGCCCAGCCAGCGTCGTGCACCAGTGCGGCAGCGGCGTCAGCGCGAACCCGAACCTGATCGCGATGGAGCTGGCCGGCCTGGGCCGCAGCCGCTTGTTCGCGGGCAGTTGGAGCGAATGGTCAAGCGATCCGTCGCGGCCGGTCGAAAAGGGTTAACGGATCGCGTCAGCGATGACGTACAACGGTTTTTAAACAAATGTGCCGCAGACGCAGGTGCTGTAATCACTTTTTGCTATTTAATTAGTAGCTTAAATTGCATGGGGAACCGCCGACCTTTCAACCGCAGGCCTGTTCGATAATCGTTTTGATGAACCCCCTGCTCGCGCGCCTTCAACCCTATCCGTTCGAGCGTCTGCGCGCGCTGTTTAACGGCGTGGTGCCGAGTGCGGCGCATCGGCCGATCGGCCTGGGCATTGGTGAGCCCCGCCATCCGACGCCCGAGTTCATCAAGCAGGCGTTGACTGATGCGATGGCTGGAGACGCCGGGGGTTTGAGTGGTTACCCAGCCACCGCCGGCAGCCCGGCGCTCCGTGAAGCCTGCGCAGGTTGGGTCAAGCGCCGTTACGTGGTCGAGCTTGACGCAGCCACGCAAGTACTGCCGGTCAACGGCTCACGCGAAGCGCTGTTCGCATTTGCACAGACCGTCGTCGATCCGACTCAGGCCGGCGCGACCGTGGTCTGCCCGAACCCGTTCTATCAAATCTACGAAGGCGCGGCGCTGCTGGCGGGCGCGCAAACGCACTTTGCAGCCAGCGACCCGGCACGCAACTTCGCAGTCGATTGGGACGCGGTGCCGGACGCCGTTTGGGCACGCACGCAACTGCTGTTTGTCTGTTCGCCGGGCAATCCGACTGGTGCGGTGATGCCGCTGGATGAATGGCGCAAGCTGTTCGCGTTGAGCGATCGGCACGGCTTCATGATCGCGTCCGATGAGTGCTATAGCGAGATCTATTTTCGGGACGAGCCACCGCTTGGCGCGCTGCAGGCCGCGCAGCAACTCGGGCGTGAAGTCGGCCCGCAAGGCTTTCACAATCTGGTCGCATTCACGAGCTTGTCCAAACGCAGCAACGTGCCCGGCATGCGCAGCGGCTTCGTGGCTGGGGATGCAGCGCTGCTGAAATCGTTTTTGCTCTATCGCACCTATCACGGCAGCGCGATGAGCCCGGCCGTGCAAGCGGCCAGTGCAGCCGCCTGGAACGACGAAGCGCATGTGGTGGAAAACCGCCGTCAGTACCGCGCCAAGTTCGCAGCCGTCACACCGCTGCTGGCCGACGTGCTCGACGTGAAGCTGCCGGATGCGGCTTTTTACCTGTGGGCTGGGGTGGCGGGCAGCGACGTGGACTTCGCGCGCGATCTGCTCGCTCAATACAATGTGACGGTGCTGCCGGGCAGCTTTCTGGCGCGCAAATCGGGCGGCATGAATCCGGGCACTGGCCGCATCCGGATGGCGTTGGTGGCTGGCACCGATGAGTGTGTCGAGGCCGCCGAGCGCATCGCCAGGTTCGTGCGTTCGCGCTGAAGCTGCCAGTCAGCGGTATCTCCCATGCGGCGGCTGGCACGCCGGCCGCTCCACTTTTGCAAGAAATCTACAAGGCGACCCATGTCCGACCCCATCCAATCCCTGATCGATAAAGCCTGGGACGACCGCGCGAATCTGTCGGCAAAGACTGCACCGAAAGAAACCGAAGACGCCGTTGAACACGTCATCGCCGAGCTGAACGCCGGTCGCCTGCGTGTGGCCACGCGCGATGCGCCTGGCCAATGGACCACGCACCAGTGGATCAAGAAGGCCGTGCTGCTGTCGTTCCGGCTGAAAGACAACGAAGTCATGCGCGCAGGCGACCTCGGCTTTTTCGACAAGGTGCAGACCAAATTCTCGCACCTGGATGACGCTGAGTTGCGTGAAGCCGGCGTGCGCGTGGTGCCGCCGGCTGTAGCGCGCCGCGGCAGCTACATCGCCAAGGGTGCGGTGCTGATGCCCAGCTACGTGAACATTGGCGCCTACGTGGGTGAAAACACGATGGTCGACACCTGGGCCACGGTGGGGTCCTGCGCGCAGATCGGTGCCAACGTGCACCTGTCGGGCGGCGTCGGCATCGGCGGCGTGCTGGAGCCGCTGCAGGCCGGCCCCACCATCATCGAGGACAACTGCTTCATCGGCGCGCGCTCCGAAGTGGTCGAGGGCGTGGTGATCGAAGAAAACTCGGTGCTGTCGATGGGTGTCTACATCGGCCAGAGTACCAAGATCTATGACCGCGCAACGGGCCAGGTCACTTACGGCCGCGTGCCGTCCGGATCGGTGGTCGTCTCAGGCAGCCTGCCGAGCGACGACGGCAAGTACAGCCTCTATTGCGCCGTGATCGTCAAGCGCGTGGATGCGCAAACGCGTTCCAAGACCAGCTTGAACGATCTGCTGCGACCATAGCGCTTTTCTCCCACATCCGACTCCGCCCGCCCGACTGCACGAAAGTCCGCTCATGAACACGATGGAACGCCTGCTGCGGTTGATGGCGGACAAAAAAGCGTCCGACCTTTATCTGTCGGTGAACGCGCCGCCGCAGATCAAGATCGACGGGCAGTGCCTGCCGATCGGCAGCGACGCGCTGCCGCCAGATGCACCGTTGAAGATGCTGAGCGAAGTGATTTCGGCCGATCGTGTGGTCGAGCTCGAATCCACCGGCGAGCTCAACATGGCGATTCCGCTCGAAGGCGCGGGGCGCTTTCGAATCAGTGCAATGCGCCAGCGCGGCACCTATGCGGTGATCGTGCGCTACATCGCCAACACGATTCCGCCGCTGGCGTCGCTGGGCCTGCCGTCCGCGTTGAACGACCTGGTGATGGAAAAACGCGGCCTGGTGCTGATGGTCGGCGCCACTGGCGCGGGCAAAAGCACGAGCCTGGCAGCGATGCTCGACCACCGCAACGAAGTCGCATCTGGCCACATCCTGACGATCGAAGATCCGGTCGAATATTTGTTCAAGAACCGCAAGTCGATCGTGAACCAGCGCGAGATCGGGACCGATACGGCAAACCTGCAAATTGCGCTGAAGAACGCACTGCGCCAGGCCCCCGACGTGATCATGATTGGCGAGATCCGCGACCGCGACACGATGTCTGCGGCCATTGCCTATGCGCAGTCCGGCCATCTGTGTCTGGCCACCATGCACGCGAACAACAGCTATCAGGCGTTGAACCGCATCCTGAGTTTCTACCCCGTCGAAGTGCGCTCCACCATGCTGGGCGACTTGGCAGCGGCACTTCGGGGCATCGTCTCGCAGCGATTGCTGCGCGCAAAAGACGGCAGCCGGGTGCCGGCTGTCGAAGTGCTGCTCAACACCAAGCTGGTGGCCGACCTGATCGAGAAGGCCGATTTCTCCAGCATTCGCGAAGCGATGGAGCAATCAATGACCGAGGGCTCGCAGACGTTTGAGCAGGCACTGGCCGAGCTCATCCGCGCGGGCAAGGTGGACCGCAAGGAAGCGCTTGCGCAAGCCGACTCGCCGACCAATCTGATGTGGCGGCTGGAAAACGATTTCACGAAGGCCGCCAAGACGCACGAAGACGGCGACGATTCAGACGACGAGCCGTCATTTACCGAGATCACGTTGGACGTGGCGAGGGAGTAAAACTCTCTCCCCAGCCTTCGCTCCCTTCGGTCGCCTCTCGGCTTCCCCTCACCGGTGGCGACGCCTGCGGCTTGGCGAAGCCAGTTCCGCGGCCCCTGCTGGAGCTTTCCGCGTCAATTTCGAGGACAGTGGGTGCACTGGCACCTGCGTTTTTATTCATGCAGACGACGATCGACAACACGGCGACCACCAGCGCCACCCTGCAACTCACCGAGCAACTGATTGCGCTGCGTTCGCCAACGCCGCAGGATGGCGGGTGCCAGGAATTGCTCAAAGGCCGCCTTGCGCCGTTGGGCTTTGTGCTGGAGACAATCGAGAGCGGCCCGGCAGACCAGCGTGTCACGAATCTGTGGGCCAAGCGCGCCGGCCGGACCGGTGGCGATGCCGCACGCACGCTGGTTTTCGCGGGCCACACCGACGTGGTGCCGACCGGCCCGCTCGATGCCTGGACGTTCGACCCGTTCACGCCCACCCGACACGACGGCCGCCTGTACGGCCGTGGTGCGTCCGACATGAAGACGTCGATCGCGGCGTTCGTGGTCGCAACCGAGCGCTTCGTGGCCGAGCAGCCGGACTGCGCGTTGTCGATCGCGTTGCTGCTGACGAGTGACGAGGAAGGCCCTGCGACCAACGGCACGGTGGTGGTCTGCCGACAACTGGCCGAGCGCAACGAGCGGCTCGACTGGTGCGTGGTCGGCGAGCCGACGTCGCAGCACCGCACCGGCGACATGATCAAAAACGGCCGCCGCGGTTCGCTCTCAGGCAAGCTCACGGTGCGCGGCGTGCAGGGCCACATTGCGTATCCGCAGTTGGCCAAGAACCCGGTGCATGCGTTTGCCCCGGCGCTGGCTGAGCTGGCTGCTACCCAATGGGACCATGGCAATGAATTTTTTCAGCCGACCGGCTGGCAGGTCAGCAACATGCATTCGGGCACCGGTGCCACCAACGTGATCCCGGGCAGCGCAGTGATCGATTTCAACTTTCGCTTTTCGACCGAGCACGACGCCGAATCGTTACAGAAGCAGGTGCGCGAGGTGCTGGACCGCCACGGGCTCGACTACGCGATCGACTGGACCGTGGGCGGCCTGCCGTTCCTGACCACGCCGGGCAATCTGGTCGATGCGATGCGCGCAGCGATCCGCGCCGAGACCGGCTCCGAGCCCGAGCTGTCGACCACCGGCGGCACCAGCGACGGCCGCTTCATCGCGCGGATCTGCCCGCAGACCATCGAGTTCGGCCCACCGAACGCAACGATCCACAAGATCGATGAGCACATCGTGCTGTCCGACATCGAGCCGCTGACGAACATCTACCAACGGCTGATCGAAAACCTGAACGCAACGCTCGCCGAGGGCAGCACACCTTGACGACGTCGGTGCCGATGTCGGTGTCGGTGCTCGCGCTGATCGAAACCAGTGCGGCGCGGCTGGAAGCCGCTGGCGTCACGTTCGGCCACGGCACCACCAACGCGTTCGATGAAGCCGCGTGGCTCGTGCTTTGGCGCCTCGGCCTGCCGCTCGATGACCTGGACGGCGTGGCGCAAACCCCCGTCAGCGCGAACGGACACGCGCTGGTCGATGCGCTGGTGCAGCAACGCATCGAGTCGCGCCAGCCAGCCGCTTATCTGACGGGTGAAGCCTGGCTGCAGGGTGTGCCGTTTCATATCGACGAACGCGCGATCGTGCCGCGCAGCTTCATCGCGGAGCTGATTGCAGAAGGAACGATCGATCCCTGGCTCGGTGAGCAAACACGGCGCGTGCTGGATCTGTGCACGGGCAACGCCAGCCTCGCGGTGCTCGCCGCGATGGCCTGGCCTGACGTGACGATCGATGCGGCAGATCTGTCAGCGGATGCGCTGGCGGTGGCGCGCCTGAACGTCGAGCGGCACATGCTGGCCGGTCGCATTCGGCTGATCGAGTCGGATGGCCTGGCGCATTGCGAAGGCCACTACGACCTGATCCTGTGCAACCCGCCTTACGTGAACGCCAGCAGCATGGCGGCACTGCCAGCCGAATACCGGGCTGAGCCCGCACTGGCGCTGGCAGGCGGCGCAGACGGCATGGCGTTCGTCCGGCCGCTGCTGGCCACCGTGGCCCGCTCGATGACCGAACACGCCGTGCTGGTGCTTGAGATCGGCAACGAGCGCGCGCATTTCGAAATGGCGTTTCCGACGCTGCAAGTGGTCTGGCTGGAGACCAGCGCAGGCGACGATCAGGTGCTGTTGATCGCGCGGGAGGCGTTGCTTGCCGGGTCGGTCGGGCGCTGACTGCCAAGGCGAATGCGCTTGTTGCGCAAGGGCGCGCGTTTGGCGCTGGCTTTGGATTTGACCGCTTGCCGAGCAGGTCTCAAGGCGCGTTGCAAAAGCGCGTCGATGCAGGCGAGCCGCATCTGCTCAGATTTGAGCAAAAACCATCGGAAGCGCTTTATTCACAAGCAATTTCAGCTATGTTTTTAATAGCGTTTGAAAGCCCTTTGGCGATCTGTCGAGCACCGGCAGCGGCCTAAAATCGGCCGCATCATGTACGTCCACCTGCGCCTGCACACCGAGTTTTCCGTCGTCGACGGCACCAATCGCATCGATGAAATCGCCGCCGCCGCGGCCGCCTTTGGGCAGCCCGCGCTGGCGATCACCGACCTGTCGAATCTGTTCGGCGCCGTCAAGTTCTACAAGGCCGCGCGTGGCAAGGGTGTGAAGCCACTGATCGGCGCCGAGGTGATGGTCGACGGGTTCGGCGAAAGCAGCACGAACGACCGCCAGCCCCACGCCCGGGTGCTGTTGCTCGCGCAAAACCGGCAGGGCTATCTGAACCTGTGCGAACTGCTCGCGCGCGGCTGGACCCAGCACGTTGTCAAGGCAAATGCGGTGATCCGGGCCGAGTGGCTCGCGGAATTGAACGAAGGCTTGATCGTGCTGTCCGGCGCACAGGCCGGGCCGATGGGTCCTGCGCTGCTGCAAGGCGACACCCAGCGTGCGCGGCTGGTCGCCGAACAACTCGCGGCGATGTTTCCGCAGCGCTTCTACATCGAGCTGCAGCGCGCCGGCCGACCCGAGGACGACGTGCATGTGTCGGCCGCCGTGCCGCTGGCCGCCGCACTCGGCCTGCCGGTGGTGGCCACGCATCCAGTGCAGTTCACCACCTTCGACGACTACGACGCGCATGAGGCGCGCGTGTGCATCAGCGAGGGCGAAATCCTCGGCAATCGGCGCCGCGTGCGGCGCTTCACACGCGAGCAGTATTTCAAGTCGAGCGCGCAGATGGCGGCGTTGTTTGCCGACTTGCCGAGTGCGTTGGCCAACAGCGTCGAGATCGCGCGCCGTTGCAACGTCACGCTCGACCTCGGCCGCCCGCGCCTGCCCGACTATCCGACGCCGGTGGTTGATGGCAAGCAGCTGCCCATCGACGAGTATTTTCGCATCGCGTCCGAGGAAGGCCTGCAAAAGCGGCTGGAGAAGCTTTACCCCGATGCCGCGAAACGCGAAGCCGAGCGCCCGCGCTATGCCGAGCGGCTCGCATTCGAGATCAAAACGATCTTGAACATGGGTTTTCCCGGCTACTTCCTGATCGTCGGGGACTTCATCAACTGGGCCAAGGCGAACGGCTGCCCGGTCGGCCCGGGGCGCGGATCGGGTGCGGGCTCACTCGTGGCGTATTCGCTGAACATTACGGACCTCGACCCGCTCGAATACAAGCTGCTGTTCGAACGCTTCCTGAACCCCGACCGGGTGTCGATGCCCGACTTCGACATCGACTTCTGCCAGACCAACCGCGACCGCGTGATCGATTACGTCAAGCAAAAGTACGGGCGTCAGGCCGTGAGCCAGATCGTGACCTTCGGCACCATGGCCGCGCGCGCTGCCGTGCGCGACGTCGGCCGCGTGCTCGACATGAGCTACACGTTCTGCGACGGCATCTCCAAACTGATCCCGAACAAGCCAGGCCAGCCCGTCACGATCCAGTACCCGCCCGAGCCCGCGGTGCCGGGCGACCGCAACAACTACGCGATCTCGATGGAGCCGCAGTTGAGGGCCCGCATTGAACGCGAGGAGGAAGTGCGCACGCTGGTCGAGTTGGCGCAGAAGCTCGAAGGCGTTGCGCGCAACATCGGCATGCACGCGGGCGGCGTGGTGATTGCACCGGGCAAGCTGACCGACTTCTGCCCGCTCTATCAGCAGCCCGGCAGCGATTCGGCCGTGAGCCAGTTCGACAAGGACGACGTGGAGGCGATCGGCCTCGTCAAGTTCGACTTCCTGGGCTTGGCGACACTGACGATCCTTGAGATCGCGCGCGAGCTGGTGGTGCGGCGGCACCCGGCGCAGGCAAAATTCAACTACGAGGACGTGCCGCTGACCGACCGGCGCGTATACCAGTTGTTTGCCGAAGGCCGGACCGAAGCCGTGTTCCAGTTCGAGAGCCGGGGCATGCAGGGCATGTTGAAGGATGCAAAGCCGACGCGGCTGGAAGACCTGATCGCGCTGAACGCGTTGTACCGCCCCGGCCCGATGGACCTGATCCCGAGCTTCGTGGCACGCAAGCACGGCCGCGAACCGGTCGAGTATCCGCACCCGCTGGTCGAAGAGATGCTGTCGGAGACCTACGGCATCATGGTCTACCAAGAGCAGGTCATGCAGACCGCGCAGATCCTGGGCGGCTACTCGCTTGGTGGCGCGGATCTCTTGCGCCGTGCGATGGGCAAGAAAAAAGCCGAGGAGATGGCCGAGCACCGCGAGATCTTCCGCGCCGGTGCAGCGAAGAACGACATCGATGCTGTCAAGGCCGACGAGATCTTCGACCTGATGGAGAAGTTCGCGGGCTACGGCTTCAACAAGTCGCACGCGGCCGCCTACTCGCTGCTGGCCTATCACACCGGGTGGCTCAAGGTCCACTTCGCGGCTGAGTTCTACTGCGCGAACATGACGGTGGAGATGGACGACACCGACAAGCTGCGACTGCTGCATGCCGATGCACTGCGCGAAGGCCTGACGTTCGAGCCGCCGGATGTGAACTTCGGTTTGCACCGGTTCGAGCCGGTCACCGACAAGAGCATTCGCTACGGCCTGGGCGCGTTGAAAGGCACCGGCGAGCAAGCGGTGCAAGCAATCGTCGCCGCGCGCGAAGGCCGCGGCACCGGTGCGCGGGGTACGCAGAGCGGCCCCTTCACGAGCCTGTTCGACTTCTGCGCGCGGTTGGACCGCACGCGCATCAACAAACGCGCGGTCGATGCGTTGATCAAGGCGGGCGCATTCGATTCGCTGAATACGGATCGCGCTTCGCTCAATGCGTCGATCGACCGCGCGTTCGAGTACGCGAGCACAGTCGAGGCGAATGCACAACAAAGCGGCCTGTTCGACATGGGTGACGACACCGAAGCACATGGCTCCAGCACGCAGGAGCCGGACCTGGTCGCGGCGGACCCTTGGGGCGTGAAAGAGCGGCTGATGTTCGAGAAGGCCGCGATCGGGTTTTTTCTCTCAGGCCATCTGTTCGACGAAGTCGCCACGGAAGTGCGCCGATTCGCCAAGCGCGAAATCGCCGAACTGTCTGACAGCCGTGAGCCGCAGACGATCGCGGGTTTGGTCAGCGACCTGCGCACGATCAACGGCAACCGCGGCCGGGTGGGGTTGTTCAAGCTGGACGACAAATCGATGCAGATCGAAGCCGTCGCCGACGAAGCGGTGCTGAACGCGAACCGCAACCTGCTCAAAGACGACGAGATCGTGGTCGTGAGTGGCCGGCTGCAGCCTGGACGCGGCGGCTTCGAGGCGCGGTTTCAGGTGCAGCAGGTGTGGGACTTGACCGCAGCGCGTTGCCGCTTCGGCAAGTTCCTGCGGGTGGCAGTCAACGGCAGCGACCCCGATGTGGCGCGGCTGCTGCGCGACTACCCGGCGAGGCGCGAGGCGTCTGAAGAGGGCGAGTTGGTACGCGGCTTGGGTGTGCGGCTGGCGTTGCAGCGCGACGGCGCAGTAGCCGAACTGCAACTCGGCACCGACGCGCTGTTTTATCCGAGCGACGCGGCGCTGGCCGGGTGGGCACGCGAGGCCGATCGCGGACAGGCGCAGATCGTCTACGAATAAGGTGTGCCGATCAGGCCCGCAATGCCCTTCAATCGGTGCAATGCCTTCTCAAAGGCTTTTGATATTTGCGAACCGCAAGCAGCGTGCCAAACGCTTGCCAGTCGGCTGTAGGCGCTTGCCAAGAATGGGATCATATCAGCCCGAAGCGGTTCTGGGTTGGTCAGCCAACCCAGCATTGTCAACCGGCGCCCGGGTCAGCGGCTCTTTCCCACGCCGTGGGTCGTCTCGTTGCGGTGCCTGTTCGATCAGTCGATCGAGGTGTTCGTGTCTTTCACCAACCGGGCGTATTCGGCGATATCGCCCTTGATCCGCGCCGCCATCTGGTTTGATGTGTCGCCGATGGGCTCGACGCCGATTTCCTGTCTGCGTTTGCGAAATTCCGGCGGTCGAATGATCGTCACCATCTCGGGGTTCAGATTGGCCACCACGTCCTTGGGCGTGCCGGTGGGCGTGACGATGCCGGGGACGCCCAAACTGCCGCTCGGTGGAAACGGCACGACGAACTTGACCGGCTCGGTTGGGAACGCCCGGGCATGGGCACCGATTGCCGCAAGGCCAAGTGCCAATGCGGCCAGAACAACCGCGGAACGAGCGCTGGTTGTTTTCAAGATGTGCCTTTTTGTTCTTATGGGCCGAATCACGCGGTTCGGCGTTGTTTGGTGCCGCTGACATGCGCACAGACGGCCCGTGTGACGTCGACGGTCCTGGCCTGGCCGCCGAGGTCGCCGGTGTGCAGGGACTTGTCTGCAGTGACCGCCTCGACGGCTGCCATGACGCGCTGAGCGGCTTCGGTCTCGCCCAGGTGCTCCAGCAGCATCACGATCGACCAGAAGGTGCCGATCGGGTTGGCCAGGCCTTTGCCCATGAGGTCGAAGGCCGAGCCGTGGATCGGCTCGAACATCGACGGGTAACGGCGTTCCGGGTCGATGTTGGCCGTTGGTGCGATGCCCAGACTGCCGGCCAATGCAGCGGCCAGATCGCTCAGGATGTCGGCATGCAGGTTGGTCGCGACGATGGTGTCGAGCGAGGCCGGCCGGTTGATCATGCGTGCCGTGGACGCATCGACCAGCTCCTTGTCCCAGGTGACGTCCGGAAACTCTTTCGAGATCTGCAGCGCGATCTCGTCCCACATCACCATCGCATGGCGCTGCGCATTGCTTTTGGTGATCACCGTGAGCAGCTTGCGCGGGCGCGATTGCGCGAGCTTGAACGCAAATCGCATGATGCGTTCGACCCCGGCGCGAGTCATGATGGATACGTCGGTGGCGGCCTCGATCGGGTGGCCCTGATGAACCCGGCCGCCGACGCCCGCATATTCGCCTTCGGAGTTTTCGCGCACGATGACCCAGTTCAAGTCGTCCGGGCCGCAGCGCTTCAACGGCGCGTCGATGCCCGGCAGGATGCGGGTCGGACGCACATTGGCGTATTGGTCGAAGCCCTGGCAGATCTTCAGGCGCAAGCCCCACAGCGTGATGTGGTCGGGGATGTGCGGGTCGCCGGCCGAGCCGAACAGGATCGCGTCCTTGCTGCAGATCGCGTTCAGACCGTCATCGGGCATCATCACGCCGTGCTTGCGGAAGTAGTCGCCGCCCCAGTCGAAGTTCTCGAATGCAAACTGGAAACGGTTGCTGGTGGCTGCCAACGCTTCGAGCACTTCCTGGCCGGCAGGCACGACTTCCTTGCCGATGCCGTCGCCGGGAATCGTGGCGATTGAATAGGTCTTCATGGATGTCCTCATGCGTGGGTCTGGGTGGATGGCAGTGATGCGAGCAACAAGGGCAAGATCGGCAGTGGGGTATTGAGGCTGTGAGGACGTTGGCCCAGGCGACGTGACTCATCCACGGAGCTGATGCCTTGCGTCCCTTATCCAGTGCGAAACGGGCGCGGCGACGCGTCCGGCCGATCCGCTGGCTGGCTTTCGATGCGCTCGTACTCGGAGATCACCTGTGCGCCGAACAGCAGCAGCGCCGCTGCAATCTCCAGACTCAGCAGCACCACGATTGCGGTCGTGAGGGACCCGTAGACGACGCTGACTTGCGACAGCGAACTGAAGTACCAGACCAGGAGATGCCGCGTGCCTTCCCAAAGGATGGCCGCCGTCAGGCCGCCGATCAACGCATGGCGCAGCTTCAGTCGGCCGACCGGCATCACCAGGTAGATCGCGGTCAACATGAACACCTCACCGGTGAAGCCGATCAGATACAGCAGCGCGCCGGAAAACCCGCTGAGCGACCAGTACCGGCCGAACAGCAACAACTCCTCCTTGCCGATCGTCTGCAGGCTGACCACCACCACCGTGACCAGCAGCAGGCCGAGTCCAAGCGCCAGGATGTAGCCATAGGGCAGCAACGCCGACACCAGAAAGTGCCGCCGCCGCACCGCCACCCGGTGAAAGAAGATCACCGACATCGCGTTTTCCAGCACGGTGAATGCGAGCGAACTGAAAAACAGCATGGTGCCCAGCAGCACCCAGCCGGTGACGTTGCTGTGCGTCAGAAATTTGTCCAGTTCTGCGACGATCGCGGGCGACTGTCCGGGCAGCAACCACTCCAGATAACGGCCGATGGTGGCTAGCACGTTGGCCTGATCGGTCAGATGCGACAGCGCGATCACCGACAGAATCAGCAGCGGCACGATCGAGAGCAGCGCGTAGTACGCCACGGCGCCCGCCAGCAACATGCCCTGGTTGGCGCGGAACGCCTTGAGCGTCTGCAAAAAGAAGCGGCCCGGCTGGGCTATGACGTGGCGGGCCTTGCGGCCGATGTTGCGCATGGGAGCGACGTTAGCGCATCCTGGAACCCGTCAGGGACTGCCGCCACGTTAGATCGGCACCCGATCTCAGTGCGCCAATGGCGACAACCTGCACGCTTGCAGTCGACAGGCGACTTTAGAAAGTATTGCCGACGTTCAGGAGCGTCAGCACGCCCAGGATCGCAAAGATCGCGGCTGCCACAGCGTGAACCATCTTCATTGAAACCCGCGTGGCAATGCGGTCGCCGAGGAAGACGGCAGGCACGTTCGCCAACATCATGCCGAGCGTGGTTCCGGCCACGACCGAAACCAGCGCGTCGTACCGCGCCGCCAACGCCTCGGTGGCAATCTGCGTCTTGTCGCCCATCTCCGCCAGAAAGAAGGCAACAACGGTGGTGGCAAACACGCCGAAGCGCCGCGTCTGGCCAGGGAAATCGGCATCGATCTTGTCAGGGATGAGCATCCAGGCTGTCATGGCGACGAACGAAGCCCCGAATCACCCAACGCAGGACGTCCGGACCCAGTGCGTTGGCTACCCAGGCACCGACCAGCCCAGCGCCCGCATGGTTGACCAATGTGGCGATCAAGATGCCCGCAACGATCGGCCACGGGCGCCGGAACCTGGCTGCCAACAACTGGGTCTTGTCACCTATTTCGCCGAGTGCGACCACACCGGCGGATACGAAAAACGCTTCCACGAACACTCCTGGAACCGGCAGCGGCGAAGCACAGCGCCGCTTGTCGAATTGACCGGGGCGCAGCGTAACAAACATTTCGGCTGCGCTTGAACGCAGCCCGACTCACGACCGTGGGCACCAGGCGACCTGGCGCGGCCTTGGCAACCTCGGACCAGCATCCCCGATGCCAGCCTGAACCCAAGCTCGACACGCCTGGCCCATCGCGCTTCTGACGCTGCAAAGTCGGGCATGCCGGTCGGGAACCTCGGCGTGGTGTGCAGAAGGTTTCCGTGAAGGCCGCGCGGCGCGCACGGTACGGCCATGCCCACTTCACCTACCCCCAGCGCTGCCGTCCGCGGGCAGATGCGCAGCGCACGTCGAGCTGGCCGTTATTTCACACGAGCCGCTTCGAGTTCGCGCACCATCGCGACATAGCCATGGGCGCGTGCCAACACGATCGGTGTGCGGCCATCGCGATCGGCCAGTTGCGTATCGGCACCGGCGGCCAGCAGATCGCGCAAGACACGTTGATGGCGCGGCCCGCCGTCACCCAGCACCACGGCCTCGATCAGTGCTGTCCAATGCAGATTGTTGACATGATCGAGCGGTGCGCCGGCAGCGATCAGCTGCCGTACGGCGCCGTCATGGCCAAGATGCGCGGCGGCGATCAATGCGGTGCCGTCGTATCGGCTGGTGGTCAATCCGGCGCTGGCGCCGAGTTCGAGCAGCAAAGCCAGTGTGGCTTCGTCGTCGGCCACTGCGGCGATCGTCACCGCGTCGTAGCGATCGTTGTCGAACGCGCCGAGCTTTGCGCCGGCCTTGACCAGCGCACGAATGACGTCGTGCCGACGCGCGAAGGTGGCCACATGCAGCGGCGTGCGGCCATGCGCGTCGCGCGCTTCCAGTTGCGCCCGGTCGGCAGGCGCCACCGCAGCCGCATCGCCCTGCCAGGCGGCTGCGAACAGCCCGGTGTAGGCTGCTGCTTCTTCCGTTGTCGGGGCCACTTGCGCCACCGCCGCGGTGGTGACGATGGCCAGCGCGGCGTCCAGCAGCGCACGCTTCACTTGAGCTGGTCCTTTACGGTGTCCAATGCGGCGACCGCGCACTGGTCGTCCAGGTGTCCGCCAGGTGCACCGCCCGCACCGACTGCGCCGATCACTTCATTGCCCGCTTTCACCGGCACGCCGCCACCGAGCAGCTGGAAGCCGGGGATGTGCACGAGGTTGGCATCACCTGGGTTCTTTTGCGCCGTCTCCATCATCGCCATTGTGGCGCCCTTGGCCGAGGCGGACGTGAAAGCCTTGCGCTCACTGGCGTCCAGCGTGCTGCTGGACAACACGCAGCTTCAGCCGCTGGAACCTGCCGACGCGGCGGCGTTGTGGCTGCAGCCGGTGATGTCGACCCGCAGGACCGCGGCGGCTGGTGCACTGGAGCGACGGGAGCCACCAGGCCAGCCATAGAAGCGGCGGACCCGCACTGCGGCGCTATATCTGCGCACTCGGAGCGCGTCAGTTAACTGCGGCCGGCGCATCCCAATTGAACGCCGCCGCACCGGCTGGCCAAATGGCTTGTCCAATGATTCGCTCGGCAGCGGACAAGCCGCCAACGGCGTTCAGGTCATGTAGCCCCCGAGCGACCTCAACAGGTCGGGCTGGAGCCGGACGCGTTGATCTGTCGAGTGGCCGTTTTGCTCGCATAAGTAGACCGCCTGTGAGCTTCATTCGGCAGTAAAGCCTGTGGTCGGGGCTTGGGGTGCTTTGCGATCCGTTTTCTGTGACGACCCCCGCCAGCTCGCGACGAGCTTGATAGCCCGCAGAAAGTTTTAGGCAGGCGCTCTTGTAATACTCCATGTACCATCCATATGGATTCCACACGGAGTAATTGTGAGCACTGTCCCAATCATCGAACCCAAGTCCCGCGTCGGCGAAACCGAGAAGATGACCGTCAACCTGGGAGTCGTCGACTTGGGGCAGGTCGACCTTCTGGTGCAAGAAGGCTTCTATTCCAACCGCAGCGACTTGGTGCGAACCGCGGTTCGCAACCAGGTCGCCCTGCATGCCGATGTGCTCAAGCAGGCCGTTGCCCGACGCGCGCTGACGCTTGGGCTGCAGCAGTGGAGCAAGGCGGACCTGGAGCGTGTGCAGGCCGCCGGCGAGCGGCTGCAGATCCAGGTCGTCGGCCTGGCTCGGATCGCCCGTGACGTCACACCCGAACTCGCCCGCGCCACGATTGAATCGGTCTCGGTGCTGGGCGCCTTCCATGCCACGCCCGAGGTCCGCCGCGCGCTGGCGGACCGCATGCGTTGATCCATTCCTTCTCTTCTCTCCTCCCCTTCGTCAACCCTCAACCAGCAAACCACCCCGGAAAGCCATTAATGAACCCAACCTTCGCCTCAAAAATGCGTTCCTTCGACACCGCCGGCATCACGGCCACGATCGAGCGTGCGCTCGCCTCGGCGGGCCTCAAGACCGACAGCGGACCGATGCAGGGCGTCACCGAGACGATCCGGCAAGCGCTGTCTTCGGCGGGCCTGCACCAGGCACCCGCAGCCGGCACCGACGCTTCGGTCATTGACGTTGCCGCGCGCACAGTAAGCGTCCGAGCGGAAGAACCCGCTTTGCCTGGACCCGCTTCCCATAGCGAGCCGGCCGCGCCCGGCGCGTTCGTCACGCGCCAGTTCCGCAACCCGGCCGGTGCCCGGGCGTACAAGCTCTATGTGCCGGCGAGCAGTGCCAGTGAGTCCAGCGAGCCGATGCCTTTGGTCGTCATGCTGCATGGCTGCACGCAGTCGCCCGACGACTTCGCTGCCGGCACGCAGATGAACCGGCTCGCTGAGGAGCACGGTTTCATCGTCGTCTATCCCGAGCAGGCCGCCAACGCCAACGGCTCCAAGTGCTGGAACTGGTTCCAGGCGCAGGACCAGATGCGTGACAGCGGCGAGCCTTCGCTGATCGCGGGCATCACGCGCGAGGTCGCTGCGAACTACCCGGTGGACCCCCGCCGCATCTACGTGGCCGGGCTCTCGGCGGGTGCGGCCATGGCCGTGATCCTCGGGGAGACCTATCCGGAGCTGTATGCAGCCGTCGGTGCGCACTCGGGGTTGCCCTATGCGGCCGCGCACGACATGCCGTCCGCGTTCGCAGCGATGGCGGGAGGCCGCGGCGGCATGCCTGACTTGTCGAACCTGCCGGGCTTGTCAAACTTGCCAGGGGCTGCTTCCGGCGCGCGCAAGAAGACGGCGCATTTCGTGCCGACGATCGTCTTCCACGGTGACCAGGATCACACCGTCGGGCAGGGCAATGGCGCCGAGATCACTCGGCAGGCGACCCACGCGCTGGCGCAGGAGGCCGGCGACAGGCTGCCCCTGACGCCGAGCACGCAAGACGGCGTGGCAGCGGGCGGGCGCGGCTACAGCCGCACGACTTATTCGGACGGGCAAGGGCATGCGCGCATTGAGTCCTGGGTGCTGCACGGCGCCGGCCACGCATGGGCGGGTGGCGATGCCAGCGGGTCTTACACGGACGCGACGGGGCCGGATGCGTCGGCTGAGATGGTGCGGTTCTTCCTGGGGCAGCCGCCGGTCGGCTCCGCCTGAGTTGAGAGCGGAACTCATGAGTGGCCCGACGCCTGATCACGCCGAAGCTGCTTGCAGGCATTACCGTGCTTTGAGCTCCGTTTCCTGAGGTGACCCCAATACCGCCTGTTCGTCACCGCCAACAGCCGCTCGGACCTTGGCCACGTTGAACGGCTTGCCGCTCTTGCCGGTGCGTTGTTCTGGTGTGCCTTAAAGCTTGCCTGCGATGAGTGCGTCGATCATGAATCAGGTCTCCTGCGCTGCCAAGGTAGCTGCGGTCGAAGCGGTCGAGCAGGCCGGCGCGTGGCTTGGCAGTTTCCGGCCGGTCGGTGGTGCGCTTCTGGGTTTGGTTTTCGCGTCACCTCAGGGCAGTGTCAGCAGCCAGTGCGGGGTAGCGCCAAAGGACCATTTGGCTGGCCACGCCTATTCCTCACTGCGCCGCGCAAACTCAGGCGCAGGCTGGCCAAGCGCTGCAATGGACGCCACTGGATGTACGAGTTTTACAAGTGCCTCTAAAGTGCCTTCATGGCCGACGACTTCTCCGACCGCCGCGATTATCTGTTCGGCCGCGAGCCTGACATCCACCGCCTCATCGATCGCGCACGGCAGCCGGGGCTGACGGCCCTTGTCGCGCGGCCGATGATGGGCAAGACGTGGACGCTGCATGAGGTCGCCCGCCGCCTGCTTTAGGAGGGGAGATTTCTGGTCGGCTACCACGAGTCGAAAGGGCAGGAGACGAGTCGCCTGCTGTACACGGTCTCCGACCTTCTATATGCGCTGGCTTGCCGACAGCACCATGCGGGACCAAGCGCTGAGTCTTTGGCAGCGACACAAAAAAACTTCGTTCCGCGCGCTGGGCAAATGGTCAGGGCGATGTTTGAAAAGCTCGCGAGTAAGCAGCTTCCCGAAGGCGTCGCGGCAACGGTGCGCAGCGCGTTTGACGGATTGGCCGATGCGCAGAAAGATTTGCTCAGCGGCGGGCTTCAGCTTGCGCCCCTGCCGTACGAGCAGGTGCAGTCGCTGGTTGCCCTGGTCGCCACGATCAGCGAGCGACGGGTCGTGCTCATCCTCGACGCCTGGGAGAAGTCGCCATCGCTCCGCATCGAATACGCGACGATCGAGAGCGTGCTCAAACACGACGAGGATTGGGCCGACACACATGTTCTGGTCGCGATCCGTGACCCGCAGCAGGCGGCCTTCGGCAAAGTCGCCGACGAGGCACTACAGCATGCGGAAGACCTGTGCCAGTTCAGCGCCCGCGCCGTCATCCAGCGGCTTGAGGCGACGATCGGCGACGACGAGCGAGAAAGGCGTCGAATGCTTGAACACATCCGTTCGCGCCTGCCCCCAGCAAAGGACGAGCTCGACGAGACACTGCTGCGCCGGGTCAGCGGCTACCCGGGCGTACTGGATCGCTGGACGTCCGCCGCTTCAGCCGCGTTGCCGCTAACGAGCGCGGGCCTTCTGCGGATTGCCGCTGAAGCGCAGGCGCTTCGCTATACCGGTTTGCACCAGCTTCTTGGCGGTCTGCAGAACAGGCAACTCGCTCTGGCTGCGCGGCTCGCGTGCTTTCCGCGGCTTGACGCAGCGAGCTGGGAGATTCACAAGTCGATCCTGCTAGAGAATCAGGACGAAGCGTTGGTCGACGCGTTGATCGACGCTTCGGTGCTTGATCCGCGTGAACGCTTTCCGAGCTATGGCCACGACACGCGGCACGCGGCACGCGGCTGCCAGCCGATGTAGTTGAGATAGCCCGCGCCGCTCTAGACAAACTGTCTTCTCCGGGGTTAAACGGCATGTAGTCAACCGACACAAGGATCCGCAGATCGACGATTGCCGGCACTTGGCCTAACGGTGCCTTGTTGTCTGCCAACCACCAAGTCAGCTTGGTAGATAGCCTCGGATCGCAAGGCCGATTCATAGAAAACGGAATCGATTTTTCTGACTTGGCTACAGACAAACTCGCGTTCCGTCAGAGCGGGGCTGGGACAGCGCATGCCCCGACTCCGGGAACGGCACCAGCGGCCCCGGCGTCAGGTCGCGCCCCAACACGTTGATGGTTTGCCCGCCTTTGCTCAAAAAGCAGAAGTTCTCGAATGGTACCGACACCGGCAGCCGCGGACGACCGAAGCGCGTATTCTCGGGAAAGATGTACTCGGCCACAGGCGCTGTGTATTGGCCCGAATCAAGTCCGCCCGCAACGGTGGTCGACGTATGACCCTCGACGCGGATGCGCATCTCACGCGTGACTGGCAGAAAGTTCGACTTGGCCGGCAATGTGATCCGCACACGGCCGATCTGCGCGACTGGGCGCGGCTGCAACACGCTTACTTGGCGCTCGACATCGGCACCGCCAACGATGTCTACTAAAAGCACCTCGACCCGGCGCGAAGGATCAGTGGTGAAGCCCACGATGCGCACGCGTGAGGTCTCTTCCTGCGGGATGTCGACATAGGGTTCACCCAGCGTACCCACAATCGCCTCCTCGATGAACACATACGCCGGGTCGGCGCCCGGCGAAGTGTAGATGCCCGCCATCGCATGCACCGCATGCGCCGAGTGAAAGTAGGTGTTGCTTCCCGGGCTGTCCTCGGTCAGCATGCCAGCGTAGGTCACGTAGTCGCCGACCAGCAACGGCGCCATCGCGCCCGGTTTGCAGCCCGGCCGCGCCGGCGCAAACGGCTCGGCCGCAATTGGGCCGCAGGTGAATCGACCCTGGTTCGGCGGTGGCGCGCGATTGACAAGCGGACACATCGGATCGATGGCTGGTGGCGCTATGCGCGGAATGCACATCGGAAAACCGGTCTCGGCCGCAATCGGCGCATTGCCGGAGTCGGCCGCGAAGCGCTCATCGAACGCGCCGCCGCCTGCCTTGGCCGAGTTTTTGCGACCATAGCGCCCTTCCGGATCGTTGATGCGTACTCGTGCCGTCGCCGTGCCGATCGCGCCTGGTCCTGGCCCAATCAGCAACTCGCCCTTTGCGTAATCGATCGCGCGGATGAAACCCGCGCCAGCGTTCAGATCCTGCTGTGTAAGTTTGACGTTGCCCGCCACGTACTCGCCGCTGGGCACGATGTTGCCGATCACCTGCACCTCAAACGGGATCGGCTGCCGATTCGCATCGGATAGCGCGAGGCCACTTGAGCCTTGCACCGGCGCGAGCGCGGGTGCCGACCCCGGATGCGGACCGCGGAATACGTCGGACAGCGCCAGATACTGGCCCGGCATCGTGATTAAAAGATTCTGCGGCAGCACCACGTCGATGCCGTTGATCTTCATCGATCCTCCCGACAGCTCATCGGCTGGGTTGTCGATCTTCAACTCCTGCAAATAGCCAAGCATCGAAAACGATGCGGTCGGCGTCTGCGCGATCGCGCCGCCAGCGCACATCGCGAGCGCAGCGGCGATGACCGCGCGTGCCGGGATCGACGGAAAACACAAGGTCGGGTCAGTTCTCATGGTTCATCTCCAGACAAATTCAGGATCGAAACCGCTCATGCGACCGGCATCGAAACTCAAAGTCAGGCCCGGTTGCGGCTCGAATCGGTTCAGGCCTTGCACCGCGTCAACGAGGCGTTCGGGATCGAGTTGGCGACCGCTGCGCGACAGCGCCTCGATCAGCACGCGCGCCGCGGTGTCACCGAGCAGGGTCCAGGTGTCGATGTCGCTTTGCGAATTGACTGCAGACGGCGCAAGCGGCATGGGCAACGCGATCACCTCATGCCAACCTGAGAGCTCCACGCCATCGGCGGGGGCCGTCACGACGGCCAGCGTACCCAGGCACCCGTTATCCATTCGGATTGCGCGGCCGGACAGATAGCGTTTGAGCGCTTCGTGCTGTCGGGTCGGCAGCAGCGAGATCAGCCGTGCCGATCCGAACGGCAGCAAATCCGAAAAATCGGCCTGATCCGCGCTTACGGCCTTCCAGCGCAACGTGGCGCCGGCCGACGGAGGATCATCTGCGTCCAATGGCAAATCCGCGCTATGCAGCACCGTGGACGGGACACCAGCATCACCCGGGCAGCGCCGCGCCATTTCGGCTGCAAGCAGACGCACCTGCTGCTGCACATCAGGCAGCAGATAAGTCAGCCATTCCATCCGTTTGCTGCGAGTTGCAACGCCAAGCGTTGCAACCATCGGCATGCGGTGCTTAGCCAGCGCGGCGCGCACCTCAGAATCGGGATCCGGCAGCAAGCTTGCGACCAGCGCCAGCACGTCACCGCTTTGGATCAGTTTCCGCGCGGCACGCGACGCGCTTGCCGCGTCGGCACCGCCATCAACCGTGCGCAACTCGATGCGCCGTCCATACACACCACCACGCTGGTTCACCGCATCGAACTGCGCCGCCAGCGCAGCGTGCACACGCTCGCCCGTATTGGCGGCGCGCCCCGACAGCGGCAGCACACTCGCGACTACGATGCGGCTGGTGAACACGCCGGGTACTGGATCGTATTCAGTGCCGATGACTTGGAGGTAGGCGAGCAGCGCTTGCTGTTCGGCAGCATTCAACGCGAACTGCGGCATCGGTGCCTGCAAGCTGTCCCCGCCCCGCCCGCTGCCATGTATCACCGCGGCCAGCACCTGCGCTGGATCGCGATAGGCAGGCCGCCTACCAGTGGGGTGCATCAAAGCTCGCCAAGTCAACGGCGGCACTTGCACACCCGCTTCGAGCCGGCCGTCGCCGCGGGCGCCATGGCACGAAATACAGGCGGTCATCGCACGCGATGCGATTGGCAGCGCGACGCCAGTCACTTGCACAGGAACCGACAATTCGGTTGTGCCACGATACAACGCACGGCCGGCCATGACGGCTTCGGTCTTATCGGCGCCCGCGGCTCGCGCTCCGTCGCAAAGTCCGAACGCGATGGCTGAGATGACCGCAAGTTTTACAAAACCCTGAACGCGCTGCTTAAAACCCCCGACGCCTGAAGGTGGTGAGGCGGATGCTTTGTTGCGATGCTGCTGGTCGCAACCCAAGGCGCCGCGAGCGATGGTTGAGTATGTTTTTCGCGTGCGGCCAAACGGCGACGACCTTGATTGATCAGAACACTGGGGCAGCCCGCGCAGCGAAGTAACGCAGAACGCGCAAGCTGCCAGCCGAAGCTGGGGAGCACAAAGGCAGCAGATTGCCCGACTGTCCTGATCCTGCGCCGACGGCAATTCCAAATGGACGTCCATCACAGCAGCGCCTCGAACAGGCGCACCACAGTCTCTGGCGGATTGAGCGACGACGTGCGGGTCCAGCGACCGCTCGGTTCATCACCGATCCAGACCACCGACGGATGATCGTTCGGTGCCCCCGCGGCCACACCGAAGCTTTTGAGCACCGGACCGATCTGCTTCAGATGTCCAGTCAATAAGGTCCAGCCTCCATCACGCTCGAGTGGCAGGTCGAAGCGCCGCGCGTAGTCGCGCAGTTGCTTGGGGCCGTCGCTGAGGGGATCGACCGTGAGCGCGACCATGCGCACGTCTTTCAACCCGGCGCGCTCGCGCATCTGCCGCAATGCCTCTTGCAGCAACGCGGTCTGCGGCGGGCAAACGGTGGCGCAGCCGGTGAACATGAAGCTGATCGCGACTTTTTTCCCTTCGAGTACGTCAGACAGGAAGCACAGCTCATGGCCCTCTTGGTCAATCAGCGCGGCGTCAGGCATGCGTGGCAGCGCAATCCAGTCAGGCCGTTGAGGGGCAGCCGCATTGGCCGGTCGCAACGCCGCTGCAGTGCCGAGTAGCGCGCTCGCCGAAGCGAGAAGCATCTTGCGGCGTGCAGGGTCCAGCGGTGAACGCTGCCGACCGTTCATGGCTTAACCTCCTTTGCATCAATGCTCGTGTCGGCTTGCCGCTCGGGCAGCGGCCATTGCAGGCGCGCTAGCCGCGCCTGGTCGAATGTCAAGCCAGACCGTGGTGCTGCAACCATCGCCTCGAACTCGCCATGCGGCACGCGCTCGATGCGAGCCTCGTACCAGCCACCACCCAGATGCCGCGCGGCCACGCGGCGCTGCCAGGAGCCTTTGCGTTGCACCAGAAGCAGCGTCGGGTCGGCATCTTCGATCGCCTGGTCTTTCGCGTCCGAGAGCGAAAAACCAATCAGCCACTCGTTGTCGGCGCTGGTACGTTGGTATTGCAGCCGCGGTTTCGGCGCATCGTATGCCCGATCGCTTTCCGGCACGCCAGCCAAGCTCACGATGAAGCAGGCGGTCACGTCCGGCCGCAGATTGCGCACCACCACGTCGTAGCGCCCCCCGTGATCGATGCGGGTCGCGGCTTCAAAGCGGCCGGTCTCCCACTCGGCCAGACTGCTGTCGAGCACCAGCAGTGCACGCGCCGCGCGCCGATAGTTGCTGAAGCTGCCGATCGGCGCCATCATGCCTTCGGCGTAGCGGTACACCGTGCCATCGCCGGGATTTGCCATCACAATGCCGTTGCCTTCAGGCGCCTCGGCCATCACGCTCGCGACGTTGATCGCCTCTGGCAGGTCCGAAGGCGCTGACCGACCGATGGGCACCGTAAGGCCGTCCAGTTGGCCTTTGCGCGCCTGCGCCAGGTTGATCAGCCGCACGCTTGCCGACTTCTGACTGCGGATGTAGGCGAACTCGCGCGTGAACGCGATGGCGTCGGGCTCGCCTACAACCGTCGTTTGGGCGACCACGCGCGCCGCTGCAAGGTCGAGCAGGGTGACTCGGTCAGTGCGGCCGTTCGCGACGATTGCATAGCGACCGTTGCTGAACAGCCCAAGTTGAGTTGCCCCAGGCGCCAACGCAACCGACTGCGCAATCGAATTCGTTTCCGGATCGATCAGCGCGAGCGTTCCGCCGTTGGCCGACAGCGCCACGAGCCGCTGCGCCGCGACACTCCATGCGAGCGCAACCGGTGTGTTGCCGACTGCGACGTTGCTGACCGCGAGCGTGTTGCGGTCCACAATCGAAACACTGTCCGATTCGCTGTTGGTCGCGAAAAGCGACGCCGCATCCGTATGCATGGCCAGCACATGCAAGCCGCGCCCTACGGCCACGCGTGCGACCTGCGTTCCGCTGCCGGCATCGAGCGCAACCAGAGCCGCCGAGCCGTCCAGACCGACCCAGACCCGTGCGTTGCCCGGATCAGCGACGATGCGCGTGGGCAAGCTGCCGTCGCCAGTCGAGATCGTCCGCACCAGGCGGCGCGAGATGGTGTCGATCACCGCGACCAATCCCGCATCGCGCAGCGTCACGAACAGACGCTGCGTGCGCGGCATCCAGACCCAGTCGTGGCCGAGCGCGGGCAACTGCACGATCGATTCGAGCTTGCTGTTTCGGATGCCGACGAACGGATTGATAAACGCGACGGTGCCGTCCTGGTTCAGTGTGACAAGTCGCCATCCGTTCAGATCGACATCGGCGCGCGAGCCGATCGAGCCGCCCACCAAAGTGCGCGCCTTGTCCTCACAGCTTTGCTCGTTGGCAACCTGTTCGGAGCGTCGCCGCAGCATCCAGGCTGCCGGTCGCGCGCCGCGGATCGGGATGCCACTGGCGGCGTCTGTCAGGTCGATGCGCGCGACTGCGCCGCCGGCATCACCGGACGCGATACTTAACGACACCGCGATCCCGCCCTGCTCCATCCGCTCGAGCGGCACGCTGGCCTCCGATCGGGCGGCCACAGGAATCCACATGACACAAGCGAACGCCAAGGCGGCCCGCGGCACGCAATAAAGCGACAAGCGCTTCATCATCACGCTTTCACAAAATAGAACGTGCCGATTCCGAGCTTGATGAATTCGATGCGATTGAACGGATCGAATACATCGTACGAGGCTTCAGTGATTAGCACGCCGTCGTCGGCGCGCACGCCGATGAACGGTGCGCATTCGTATTTTTTCTGCAGCTGCCCGTCCGCGTGGAAGAAGTTCGACGCGCCATCGCTGCGACGCACGCGCAGCAGCGGCTCATAGTGCGCGCCTTCGTCACCGACCGGACATACCCTGCAGCCGAGTCCCCTGATCGGCGGATCGAACAGCAGGTGAATGGGCATCGTCGACAGCTTGTTGTCGCCGACCAGCAAGCCTTCGCCCCGCTTGAAGTTGAAGTCGAGGTCGTTGTCGCAGCGCCGCACCTTCGTCTGTGGTCCATCCAGGTCGATCGTGACCGTGCCCTCCAGGTATTCGTAGCGGTGCGACAGGCGCGAAATACTATGCGGCAGGCTCAACCTGCCGAGTTGCGGGTGAATGCTCCAGTCGAAACTCACCGCGCCCGCAAGCGCGTCGTCGCGCAATACTGTCGGATTTGGCATGGTCGATTCCCCTTGAACAAGTCAATGCGCTTTTTGCGTTCGCTGTGCTTTCGGAATCACACGCAGCAGGCCCCAGATGCCGCCGTCGTGCAGAAAGCTCGCCTGGCTGTGCCACAGGTAATCCATCGGCTGCTCGGCGCGGCCACCGGCGTGGATCAGCAGGTTGGCGCTCATGAGGGGACCGACGCTGTTGAAGCTGCCCTGGTTGGTCCACCCGTGTTCGATCGCTTCGGCATGCGTAAGCGGCAGCGCGGTGGAGCCATTGTTCCAGGGCGCCGGATTCCATTCGTGCCCGTACACCGTGATCGCCTGCTGCCGCGTGTGGCCGCCCGGGTGCACGACGCGCAAGCGCACTTCGCTTCCCGCCTGAGCGACGAATATTGGCGTTTCCGGGTCACACAGCTCGCTACCCGGTTGCAGCAGCAGGGAGATACCCGACTGGCAGCGCAGTAGACGTGACGCGGCCGCGAAGCCCTGTTTATCAAGAATCGCTTTCCCTTGCGCGTGAGCGACCAACGTTGCGTCTCGATCGTTGCGCAGCAACTTCGAGCTGTGCACGCCCGCATAGTCGAACTCGCCGCGCTCCTCGAACTCGACCGACGGGTCGCCGCCGCGACGCGCCCACAGCGGCTCGCTGCGGTAGTTGACGGCCTTCTGTCCGTAATCGTCGGGCTCTTCGGCACCCTTGAGGTTGGACACCGCATCGCCACCGATTTTCGCGTCGACCGCATCCTGCAGCACCATTACGAAGTCGCGATAAAGGTGCTTGCCTGCAGCATCGCAGATGCTTGCGCTGGTGTTACTGGCATGGTCGGCTACTCGCTCCTCCGCGCTTTCAGCTGGGCAAACCCGGCTCCCCTCCGGCCCGATCACTAGTGCGCCGATCGCGCCGTGCGCGGGATGCTTGATCACGTCGGCAAAACTCGACAGCGGCAGCACGCCGAATTCGATCGGCGCCGGATCACGGACGCCAAGCGGGGTTGCCGCCGACCCCGGTGCAGCTTTCAGTCGGTAATCGCCCGCATACCAGAGCATGCCGTTCAGCAGGCATTTGCCATCGTCTTTTTCGCCTTCGTGGCAGGGTGGAGCGAGGGCTGCGAGCGGGCGTTCCAGGTTCATGGATGCCGGTTTTGGATCGCCTTGCGGATTCGCTGTGGCGTTGCCGGCCGGCGTAGCAGGCGTAGCCCGCGGTGCCGGCGTCGCGGGCGAGGCCGCGGAGTCGGTCGGCGCGCTGGAAGCTTCGACGGCAGGCCGATCGGCTTCGTCCGCTATTGCCTGAAGCATCAACGAGTTGGCGCCGAAGTTGGCGCCATCGGCCTTCAGCCCATAGCGCGCCATCATCGGCGCGGCCAGTCCGATGACCGACGACATGCGAAGCTGGTTGTAGTTGAATCCGTCCACGATCATCGACATGAAGTTGTCGCTGAAGTGGGCCATCGTTGCAACGCCGCCAGGCGCGGGGCCGTCGCCTAGGTTGCCCGGCAGGTGGTTGCGCAACTGCAGTTCCATGCAGGATCCGGCCGCGGCGCGCAGCACAAGCGGTTCGAGTTGGCGCTTGCCTGCGCGAAAATCTCGTTTCAGCCGCTCCAGGATTTCTGCGTTGCTTTCTTTCCTGCTCATCGACGCATTCGCCGGCTCAGGTTCGCCCGGCGACAGGTTGTTGCGCACGAACACAATCGCGTTCGGATCGTCGAGGCCGATGCGCCGGTTGTATGGGAGGCCACGCTTGGGCGTGGCGCAACTCCCGTTCAGTTCGCAGGCGAGAACGGCGCTGATGTCGAACATGAGCCGGTTGTCGTAGACGCTGTTGTCTTTCCTGCCCTCGGGAAGATCGGTGGGTGAGCACACCTGCGCCTCGCGATCGGAGAATGCCGGCAAAAGTGGATAAGGCACTGGCGCGCCGGCAGGTTGATTGATCGCGTTCAGACGCGCCACGCCTGGCCGCTCCGCGACCGGCAGCCCACCGCCCGGCGCGCCGCTACGCTCCCTGCCCCAACTTCGCACCAGCCCCCACATGCCGTCCCACAACTGGTCAACCGACGAGCCGAGATATAGGCTGTCCAGTCGAGGCGCCGCATCGGGGCTGATCGTCACATCAATCTCGAAGTGCTCGGAGATACCCAACGGCTGTGCGCTGACGTAGCCCGAATGCTTGTTGTCCGGCTCGCGCAGCCACTTCTGACCGGTCATCGCGAACACGTGTTGCGCTTCTTGCGAGCCCTGGATTAGCCGCACGTACATCGGGTCGCCTTCATACACCGGCAGGATCGGGGTCGCCGGGTCGCCCATCAATCGCCACGGCTCCTGCCGTTTGATACGGCACGGACCGCGCAGACCCGCCTCGGTGTCTGGATAGAGCGCGCAGTTGAAGTCACGCCGCCATTTCTCAACGTCGGCTATGACTG
This sequence comes from Burkholderiales bacterium, assembly GCA_038200275.1. GTDB lineage: Bacteria > Pseudomonadota > Gammaproteobacteria > Burkholderiales > Burkholderiaceae_C > JBBPYC01. The sequence goes on from JBBPYC010000087.1 coordinate 67,978, forward strand.
AATCGAGAGAGTGGTGATACGGTGTGCCGGCCAATAACTGCCGCTTGGCTGGCGCGATCAAGGTGCCGTAGTCGCTCGTCGCGAGTTTGCGATCGTGATCCGCATGGGCGCGCGTGCTGAATACGTTGGCCATGTCGCCACGGCACAGAAGATCATCGGGCGCGCAAAGCTTTTGCTCGAAGCTGAAGCCGCCGAGCACCGGATCGGGCGTCCGCTCCGCGATGCGCAGCGGCACCGGCTCGTTGCGGTAATTGATCAGCTGCGTGCCCGGGTCTTCTGACGAGATCGCGAGCGGCGCCGGAATGCTGATTGCGACTTGTCGTTGGCCCAGTCGCAACGCCGATAGGTCTCTCGACTCGGGGTTGATCGGCTCCAGCGCGGTGTTGTAGAGAATGTTGAAGTCCGAGAACGCGAGCGCGAATTCGCGCCGCGTGTCGCGGGTGCGCAGCTGCGGGTCCGCGCACTCGACGCCGCCGGCGGCTTTGACGGCCGGATCAAGCGGATTCGAATCCTTCCGCGATCCGGCGAACGGCTGGCCGTGCAGGCACAGCGGCGAGACGATGTTGGCGCGGCTTGAGGTTGGCCCGCCGTCGTCGCGAAGGATCAGCGGCTCGCGCAGCTCGTTTGGGCCAACCGCGGCAACCGTTGTGCGTTCATGACAAGCTGCATGAAAGCGATCCGATAGATTTGCGCCGCCGAGCACCTTGGCACGTTCGGCCTGCGCGGTCACTTCATCAAGACTGCAAAGCTTGCCCCAGTCCAGATCGGCCGAATCGAGCGTGAGCCACACCGAATTCGCCGGCTCAACGATCAACGCCGCGTACAGCCCGTGCTGCTGGTGCGAACTGGGGCTCAAGTGGTCGTGTGTGAAGACGGTACGCAGCGTGTAGTCGCGCCCGTTCTTTGCGTCGAGCAGCGGGTCGGCATACCAGCGTTGCGTGGTTCGTTGCGCGCCGCAGAACGGATGCTTCACGACCAGCTCGGCCAGCGGCATCTGGTCGGCGTCGTGCGGACACTCGCCACGCTCCTTCAACGCCTCGCAGCGTGAGTCACCTGACGCACAGGGCGCAGCAAACAATGGATGTGTCTTGAGCTTGAGCGGCAGCGCACCTTTCTTCTTCGCCGCACCGTTGTTGTAGGCACGCACGCGCTCGCGCACTTCCTCGGGTGAGAAGGTGGCGTCTTCGTAGTTGTAGCCGTTGCCAGATCCGTCGGATGAGGTCACGTCGAACTTCACGAGGTGGATGTGCTGACCGACAGTGTCGGTCGGCATGTAAATCTGGAAGTCATCGAGCCCAAGCGCACTGGGCAGGAAGTTGCTGTGCATGAAATTCAGGCAGTCGCCTGAATTGGCCCGAAAGAACAAAGGCTCGGGTAGGCGCACGCGCGTGTTCGGGTCGATGATGTCCTTTACGTCCTGCTCCAGCGTCAAGATGCGCGCCTGCGGATCGAACCAGCCGTGGCGGTTCACAGTGAGTTCGGTCTGAATCACGCTGGCCTTGTATTCGCGGCGTGGCGCTTTCGATTGATCAGGGCACGGGTCGGCGTAGGGCGCACCGGGTACCGGCGCGCGGCCGTTAACAAGGAATAGTGGCGGCTTCGGGTTGGCCGTCTGGCCGGCAACGACTGCAGCGCGATCCGACGCATAGCCCTTGTTCTCCTGCATCCATTGGAGATGGGTCGGTGGCTCATCCATCTGAGCTTGGCCATTGGGTGTATCGAATAGGCCCGCATGAAACGCCATTGCAGCGCGCTCCTCGGGCGTGCCTTCGCGCGGCAGCAGGCGAATGCCGCCGATCTCGCGCCACTCCTCGGCCAGCGCGGTCAAAGCATTCGGGTTTTGTTGGTAGACCCGCCGCGCGATCGTGTTCGCAGCCTTGCCGCCCTTGGCCAGCGCGGCTTCGAGCACGTCCTGGTTCGCCAATGCCCGCACCGTGAAGTTGCCCTTGTCCTCCCAGCCGGTCAGCACGTGGCGTGGCAGGCCGCCGTTGACTTCATCCCCACCCGCGGTGTCGAAATCGAGTGGCGGCTGCGGCGGCCGATGGCCGGCCTGGCCCGGGATGTAGAACGGATAGCCGGCGAAGGTCTCGGTCGGCAATAAGGCGAGCACCGCGCCCGGAAGTGGGACCAGGGCCGGGTTTTCGGTGCCGCCCTGGACTTCGGAGTCGGGCAGCCGGCGCTTTGCTGAACCGTCTTCGAAGGCGTCGTGCGTGCGCCATAGTTCCCACATGCCCTGTGCGAAATGCGGATACAGGTGACAGTGGAAGATCGAATCGCCGGGTGTCAGGTTGCGGTTGCCGGAGCCGCCGAACTCGATTTCATAGCTGAAGGTCGCGCCTGGTGAAATCGTCTGCGAGTCAAGGTAGGTCGAACCCGGCTGGCTTACGTCCTGCACCCACTGGTGCGCGTGCAGGTGAAATACATGGGTTTCTTTAGGGCCGGCGTGGATGTTCCGGAAACGCACCGGGTCGCTTAGATAAGAGTGGTGCACGTTGGACGGATCGTCTGGGTAGAGCGCGCCGACTGGCTGCTTGCCGTCGTCGCTCCAGCGGAGTACCAGTGCCGGGTCACCGTTGGCCCACGAACTCAGGAAAAACTCTTCGGCCTTGCATTCCGGGCAATTTCTGGTTGGGCCTACGCGCCGGTTGCGTGCGACGACCATCGAACCCATGCTGCCGACCCCGTAGTTGATGCCCATGTTGTCGCGGATCGCATGCAGCGGATTCGACTCGTCATCCAACTCGGCAAAGGCCTGCACCGCCTTGACTTCGTCGTGCATGATCACCGTGAATTCGCGGTAGCTCTTCCCGCAGGAGTTGCCGAACGCATAGTCCTTGCACTGACGGCTGAGATCGGTGGTGTCGTGGTGGTCCGCATCGGCCCCGGTCAACGCAACCACCGCGTTCAGGTCCGAATGCACGATCTCGCCGCGGTCCAGCATCGCAAGGATTGGCTTGCCGCCTGCATAGCGTGCGCCGTCGTAGTCGAGGTTCGAGAACGGATGCCGGCCAGCAGCGACGGGACGTGCGGCGGCGAGCAGATCGCTTTGCGTCACCTGGGAGCGATACCACTTGGCGCCGCGCGGCTGTACATTGACGGCCGCGAACAGGCCGGCGCCGAGCTGACCCCCATCGCCCTCACCGCCGACCACCGCACCGCTGGAAAACGCGAAGTAGGTGCCCTCGCGCAGCGCATAAAGCTTGTAGACCGCGCTTTGGCCCGGGTAGATCTGGCCCCCTTGCTTTTGCAGACGACTCTTGAGCGGCTCGGGCGTCGCGGGATTCACGGTGGCGAGATTCATGCCGACGTTGTCGCCGTCCATCGCGCACAGCCAAGGCCGCCGTGCACTGGCAACCGGGCATTGCGACGCTGCGATCGGCACTGGGTTCAACCCATTGACATGAAAGCTTGCCGCGCGCGTGGTTGGAAGGTCGTTGCTGATCTTTAGCGGAGTTACGAGGTTGCGGCCGCTACGGCCGTCCGGGCGCGGATAGACCACGTCTGGCGGGTCTTCCATGTGTGCGGGCACGCGCCCAGCGTGCGATTCGGGACCGCCGCTGCGCTCCTCAGGCACGCCACGCATCAACAGGTTGTGAAAGCGCACCTCAAGGCAGTCGCCTTCGTTCGCGCGCAGCACCAGCGGGCGCGGGCGTTTGTCGGAGCGTAACTTGACGAAGCCGGGCGCCTCGTGAAGATTGTTGTCGATAACCGCTGTGCCCTCGGGGATCGACGCATGGCCTGAGAACACCACATCGCGTTGCAGCGCGAACAGCATGCCGGCGGGATTGAAGGCGCCAAAGCGGTTGAGCACGATCGCCTGTTCCACAGCGACGACGCTGGCGCGAATGTTTCGCTCGCATGCAATCGCTGTTGCATCGGCAGCGTGGGCGATGCTGAGGCCAGCAATCAAGCCGGTTAGCCGCACAACGTGCTTGCAGCCAACCCGTTGCGCAAACCACCCTTTGCTGAGCAAAGTTCTCATGGCACGGCTCCTGATCGGAGCCGCAAACGCGTGAGGTCATGGATCTTGCACCCACGGCTGCAGCCCTGAATTCAGTCTATTCAGCTTCGGTCATCTGAACAATCCCCTGTTCACGGGATCAGAGGACAGGTTCGGTGTCGCTGAATTGGCTCGCCGGCCGACGGAAGACTTTTACAGCCCCCAAAACTCGTTTCGCATGGCCACCTGCTGGATCTGCTCAGCCACTTTGCAGCGCCGGCAGCACCAGGTCGATCGCATCGGCCCGGCCGGAGCAAAGCCGACATAGACACCGGGTGCATCGGCTGGCAACGGTCCAACCCACGTGCCAAGTCATTAAGAATTCATCCCTAAATTATCTTCACCGTTGACTCGATCTTGCGAAACGCGATGCTGGCGGCCGCAAGGTGGTTGAGCGCGACGAAGCTGCGTTCGAGCTTTTCGTAGCGCACGAGCAGCTTGCGAAACCGGTCGAACCAGCTGTGGCAGACCTCCACCACCCAGCGGCGGGCTTTGCTCTTGGGACTACGCCGCTTGGCATCGGCCTCCTGGCAGCGGCTGGCGACGTGGGGGGATGTATCCGTGCGACTCGATGATCTGTCTGGCCTCCTTGCCCCGGTAGCCTGCGTCGGCGCACAGGTGTTTGCTGCGCCGCACAGCCGGGATCTTGCGTTTGACCATGAGGGTGCTGAGCACCCGCTTGAGTTGCGTGGCGTCATGCCGGTTGGCGCCTGTCACGACGAGCGACAACGGGACGCCACGGGCGTCGACCAGCAGGTGACGCTTGCTGCCGTTTTTTTCCCGGCGTGATCTCGTCGCCGTCACGCACCAAAGCGAGTGGCCCGCCGACATGCGATTCGGGTGTTACGTGCAGCACGCAGGCGCCGTAGATGGTGCCGCTCATGCGCGCGTCACTGATGCGCAGCATGTCGCGCACGCCTTGTTTCAGCAGCCTCTCAGGAATCGACAGCTGACTCCATTCGGGCATGCCGGGTGCGCCCTGCGGGCCTGCACTTTGCAGCACGATTGCGCTATTGGCGGTGACGTCCAGCTTCGGCGAATCGATGCGTGCGGCCATGTCGTCGTAGTCCTTGAACACGACCGCCTTGGCCGTATGGCGCATGAAGCGCGGCTCCATCGCAGCCGGCTTGATGACCGCGCCGCCGGGCGCGAGGCTGCCGCGCAACACGGCTAGGCCGCCGCTTTCCAGCAAGGCGTTGTCGCGTGCACGAATCGCGTCGTCGTTGTAGACCTTTGCGCCTTCGATGTTCTGGGCCAGCGTCTGACCACCGCATGTGCGCTGGCTGCCGTCGATCAGATCGCCAAGCCGTGACAACAGCCCGCGCACGCCGCCCGCGTAGAAAAAATCTTCCATCAAGTACGTGCCGCCGGGCCGGATGTTGGCCAGTACCGGCGTGCGGCGCGCGAGTTCATCGAAACGGTCCAGATCCAATGCAATGCCGCAACGCCGCGCCATGGCGATCAGATGCACGATCGCATTCGTCGAGCCGCCTAGCGCCAGCACGGTGGTCACCGCGTTGTCGAACGAGGCAGCGGTCAGGATGTCGAGTGGCTTCAAGTCTTCCCAGACCATACCAACGCTGCGCTTGCCGGTCAGCGTGGCCATCTGCGCATGGCGCGAATCGGGTGCGGGAATCGATGCAGCGCCGCTCAAGCACAGGCCCAGCGCTTCAATCGCGCTGGTCATTGTCGACGCAGTGCTCATCGTCATGCAGTGGCCGGCCGAGAGTGCGATGCCGTCTTCCACGTCTTGCCAGTCGCGCTCACCGATGTTGCCCGCGCGCAGTTCGGCCCAGTACTTCCAGGTGTCCGAGCCCGAGCCGAGGAAGCCGCCTCGGAAATCCCGCGCAGCATCGGTCCGGCCGGCATGGAGATGGGCCGGCAGGTTCATCGCGATCGCACCCATCAGCAGCGCCGGCGTGGTCTTGTCGCAGCCGCCCATCAGCACGCAGCCATCGGCCGGATAAGAGCGCAGCAGTTCCTCCGTTTCCATCGCGATCAGGTTGCGGTAGAGCATCGTGGTGGGTTTCTGAAACGGCTCGGCCAGCGACATCGCGGGCATCCAGATCGGCAACCCGCCCGCTTGCCAGATGCCGCGCTTCACCTCTTCCGCGCGCTGGCGAAAGTGGCTGTGGCACGAATTGATGTCGCCCCAGGTGTTGATGATTGCGATCACCGGCTTGCCGGCTTAGTCGCTTGCGCGATAGCCCATCTGCGCGGTGCGTGAGCGGTGGCCGAACGAGCGCAGGGCGTTACTCAGACGGCGGTATTTTGCGCGACACGAATCAACCCGGAGCCCAATGTCCAAGCGGTTTTCAGAGATAAAACTGTCGTCTAAATTACTGTCTTCTGAGTAACACCGTACCAGCGGTGGCTTCGCAGATCTTCGGGTTTTTTGCGGGAAGTGTCGTGGGTCATGTCGGATTCCCTGATGCTGTAGCCCATGCCACAAACGCAGTCGCGATTGAATTGGGTTGCAGCGCGATCAAAGGCCGCGGCGAGCAGCGTGAAACCGGCTGCCAACAGGCGTCAGCCGCCCGCGCGCTTCGCCGTGAAGCCTTCCTGCTGCAGCAGTGTCACGAGTCGATCTGCATGATCGCCTTGGATCTCGATCTCGCCGTCCTTGACGGTGCCGCCGCTGCCGCACGCGGCCTTCAGCCGCTTGCCCAACGCCTGCAGCGCCGCCGCGTCAAGCAACGCGCCGCGCACCACGCTAACGGTTTTGCCACCGCGCCCGGCCTTCTCGCGGCTCACGCGCACGGTGCCGTCGCCCGTGGGAACATTCGTGCGTTGTCTGCAGATGCAGGCCGCCACAGAGCGGCCGCAGTCTGGGCAGGCGCGCCCGTGTTCGGTGGAATAGACGAGGCGACTGCCGGCGTTTTTCAGCATCTGGCCGCAGTTACTTCGTCTTGCTCAAACGCCAGTGCGCTGCGTCGATGGGCACAAACGCCTCGACCGCTGCGGTGGCGATCACGTGCGTGGTGTCCTGCTCGGCATCAACCACATTGAGCCCTCCGTGCACCGCGCGGACTTCGGCTCGCCCGCGTGGCAACTCGGCCGCAACCCGTGCGATGTCGATCTTGTCTGGCTCCTGCACGCCGATCGTGACCTGCACACGCATGTCCTGATGGTCGTAGCCGAGCGACTTGAACAGCACGATCGATGAATGGTGCAGTGCATCCTGCACCGCGCGGCAAGCAGCTTTTGTGTAGTCAAGCCCGTATAGATCGTTGCCGGTGCCCATCTCGAGAATCACGCGCTTCAGCGGGGTTTGTTCAGCCATGATTGCGCTCCGCTGTCGGCTCCATGTCGAATGAGACGATCACAGCGGCATTCGCCACCACGCTCATGCCGTCGCCATCGGGCTTCATGATGTCGAGCCCGCCTTGGACGACTGTGACCGAGGGCTGGCCGTAAGGAAAGATCTTGAGCAACGCGGCTTGATCAACTGCATCCGGCTGCTGTACACCGATCTCGACGTCGATCAGCATTTCCTCCCGCGGAAACCCGAACGCATCGGCCACATTCAGCGAGTTGTGCCACAGCGCATCGCGAATCGCGCGCGCGGCGGCTTCGGTGTAATTTCGGCTACGGATCGATGTGCCCATGCCGAATTGAGTGACTACCCTTTTCTTTGCCATTCGTTGCATCTCCCTTGTTGGTCTGCTGCGCGCGCAGCTTACTCAAATCATGTTCTTTTCCCGCCTGGTCATAAGCTTTTCCAGCAGCGGAATCATCTGCATCGCTCCACTGAGATTGGGATTCACCGCGACAGCACGGCGAAAGTACTCAAGTGCCTGCTGCGGCCTTCCGCCTCGCAAGTGAATCTGCGCTGCACCGCCCAGTGCGCCGAAGTGGCGCGGATTCAATGCAAGCACCTTGTCGCAGTCAGCCAGCGATTCCTTGTCCCGACCGAGCAGATAGTAGACGGTAGCGCGCTTGTTCCAGCCTTCAGCAAAATCGGACCGATCGTGCACGACGGCGTTGAACGCTTCGAGTGCTTCGTCGAGCGCGCCCGCGTTCATGCGTTCGACGCCGCGCGCGAGCTGTTCGTCGATGGCTTCGTTGCCGGACCGGCTCCAGATGCGCCAGATCGCATTGCCCGCTGCCAGCCGGACGCGGGGATCGGCATCGGACAGGTGGGCGAGCACCGCATCGGCGTCTTCCTGGGTGCCGACATCGGCAAGCCGCTCAATCGCAACGAAGCGGTCGATCGGATCTGGTGCGGCCAGGGCAGCCAGCGCTTGGTCATGCGCTGGCGCTTCGGCCCCGGCATGGCCAGTCAGCAGCGCAAAGGCCAGCAGGACAATTCGAGTGGGACGAGTGGTCATCGTATTCCTCAACTTGGTACCAATCCGTTTGACGATCTCACTGGTTTTCTGGACTTGTCCGCGTGTTGAACTTTCAGCCAACCCAACCGGCTCAGACCATGCCGATACCAAAGGCTGCAGCGCAACAGCCGATCACCGCGCCGAACGTCAGCCGAAGTCGCAGCGGCAGATACACGCCAATGCCATTGGCCGGATAAAACTTTCGGTCTACCAGATAGCAGACGACCAGCATCGCGCTGTGCACCACCAGCGCAGCAGCTGGCGGCAGCATCAACGCGGACGCAGCGACTAGGGAAGGCAACACACCCCAGACAAACAGCGCCTTTTGCGGATCGTTCTGCTGGAAACCGAGACCCCAGTAAATGCCGCCGATGAAAGACACCACGACAGCCGCGTAGGCCGACATCGCAGCCCCTGCACGCGCCGACCACTCGACAGGAGCGAACCAGACCAGGACAGCCCCCAACGCGAACGGCAACAGCGCGAGGTAGCCGAGACGGACGGCATCCGGAGCGGGTGAAGTTGATGTCGATCGGATCATTGACGCAACTCTAAAACAGCGTTCGCGCGCCCGGTGCGTCTCAGCAGTCCGCTACGGTAATGTGCTGAGCAGCGCAGCATTGACCGTACTGCGATGGTCGGGCACCAGTCCCTGGTTGCTCACGCATTGCTTACGGCGACGGTGCGAGTTCAAGCCAGATCTCATTTCGCCGCATGAACCAAGGTACGTAGGGTGCGTCGTACCGGGCGTAGACCGGTTCGCCGCGTGCGACGAGCCCTGCCTGAGTCATCCGTTCGCGCAGCAGCTTCAGATGTTCGTCGTAGTTCTCGTCCGTCCAGCGGCCGGTGTATTTGATTGCTGCCACACGCACTGGCGGCAGTTCGCGTAATTGCACCTTCGGGTCAAGCGGTTCGGGCAGCGTGGCCAGGGTGTAGTTGGCGGGCATCGTGAAGCGGACGACGCAATCTCCATCTTGCCCGGATGTGCTCTGGGTCACCGGCGCGGTCATTGCGATGCGTACCGACTCAGCCGTCTGCGTGACGGGCGCCGTCATGGCAATTTTTCGATCGCCTTTGTTTTTGCCGAAGATGTAGCCAGCCAGCACCTTGAACGCCTGATTGCCGGCCTGGTCGGCGGGGCCGGGTACGGTCGTCTCTGCCACGACGCGAGGTGCATAGCGACGCACCTCGAAACCGGCATGCGCCTGTTCGACACTGTAGCTGGGTTCTTCGGTTTTGTTGACCATGGATGCACAGGAGCCCAGCAGGATGCTCAATCCGAGCACCGCAGCGATGTTCTTGTTCAAAACGAGATTCTCATGTTCGATGCTTCAAGCATCGAGAAAGACACCCAACCTGGACGAACTCCCAACCGGGCGAATGCTTCAAGCCCACACTATGCTGCGTACGACACGTTTTCACTGCAGCCCAGCCCAAGCGGCCTCACGATGAATATGGAATCACTGCCTGAAGGCTATCAAGCGCTAATCATTGGCGGATCGGGCGGCATCGGCAACGCCTTCGTCGACGCACTGCGCGACGACCCGCGTTGCGGCCACGTCCAAGCACTGCATCGGCGATCTGCCGTACCGATCGACTTCGACGATGAGGCGAGCATCGCTGCAGCGGCGGCTGCGTTTGCGGATCGGCGCTTTGGCCTGATCGTCAATGCAGCCGGGCTGTTGCATGCACACGGCTTCATGCCGGAGAAGAAGCTGGCCGACTTGAACGAGGCGCAGCTGCTCGCGACGTTCCGAGTCAACGTGTTTGGCCCGGCGCTGATGATTCGCCATTTCGCACCGCTGCTGACGCGTGAGCGCGCGGTCATGGCGATGCTGTCGGCCAAGGTCGGCAGCATCGGCGACAACCGGCTCGGCGGCTGGTACAGCTACCGCGCATCGAAGTCCGCGCTCAACATGATGGTGAAAACCGCTGCGATCGAACTCGGTCGCAGCGCACCCAACGCAGTGCTGATCGCGCTGCATCCAGGCACGGTGAACACCGCTTTGTCCGCGCCGTTCAAAGGTGCCGAGATTGGCCGGCCGGCGCCGCAGGCAGCAACGCAGATGCTGAAGATATTGGACGAATTGTTGCCCCAGGACAGCGGCAGCTTCGTCAGCTACGACGGCACGCGCTTGCCGTGGTAGCCCGGCCAGTCATGCGGAGGTCACTCGTCAACAGCGCTACCAATCCGGCCGACGCCATTGCCTGATCAAGCAACGACGCTTTCGACTCAAAAGCATGTCTCGGATGACATGCTGATGTACGCGGTCTTACTGCCGTACCACACAAAAAAAAGTCCAGTGCAGCAAACTGCGCCGGGCCAACCTCAAGAAGCAACCGGCAAATCAATCGTTGCTGCCACCGCCAATGCCCAGCAACAGCAACAGCAGCGACTGAAACACGTTGAACAGGCTCAGGTAGACACCCAGCGTGGCCGTGATGTAGTTGGTCTCATGGCCGTCTTTCACGCGCTTCAGGTCGTACAGGATGAACGCCGTGAAGATGCCGATGGCCAGCACCGCGATGGTGATCATCAAC
>JBBPYC010000088.1:0-31320 GCA_038200275.1 Burkholderiales bacterium
GGGCCGCAGCAGGTGGCCGAACGCAGCGCGAGCTATGCGGTGCATGCGGCCAAGCCCAGGGTTGCTGATGACCGCAACGCGATCCAGATCGTGAATGCGAAAGAGCACAACCTGAAGTCGCTCTCGGTGGACATTCCGCGCGGGCGCTTCAACGTGATCACGGGCGTCAGCGGCTCGGGCAAGTCGACGCTGGCGTTCGACATTTTGTTCAACGAAGGCCAGCGGCGGTATCTCGAATCGCTGAACGCTTATGCGCGCAGCATCGTGCAGCCCGCCGGCCGGCCCGAGGTCGATGCGGTCTACGGCATTCCGCCAACGGTCGCCATCGAGCAGCGGCTGTCGCGTGGTGGCCGCAAGAGCACGGTCGGCACCACCACCGAGGTCTGGCACTACTTGCGTCTGTTGTACGTGAAGCTCGGCATCCAGCACTGCATCCACGACGGGGCGGCGGTGCAGCCGCAATCGCCGGAGAGCATCGCGGCGCAGTTGTTGAAGGAGTTTCGCGGCCAGCACATCGGGCTGCTGGCGCCGCTCGTGATGAACCGCAAGGGCGTCTACACCGAGCTGGCCGACTGGGCCCGGCCGCGCGGCCACACGCATCTGCGGGTCGACGGCGAGTTTCTGCCGACCACCGGTTTTCCGCGGCTCGATCGGTTCAAGGAACACACGGTGGAGCTGCCGATTGCGAGCCTCGATGTGTTGCCGGAGAACGAAGCGCTGCTGCGCCAGGCGCTGGCCGATGCATTGCAGCACGGCAAGGGCGTGGTGCATGTGTTGAGCGACTTAGGTGGCTTGCGCGAAGCCATGCTCGACAAAGCGCCGACCGCCGGCATCGGGCGGCTCACGACCTACTCCGCGCGCCGCGCCTGCCCGGTCTGCAGCACCAGCTACGCCGAGCTTGACCCGCGCCTGTTCAGCTACAACAGCAAGCACGGCTGGTGCCCCGACTGCGTGGGCACGGGCGTGCGGCTGACCAAAGAGCAGCGCGCGGCGCTCGATGATTCGGTGCAGGCCGATGACAAGCGCGGCACCGAGCAGACGTTTGCTGAAGCAGAGGTCGAAGACCTGAGCGACACGGCGTGCCCAGGTTGCCAGGGTACACGGCTGAACGCCACCGCGCGCGCGGTGCAGTTCGACCATCGGTCGGTTACCGAACTCGGCGCCAACAGCGTGTCCGAGATGCGGCGCTGGGTGGCCGGCCTGCAACTGCAGGGACGCGATGCGCAGATCGCGCGTGACTTGGTGCCCGAGATCGAGAGCCGGCTGGCATTTCTGGAGCAGGTCGGGCTGGACTACCTGACCTTGGACCGCGGTGCGCCGACCCTGTCGGGCGGCGAAGCGCAGCGCATTCGGCTGGCCGCCCAGCTCGGCAGCCAGCTACAGGGCGTCTGCTACGTGCTGGACGAGCCCACGATTGGCCTGCATGCGCGCGACAACCGCATCCTGCTGGACGCCTTGCAAACGTTGAGTGACAAGGGCAACACGCTGGTCGTGGTCGAGCATGATGAGGAGACGATCCGGCGTGCCGACCACATCATCGACATCGGGCCGAGCGCGGGCAAGCGCGGTGGCCGGCTGGTGGCGCAGGGCGCGATCGAGGACGTTTGCAACGCGCCCGACTCGGTCACTGGCCGCTACCTGCGGCATGCGATCGCGCATCCGGCTCGGCCACGTCGCACCGGTAATGATGCCGGTGCATTGCAATTGCTCGGCGCCAACCTGCACAACCTGCGCGGGGTCGATGTCGACGTGCCGCTCGGCCGGCTGGTCGCCATCACCGGTGTATCGGGTTCAGGCAAGTCGACGATCGCGCGCGACGTGCTGCTGGAGAACGTCGCGGCGCTGGTCGCACAGCGTCAGACCAAGGCTGGGCGCGATGCGATGGATGCGGGCAAGTACCCGCCACTGGTCGGCTGCACGGCGCTCTCAGGTTTTCGCGGCGTCGACCGCGTGCTGGAAGTCGATCAGACGCCGATCGGCAAGACGCCGCGCAGTTGCCCAGCCACCTACATCGGTTTTTGGGACGACGTGAGAAAGCTCTATGCACAGACGCTGGAGGCGAAAGCGCGCGGCTACGGCCCGGGGCGCTTTTCGTTCAACACCAGCGAAGGCCGCTGCGCGGGTTGTGAAGGCCAGGGCGTGCGCACGATCAGCATGAGCTTCCTGCCCGACGTGAAGGTGCCGTGCGAGAGTTGCCACGGCGCGCGCTTCAACCCGGAGACATTGGCGGTGAGCTGGCGCGGCAAAAGCGTTGGCGACGTGCTTCAGATGGAGGTTGACGAAGCGGTCGAGTTCTTCGCATCGATGCCGGCGATCGGCCACCCGTTGCAGTTGTTGAAAGACGTGGGTCTTGGTTATCTGACGTTGGGCCAGCCGTCCCCAACGCTTTCGGGTGGCGAAGCGCAGCGCATCAAGCTGGTCACCGAACTCAGCAAGGTGCGCGACGACATCACGCGCCGCGGCCAGAAACCGCCCCACACGCTCTATGTGCTGGACGAGCCGACCGTGGGCCTGCACATGGCCGACGTCGAGCAGTTGATTCGCGTGCTGCACCGGCTGGTGGACGGCGGCCACAGCGTGATCGTGATCGAGCACGATCTGGACCTGATCGCCGAAGCCGACTGGGTGATCGACATGGGCCCGGGCGGCGGCACCTCGGGTGGCCGGGTGGTAGCGGCCGGCACGCCGCAGGAGGTGGTGCGTACGGGATCGCCAACCGGCGAAGTGCTGGCGGCCGTGCTCGCGCGTGCTGCCGCTGCGCCCGCCGTCACCGACGAGGCGGCAGCGGAGGCATCAGTCGCCTAGGAACTCGGCGATCGGTTTCAAGTCGTCGATGCGTTCGCTGACGACCTTCACGATCACCAGAATCGGCACCGCGAGGAACAAGCCCCACAGGCCCCAGACCCAGCCCCAGGCCAGTACGCCGATGAACACGGTGACCGAGTTCATGTGGCTGGCCTTGCCGGTCAGCCACGGCGTGAGGAACTGGCCGATCACGGTGTGGATGGCGATGCCGACGAAACCGATCAAGAACGCCATTTCGATCGTGCCGAACTGCAAAAACGCGCCCAACATCGAACCACCGGCGACCAGAATCGCGCCCAGGTACGGGATCAGATTAAAGAGGGCCGCCAGCGCGCCCCAGGCGATCGGGTTGTTCATGCCGAGTGCCCAGAACGCGAGCGACGTGACGACGCCGGTAAAGATGCTCAGCAGCACCATCACGAGCAGATAGCGCTGGATCTGGTCGCTGACTTGGTCCATGGCTTCTATCGTCTCTTTTTTCTCGCTCAAGGTCGGGCCAGCCAGCCGCAGCATCTTGCGCCGGAACGTATTGCCGGCCGACAGCAGAAAGAACGTCAGCACAATCACGACCAGCAGTTGTCCGAGCCCGCTGATCAGGCCCATCGTGCCGGTCCACAGGTAATCCTTGATGCTGAACTTGGGCCGCTCGACTTGTACGCGTACCGGGCCAGCCGGCGCAGATGCAGCCTGGGTGGCGGCCACTGCGGCTTTGGTGGTTGTCGTGGTCGTGGTGGTTGTCGTGGTGCTCAAGGCGCCACTGGCAGGCGTAAGCGATGCGGCTGCGCCGTTGTCCACCGCCGTGGCGTTCTGCAATTTTTCCGCCGCTATCTCGACTTTTTCAAGCGCGCTCGGCTGGTTCGGCCCACCGACACCACTGGACATGCTGAGGGCCAGTTTCTCCGCGGCCCCAGGCAGCGAATCGATCAGTGCGCGCGCATCGTCGGCGTAGCGATAGCCCATCCAGCCCAGCGCCCCGCACAGGCCGAACACGACGATCGCCGCACTCAGCGAGCGCGGCACGTGCCATTTCACGAATTGATTCACTACCGGCGTGAGCGCATAACTCAGCACCACGCCCATCATCAGCGGCACGAAGATGCCAGCGCCCAGCCGCAGCGCAGCGATCGATACGAGCGTGGCCATGATCGCAAGCGACAGGTTCTTCACGTTCATGACCGAGACCGACACCTCCTCGGTCCCGAGCGTGGCAGCGGCGGCCTTGCTGGTTACGTCAGGCTCCTGATCGATTCGATGCGGCGGATCGAAAGCCGGCTGCACGGCGCTGGTGTCTGTCGTCATGGGAGTCGGGGCGGTGAGGGTGGGATGGCGTGGGAGAGCGACTTTAACGGGCGTCAAGCTTGCGACAGGTAGGCCGATGTCGCCGTGTATCGTCGGGGGACCGCGGGATCATGCGTGGTTTTTGTGCGCTGTCCTTGTGCGGACCTGAAGCCAGATTCCAATCTATCGAGAACTGAGGAGAAATTGACTTATGCAACGCAGAAGAATCCTGCAACTGTCGGCTGCCGCCCTGGCTGCGCCCGCCTTCGCTGCACGTGCACAGACCAGCGGCTTTCCAGCCCGGCCAATCAAGCTGGTCATTGCGTTTTCCGCTGGCGGCCCGACGGACGCGACGATGCGGGTGCTGGCCGAGAACGCCAGCAAGGCGTTCGGCCAGCCGGTGATCGTTGACAACAAGCCTGGCGCCGGCGGCAGTCTGCCCGCGCAGGCGTTGCAGATCGCACAACCCGATGGCTACACAGTCGGCCAGATTCCGCTCGGCGTGTTCCGGCTGCCATACACGACCAAGCTTGCCTGGGACCCGGTGAAGGACATCAACTACGTCATCAACGTCACCGGCTATGCGTTCGGCGTCACGGTGCCGACCGATTCGAAGTTCAAGACCTGGGCCGATCTGGTGGCCTGGGCGAAGGCGCATCCAGGCGAATTGACCTACGGCTCCACGGGCACCTTCACGAGCCCGCACCTGACGATGGAGCTCGTTGCACAGAAGCTTGGCATCCAGTTGCTGCATATCCCGTACAAAGGCAGCGCGGAACTCGCGCAGGCCATGATGGGCGGGCAGTTGATGGCGGCCGCCGATTCGACCGGCTTTGCGCCGCTGGTCGAATCGGGCAAGCTGCGCGTGCTCAACACCTGGGGCGAGAAGCGGCTGGAAAAATTTCCAGAGGTGCCGACGTTGAAGGAACTTGGCGTCGATGTGGTGCAGAACTCGCCGTTCGGCATCGGCGCGCCGCGGGACACGCCGCCAGAGATCGTGAAAAAACTGCACGACGGCTTCAAGGCCGCAATGGAGCAGCCGAGCTATGTCGAGATCCTGAAGCGCTACGACATGGAGCCGCTCTACATGGGCACCGACAAATACCGTCAGTTCGCATCAGACACCTTTGCGAAGGAAAAGGCGCTGATCGATCAGCTGGGGCTGGCGAAAGCGAAGTAGCGCCATCAGTCGACGCGGCGTAGGACCGCCGCCGAACTACTGCTGGCGGCTGCAATTACTTTCTGGCGGCTTCCGCAGCGCGTGGTTGCTGTGGCGCCGTCATCGGTGCAGTCCGCATGTCGGACTTGGCAGCAGGCATCGACATGGGTGCCGGGGCGGCTGCCATCGGCTTCGCAGCGTCCGCTTTCATATCGGCGCCTGGGCGTGCTTTGCCATCAACCGTCAGGCCAGCTTCTGACAACTTGGCGGCGTTGCCTTTGCCGGTGCCTTTGACCCGGGCGGTGAAATCGTCCCAGTTCTTGAACTGGCCCTTGGCACGCTCGTCGACGATCTTCTGGGCCATCTTGGTGCCGATGCCTTTTACGCTGTCGAGTTCCTGGGCGGTGGCCTTGTTGACTTCGACGGCAGCGAACGAGCCGACGGCGAACAGCATGGCTGCGATGGCAAGCAGTTTCTTGAACATGGAATGATTTCCTTGAAGCGTCGTGAGTTGAAGGTGAAACGGCGGGTGCGCCGCTTCGAATCAAAGCCTGCGCCCCTCCACAACGGCAGCGCTTGCCGCGCGGTTGACCGTCTTTGCACTACCCGGTTGCTGCCATTTCAGCGTGCCACCGCTGGGTTCACCACCTGACACGAATGAGGCATCGGTGCAGTCTGTTCCAACAGCAGCCGCGAACCCGACATTGCCGGAGCCGCAGACATCGTTGTCGGAAATAGCGGCTCAAGCCGAGCGCCGACCGGAGTCAATGTTGTCTCAAGATGCGGTTCCGCCTCATCCTGCCGCAGCCGCGAGTTGCCGTACGTACTGCGACACGCCGCGCTGCACGTCGACAAGGGGGTGATCACAGCCGGTATCGCGCAGCGCTCTCAGATCTGCCTGGGTATGGCACTGGTACTTGCCGCGCAGCGCGTCGGGAAACGGGACGTATTCGATCAGCCCATGGTCCACTGCTTGCGTCAGCGTGAGCGATTCGCCTTCGCTGCGCAGCGTATTCACGACCGCGAGTGCCACATCGTTGAACGGTTGCGCGCGGCCGGTGCCGAGATTGAAGATCCCGCTGTGGTCCGGATGATCGAGAAACCACAGGTTCACTGCGACGACATCGTCGACGAAGACGAAGTCGCGCTGCTGCTGACCGGCCTCGTAGCCGCCGTATTCGCCGAACAACTTCACCTTGCCGGCTTCGCGAAACTGATGAAACTGATGAAACGCGACACTGGCCATGCGGTCTTTGTGCTGCTCTCTGGGGCCATACACGTTGAAGTAGCGGAACCCCACCGCCTGCGTGTCTGCGCGCTGGAACCGGTTGCCCAGCTCCCGCCGCAGCCGTTGGTCGAACAGCAGCTTGCTGTATCCGTAGACATTCAATGGCCGCTCGAACTCCGGCGTTTCGACAAACGTTGCCGAACCGCCATACGTGGCCGCCGACGAGGCATACAGGAACTGCGTGCGCTGCTGCCGGCACGCATCGAACAGCGCATACGACAGCGTGTAGTTGTTGCGCATCATGTACTGGCCGTCGGTCTCCATCGTGTCGCTGCAAGCGCCTTGATGGAACACCGCGTCGACGCGGCCGAATGCCTGGCTTGCGAACGACGCATAGAAGTCGTCGCGGTCCAGATAGTCGGCAATCTGCAGATCGGCCAGGTTCTTGAACTTGTCGCCGTTCTTCAGATGATCGACCGCGATGATGTCGGTGATGCCGCGCGCGTTCAGCCCTTGGATGAGGTTGCTGCCGATGAAGCCGGCCGCACCGGTGACGACGATTTTCTGGCTCATGATTCAAACAATTCCTCGAAGCTTGCGGTGGCGGTGCCGAACTTGGCCGTGACGATGCCAGCGGCGCGGTTCGCCAGCGGTACTGCAGTGCGCAGGTCCAGACCGGCAGCGACCAGTGCGGCCAGACTGGCGATGACTGTGTCACCCGCACCCGTCACATCGAACACTTCGCGCGCCTGTGCGGGCACGTGCAGCGCACCCGCCGCATCGAACAGCGTCATGCCTTCCTCGCTGCGCGTGACGAGCAAGGCGTCCAACCGAAGTTCGCCGCGCAGCTTTTGCGCACGCGCTTCGAGGTCGGCGTCGTCGTGCCAGTTGCCGACCACCTGCTGCAGTTCGGCCCGGTTCGGCGTGATCACGGTTGCGTTCGCATAGCGCGAGTAGTCAGCGCCTTTGGGGTCGATCAGCACCGGCAGCCCGAGCGCACGCGCCGAGCGCACCATCTGCGCAACGTGCGTGAGCCCGCCCTTGCCATAGTCGGAAAACAGCACCGCCTGGTGCGCGGGCAGCAACCGTTCGAACGTGGTCGACTGGGAGGCAAGGACTTCCCCTTGCGGCTCGCTCTCGAAATCCATCCGAAGCAACTGCTGCTGGCGCCCGATCACGCGCAGTTTCACCGTCGTCTGCAAGCCCGCGTCGCGCCCCAGATGCGCCGCAATGCCGGTCTTGGCAATCAGCGCTTCAAGCTTGTGACTCGCCTCATCGTTGCCGACCACACTCAACAGCGAAGCCTGTGCCCCCAGTGTGACGATGTTGTGCGCCACATTGGCCGCTGCGCCAACCCGTTCTTCTGCATGCGACACACGTACGATCGGCACCGGTGCCTCCGGACTAATCCGCTCCACCGTGCCGTACCAATATCGGTCCAGCATCACGTCGCCCACCACGAGCACGTGCGCAGTCGCCAGCCGAGAACGTTCAATTTTCATTCATCAATCATCTATTGCGCAGTCCTCAGATAACCACGCACACAGCGGCCATATCTGACGCGTCATGCTGGATTGCTGAGACGGACGCGTCAACAGAAAGACTCCATCTTTCCAGCAAGCGAGCCCATCCGAGCGGGAGCCGCAAAGCTGGCTCTGCCAGTCGGCAGGCGCCGCCTCCTGTCGGGGGTACGCGAAAACCGACCAAAGGCGGCGGAGCATGGGGGCCAGCTATAGCTCATCCACGCGCCGAGTTGAATAACTGTCCCATGACTGGCAGCCTGGGCAGTGCCAGAAGTGCAGCGAAGCCTCGAATCCGCATGACGCACATCGATAGCGTGTCAGCGGACGGGTAGCTCGCTCAAGCGTGCGCTGCAGCTGTGGCCGAAACTGCTCATGCTCGATCTTTTCATCGGCAAGCCAGCGGGCAGCCGCCACCAAGGATGGCACTCGATCCAGGTGCGCAACATACAGATTGCGCGGCGCATCGGCAGCATCTGATGGTGAGGTTGTCGTCGCCGCGCCAGTGGCCTGCTTGAGCGCGACGATGGCATCGAGCACGTCGAGTGATGGGGTGCGCGCATAGCTTGTCTGCAGCAGGGCGAGCGCTTCGGTGCGCGTGTCAATCGTCGAAGCCAGTTGCGCAAATTGTCCTGCTGCCAAGGGCAGCGCGTCGGGCGCCGCGTTGCACAACGTCTTCAGCGTCCTGAACGCGGCCAATGACTCGCCTGCAGCCGCCTGCCACTGCGCGAGTTCGATGCGCGCACGCGGCGCGTGGGGCGCCGTCATGACCGCGCGCTCAAGCAGCTTGCGGCCGGCTGGCTCGTCGCAAGCCCGCAGCGAAATGGCCTGTTCGCACAAGTAGTGCGCGATCCGATCCTCGAATTCGCCCTCTTTGCTGTCCGACGCCGTATGCAGCCGGCGCGCGCAGACCGCGGCTTGCTCCCAGTCGCGCGAGCGCTCGAAGATCGCAAGCAGCGCGATCAGTGACTGCTTTTCGAGTGGGCCGCCGTCGAGCTTGCGCAGCGCTTCTTCGGCGCGGTCGAGCACGCCGGCCTTCAGGAAGTCGAGCGCCAGTGCATGCTGCGCGCGCTGGTGGTCATCTGCACTCAGGTCACCGCGCGACAGCAGGTGCTCGTGCACACGCACCGCGCGTTGAAACTCGCCTCGCCGGCGGAACAGGTTGCCCAACGCGAAATGCAACTCGGAAGTATCCGGGTCGTTTTGCACTGCTTCAATGAACGCATCGATCGCCTGGTCCTGCTGCTCGTTGAGCAAATAGTTCAACCCTTTGAAATACGCTTTGGGCGCTTGTCGGCTGTCGAAACGCAATTGCCGCAGGTCAAAGCGCGATGCGCCCCAGCCGAGCACGAATGCCAGCGGCAACGCCACCAGCAACAGCCAAACCAGATCAAGATCCATGCGGCCTCACAGGTCTGGTGGTCACTGGAGCATCGACAGCGAGGGGTGCCAAGTCCGCCTCGGTCTGCAATTGCTGCGCCGGGCGATCGGCGGTCAGGTTCGGCGCAGCGCTGGACTCGACGGCCAATGATTGGCGTTTTCGCCACCAGCGCGGCATCAGCCCGACGGAGCCGAGCAGCACGCCGCCAGCAAATACGGCCAGCACCAGCAGCACCAGAGGACCGCGCCAGTGCGTGCCGAAGAAAAAATTGACGGTGACGTCGTGCTGATTGTTCAGCGCAAATGCGAACAACACGAAGAAGCAAACCGCTTGCAGCAGCAGCTTGGGTAGCCACGCCAATCGTTGCATGCGAAAAAAATCAGGTGGGCGTCTGGCTGAGCGCGCGACCGGCTCGGTTGTGCTCAGAGTGTCCGGTCGGCAAGGGTTGCCGGCAGCGCCCTGGCGGCGGTGCCCGACTGTTGGGCTTCGAGTTCCGCGGTGCGCACGTCCACCGCCTCACGCAGCGCCTTGCCAGGCTTGAAGTGGGGTACGCGTTTTTCCGGCACCGCTACTTGCTCGCCGCTGCGTGGATTGCGTCCAATGCGCGGCGGACGTCGATTGATCGAGAAACTGCCAAAGCCGCGAATCTCGACGCGATGCCCACGCACCAATGCATCTTCCACCGAATCAAGGATCGCCTTGACTGCCGTTTCTGCATCGCGATGCGTCAACTGGCCAAAGCGTGCGGCGAGTTCCTCGACCAGATCGGAGCGGGTCATGTCGATGGGCGTCGTGTTGTTGGTTTGATCGCTGTGCCTTGATTGCATGCAAGGTCGACGCGCCTGCGATTACTGTTGCTGCAAATGCAAACCGTTTGTGATGAACCGAGGCCCGCATACGACCGGCAGCACCGGTCGTATGCGGGCCTCAAAGCACCAGTACCTTTTTTCCTCAAGTCGAAAAAATAGGCTTGGTGTCGGCCCGGGGGTGCCGGGCGGCCGCGCAGCTGGCTGCACGCACCGCACCACCTCCTGGCGGTGTCACTCGACTATTGCTTGTCGTTGTTGTCGGCGCTGTTGTCGAGCTTGGCGCGCAACAATGCGCCCAGGCTGGTCGTACCGGCGTTGTCGCGCGACTGCGACTGGCCGTGCGACTGCATCGCTTCCTGCTGGTCGACCGAGTCCTTGGCCTTGACCGACAACTGGATGTTGCGTGTCTTGCGATCAATGTTGATGACCACCGCACTGACTTCGTCGCCAACTTTCAGGACGCTGGTCGCATCGTCGACCCGATCCTGCGAGATTTCGCTGGCACGCAGGTAGCCGACGATCTCATTGCCCAGATCGATCTCAGCACCGCGCTGATCCACCGTCTTGACCTTGCCGTTGACGATCTGGCCACGGTCGTTCACGCTGGTGAAGGTCGTGAACGGGTCGCCGTCGAGCTGCTTGATGCCCAGCGAGATGCGTTCGCGGTCCACGTCGACTGCCAGCACGATCGCTTCAACGTCCTGGCCCTTCTTGTAGTTGCGCACCGCGGCTTCGCCGGTTTCGTTCCAGGACAGGTCGGACAGGTGCACCAGACCGTCGATGCCAGTGGCCAGGCCCACGAACACACCAAAGTCGGTGATCGACTTGATGGGACCTGAGACGCGGTCGCCGCGGTTTGTGTTCTGTGCGAATTCCTGCCACGGATTGGCCTTGCACTGCTTCATGCCCAGGCTGATGCGACGCTTGTCCTCGTCGATGTCGAGCACCATGACTTCGACTTCCTCGCCCAACGTGACGAGCTTGTTCGGCGCGATGTTCTTGTTCGTCCAGTCCATCTCCGAGACGTGCACCAGGCCTTCGATTCCAGGCTCGAGCTCGACGAATGCGCCGTAGTCGGCGATGTTCGTGACCTTGCCGAACAGGCGCGTGCTCTGCGGGTAGCGCCGGGAGACGCCCATCCAAGGGTCATCACCGAGCTGCTTCAAGCCAAGCGAGACGCGGTTTTTCTCGGCGTCGAACTTGAGGATCTTGGCTTGGATTTCCTGACCCGGCTGCACCACTTCGCTCGGGTGCCGCACGCGGCGCCAGGCCATGTCGGTGATGTGCAGCAGGCCGTCGATGCCGCCCAAGTCCACGAACGCGCCGTACTCGGTGATGTTTTTCACCACGCCGTCGACGATCGCGCCTTCCTTCAAGGTCTGCATCAGCTTGGCGCGTTCTTCGCCCATGCTGGCTTCGACCACAGCGCGGCGCGACAGCACGACGTTGTTGCGCTTGCGGTCGAGCTTGATGACCTTGAACTCCAGCGTGCGGTTCTCGTACGGGGTCAGGTCTTTCACCGGACGCGTGTCGATCAGCGAGCCCGGCAGGAACGCGCGGATGCCATTGACCAGCACGGTCAGGCCGCCCTTGACCTTGCCGCTGGTGGTGCCGGTCACGAAGTCGCCCGATTCGAGCGCTTTCTCAAGGCTCATCCAGGACGCCAGGCGCTTCGCCTTGTCGCGCGACAGGATGGTGTCGCCATAACCGTTTTCGATCGCGTCGATCGCAACCGATACAAAGTCGCCTACCTGCACCTCGACTTCGCCTTTGTCGCTCTTGAACTCTTCAAGCGGCACATACGCTTCGGACTTGAGCCCGGCGTTGACCACGACGAAATTGTGTTCGATGCGAATGACTTCGGCGGTAATCACTTCACCCGCGCGCATTTCTGAGCGCGTCAGCGATTCTTCAAACAGGTCGGCAAAAGATTCTTCAGACATTAATGGATTTTCCTGCGCCGCAGGCCTGATAGGCGTCCGACCGTGCGTTCACGGTCGGGGGAGTCCCACCGGGGCGGGCGTTGGGTTGCGGCGGCGTCATCTGCTTGATGCGTCACCTGGAGCTTCATGAAAACGTCAAATCAACGTGGGCACCGTCACAGAGCACGGCGCACAAACACGAAGACGCGACACGGAGAGAACCAACAACATGCCGTGCAGCCAAGCAGCGTGGACTGGTGGCCGCACCAACGCGGGACCCTCGGTTCAATGCTGCGTCAGTGCGCAAACGGCTGCCTGCTCTGCCACCAGGCCAACACCTGCTCGACCGATTGCTCGATCGAAAGCGTGGAGTTGTCCAGCAACAGCGCGTCCTGCGCCGGCTTCAAAGGCGCGCTGCGCCGGGACGAGTCCCGTGCGTCGCGCGCTTTCAAATCGGCGGTAAGGTCTGCAATTGTAGAAGAAAAACCTTTTGAAATCAACTGCTTGTGGCGGCGCTCGGCCCGTTTTTCGGGGTTTGCCGTCAGATAGATCTTGAGTCGGGCGTCGGGAAAGATCACGGTCCCCATGTCGCGTCCATCGGCGACCAGACCGGGCAGCCGCTGAAAGCTGTGCTGTAGTGCGACCAGCGCGGTGCGCACTGGCAACAGCGCCGACACTTGGGAAGCAAGCCGGCCCGTGGCTTCACTGCGGACTGTGTCGCTTACATCGTCACCGCCCAGCAAGATGCGACTGCCTTCGAACCGCATCGGCAGACAGCCTGCCAGCGCGGCGATTGCCTCGGCATTCGCAGGCTCGATCGCGATACCGGCGCGCACCGCCGCCAGGGCAGCCACTCGGTAGATCGCGCCGGAGTCGAGAAAGTGATAGCCGAGTCGGGCGGCCACCGCAGCCGCCACCGTGCCTTTGCCAGAGGCGCTCGGCCCGTCGATGCAGATCACTGGAATGTTCGCAGGCACCGCCTGGGCAGTCGCAAACAGCGTCTCGAAATAGTCCGGGAACGTTTTGGCAACGCACTTCGGGTCCAGGATGCGGGTGGGCAACCCGGCCGGGTTGAACGCGGCCAGCGAAAAGCACATGGCCACCCGGTGGTCGTCGAAGGTCTCGATGCAGGCTGCGCGCCAGTCGGATGTGCGGGTTGGCGGCACCACGCGCAAAAAGTCGGCGCCTTCCTCAACTGTGGCCCCGAGCTGACGCAAACCGGCAGCGAGCGCATGAATTCGGTCGGTTTCCTTCACGCGCCAGCTTGCAATATTGCGCAGCACACTGGGGCCATCGGCGTAGAGCGCCAGCGTCGCCAGTGTCATCGCTGCGTCTGGGATGTGGTTGCAGTCCAGGTCGATTGCACGCAGTGGCCAAGCGCCGCGCGAAATGTGCAGCGCGCCGTCGTGCTCGGCCACTTGCGCGCCCATGGCGCGTACCGCGTCTACAAACTGCACATCGCCCTGCAGCGACGTGCTGTCCAAGCCTTGAATTTCGATGCCTTTCATCGGTGGCTCGCTTGCTGCCAGTGCACCTATAGCTATGAAATAACTAGCAGACGACGCATCCGGCTCCACCTGGAAATCGCCAGGCGATTGCAACACGCTGCCGGCGGGAATCGTGAACCGCTGCCATCCATCACATGTCACCTCGACGCCGAACCGACGCAGCAACGACAGCGTGATCCCGACATAAGGCTTGGAGATCAGTTCGCCGATCACATCGATACGGATTGGCTGCTGCGCGACCAGTGGCAGCGCGAGCAGCAGCGCGGTCAAAAACTGGCTCGACACGTCGCCGCGCACCTGGATCGGCGTATCGAGCCGCAGTTGCGGCGTGCCGATCTCCAGCGGGGGGAACCCGTCTTCAGCCAAGTAATCGATTCGGCAGCCGAGTGCGCGTAGGGCGTCGACCAAGTCACCGATCGGCCGCTCGTGCATGCGCGGCACCCCGCTCAGCCGGTAGTCGCCGCCGAGCAGCGCGAGCGTGGCCGCGAGCGGTCGCATCGCGGTGCCGGCGTTGCCCAGAAACAAGGCGGCCTGCGTGTTGGCAAAGCGCCCGCCGCAGCCGTGGATCACAAGCTCACCATCCGATTGACCAGATTCATCATCGATGCGGCAGCCCAGCGTGCGCAACGCATCCCGCATCACGCGCGTGTCGTCCGAGCGCAGTAGTCCCGTGAGTTGGGTGGTGCCTTCAGCAAGCGCGGCCAGCAGCAGCACGCGGTTGGAGATGCTCTTCGAGCCGGGCAACGCAACCCGGCCGCCGGCGGTCGCCAACGCGGGCAGGTCGAGGAAGTCGGTTTCAAACATCGCGTGAACAGGCAGGGCGTCGGCTGGACTCTGCAGCTTCAGTGGCTGCGTTGACGCGCGCGTGCGGTGAGCGCTGTCAGGCCGGCGCGTGCGTCGCTGGCCAGTTCAATCTGGTGGGCAAGCGCATCGCCATTGCCTTCGGCGATCAACTTCTCCAGCGCAACAAGCTGCTGTTGAAACCGTTGCGACTGCGCGAGCAATTCCTCACGGTTGGACAGCAGGATGTCGCGCCAGACGTGCGGATCGCTGGCAGCGATCCGGCTGAAATCGCGAAAACCGGGACCCGCCAGCGACAGGTAGTCTTCGCCGTCGCGCTGCTGCGCGATGCCGTTCATGAGTGCGAACGCAATCAGGTGGGGCAGGTGGCTCACGGCCGCAAACGCCGCATCATGCGCCTGGGGCGACATGCGTACGACCTGCGCGCCGATGGCTGTCCACAACTGAGTCGCTCGTGCAACGTGGCTGTCCAAGGTGCGCTCGATCGGCGTCAGGATCACTTTGCGGTTGGTAAAAAGTTCGGCGTCTGCATGCTCAATGCCGGAAACTTCGCGTCCCGCGATCGGATGCGCCGGCACGAATGCGACCAAGTTGTCGCGCAGCGTGCGGCGCGCTGCATCGACCACCTCGCGCTTGGTCGAGCCGACGTCCATCACGAGCGTCTGCGGCGTAATCAGCTGACGGATCGCCTTGAACGTGGCTTCTGTTGCCGCCACCGGCACCGCGATCAGCACGATGTCGCTGCCGGAAACCGCGAGCAGCGCCGACGGGGCTTCCACATCGATCACACCGAGCTGCAGCGCGCGTTGGGTGGTGGTGGGCGATTTGCTGTAGCCCACCACGCGGCGGACCAAACCGACACGCTTCATCGCGCTCGCGAATGAGCCGCCGATCAAGCCGCACCCAATCAGACCCAGTTGCTCGAACATATCATTGCTCCGCGCAGCCGCATCGTCTCCCACCGATCAGCCTGATACCGATCTTGGCACGGGGGCAGCCGAAAGCCGACCGAGGAAGGCGAAAGCTGGGGGTGAGCTTCACCTAATCACCGGATAGCTGCCGATCACCTTGTAGAACGCGCACAGCGATTCAAGCTCGGTCAGCGCGCGTTTCATGTGCGGCTGCGATGGGTGGCCGTCCAGATCGATGTAGAAGAAGTAGTCCCATTGACCGTTGCGGGCGGGCCGCGACTCGAAGCGAGTCATTGAGACGCTGTGTGTTTTCAACGGCACCAGCAGGTCGTGCACGGCACCGGGCCGGTTCGGCACCGACACCACAAGGCTGGTGCAGTCATGCCCGGTCGCGTCCGGCATGCCCATCGTCTCAGGCAGGCAGATCACGGCGAATCGGGTGCGGTTCGACGGGTCGTCCTGTACCGCATGGGAGACGATGTGCAGGCCCCACTGGGTCGCCGCACGCGCACTGGCCAGACACACAAATTGCGGGTCGGCCGCTGCAAGGCGGGCGCCTTCCGCGTTGCTGGAAACCGCGCGCCGCTCCACATTCGGCAGGTGGCGCGAGAGCCAATCCTGACACTGCGCAAGCGCTTGCGGATGCGCAAGCACGGCCTGGATATCGCCGAGCGAATCGTTTTGCCGTAGCAGATGGTGTTGTACTTTCAGACTGACTTCGGCGATCACATGCACTGGCGCGTGTAAAAACAGGTCGAGCGAACGCGTGACCACGCCTTCGGTCGAGTTTTCTACGCCAACCACGCCGAACTGCGCCGCGCCAGAAGCCGTTGCGTGGAACACTTCGTCGAAGTTCGCGCAGTACACGCAGTTGACCGCACTGCCAAAGTATTCGAGCGCGGCTTGCTCGGTGAAGGTGCCGGCCGGTCCGAGCACGGCCACTCGCTGCGGTAACTCGAGTGCAAGGCAAGCAGACGTGATCTCACGCCAGATGAAGGCGATGTGCTCATTGCGCAGCGGCCCGGCGTTGGCCGCTTGCACCTTCTCGATCAGCAAGGCGACGCGGTCCGGGCGAAAAAACGGCGAGCCTTCGCGCCGCTTGATCGCACCGACTTGTTCGGCCAGCAAAGCGCGCTCGTTCAGCAAGGTGAGAACCTGCTGATCGAGTGCATCGATGGCGTGCCGCAGTTCTGCCAGGGAATCACTCATGCGCGGGCTCGGGGCTAGGCGCTTTGCCGTAAGGGTGTCGAATCGGTCTGCCTACCCGCTTACTTCTTCTTCGGAGCACTTTTCTTCGCGGATTCACTGCCCACGATGCGTGCTGCGGCTTCATCGAAAGCGGCGGTGCGCTGCTCCACTCCCGCGCGGGATGCCTCGACCATCTGCCGCACCAAGGCATTTAGCATTTCAGGCAATGCGACTTGATATTTCTTCACAGCGGGGTCTTCAAAAAACCCAGCGAGCTTGCGCAACTCTTCTTCGCTAAAGCGCTCGACATAAGCTGGTACCAAGGTCTCGGCGCTGGCCTTGGCCGTGGTTGCCTTGATGATCGCCTGAGTTTCCTCGCGGTATTTGTTCAGCTCCACGTTGAGCTTGTCCGCCACCTCCTTGCGACGGCTCTCTGGCACGTCCGACTGAAGCCGTGGCGTCCATTTGGCCACCATCGGGCCAACCGCACCGCCGGATAATTGCGCTGCGAGCTGATCCATCTCATTGCCCTGTTGCAGCGCAACGATCCGGGTTGCCAGTTCTTTTTTCTGAGCGTCAGCCTGCGCGAACGCCGGGCCGCCTGCAAGCACCGAAAGTGCGAGGAGTGCAGAAGCAGCAAAATTGGTTTTCATTGGGAACTCGCTTTGTAAAAATAGGGAAGTAAATTAACGGGGCTGGGCGTCACGGAAGAAGGTCAGGAGCCGAACCTGTGACCTCCCGATGATCAGGCCCTCTCAGACCCTACCTGGCGGATCGTCGGCATCGGCTGCACCGCCGACACTCGGTGCATCGTCCGTCTCCGGTGCGGTTGGCTCGCCCAGCGCCGACGCTTCGTTGTCAAGCGCATCGATATCAGGCACCGCGTCGTTTTCGCCGATGCGCTGCAAACCACTGAGTTTGGAGCCGGCATCGAGCCCGATCAAGGTGACGCCTTGCGTCGCGCGGCCGAGTTCCCGAATCTCACTGACGCGCGTGCGCACCAGCACGCCGCGGTCCGTGATCAACATGATCTGGTCATCGGGCCACACCAAGGTTGCCGCCACGACTTTGCCGTTGCGACCGGACTGCTGGATCGCGATCATGCCTTTGGTGCCGCGACCGTGCCGCGTGTGCTCGGCGATGCTGGTGCGCTTACCGTAGCCATTTTCCGTTGCGGTCAGCACCGACTGCTGTTCGTCTTCGGCCACCAGCATCGCAATCACGGACTGGCCATCGTCGAGCTGCATGCCGCGCACGCCGCGTGTGTTGCGCCCCATTGGCCGCACGTCGCCTTCATTGAAGCGCACCGCCTTGCCGCCGTCGGAAAACAGCATCACGTCGTGCTCGCCGTCGGTCAGGGCCGCGCCGATCAGGTAGTCCCCCGGATCCAGATCGACCGCAATGATGCCCGCCTTGCGCGGGTTCGAGAATTCGTCGAGCGCGGTCTTCTTGACAGTGCCCATCGAGGTCGCCATGAATACGTATTGATCGGCCGGAAACGTGCGCTTGTCGCCGGTCAGCGGCAGCACCACGGTGATCTTTTCGCCTTCGGCCAACGGGAACATGTTGACGATGGGGCGCCCGCGCGAACCGCGGGAACCGGCTGGCGCCTCCCAGACCTTCAGCCAATAAAGCCGGCCACGGTTCGAGAAGCACAGGATGTAGTCGTGTGTGTTTGCGATGAAGAGCTGGTCAATCCAGTCGTCTTCTTTGGTCGCAGTGGCCTGCTTGCCGCGCCCGCCGCGTCTTTGAGAGCGATATTCAGAAAGCGGCTGGCTCTTGATATAGCCCGTGTGCGACAGCGTCACGACCATGTCGGTGGGCGTGATCAGGTCTTCGGTCGACAAGTCGATCGCACTGGTCTCAACCAGGCTGCGGCGCGCAGCCGACTTGCTCTGGCCAAACTCCTGCTTGATGCGGCCCAGTTCCTCACCAATGATGATCGAAACGCGCTCGGGCTTGGCCAGGATGTCGAGCAAATCTTCGATCTCGGCCATCACCTCTTTGTATTCGGCAACGATCTTGTCTTGCTCAAGGCCGGTCAACCGCTGCAGCCGCATCTGCAGAATCTCTTGCGCCTGCGTCTCGCTCAACCGGTACAGGCTGTCGGCGCCCATGCCGAAATCTTTTTCAAGCCCCTCGGGCCGGTAGTCGTCTGCGCTCACGACCGAGCCGTCTTCACGTGCTCGCGTCAGCATCTCTCGCACGAGCCGACTGTCCCAGGCGCGGTTCATCAGTTCGGTCTTGGCGACCGGCGGCGTCGGCGCGTTGCGGATGATCGCGATGAAGTCGTCAATGTTGGCCAGCGCCACAGCCAGGCCTTCGAGCACGTGCCCCCGTTCGCGTGCCTTGCGGAGCGTGAACACCGTGCGCCGCGTCACCACTTCGCGCCGGTGGTCCAGGAACACCTCGATCAAATCAAGCAGGTTGCACAGCTTCGGCTGGCCATTCACGAGCGCAACCATGTTGATGCCGAACGTGTCCTGCAACTGCGTCTGCTTGTACAGGTTGTTCAGCACCACCTCGGGCACTTCGCCGCGCTTCAGCTCAATGACAAGTCGCATCCCGGACTTGTCGGATTCGTCCTGGATGTGGCTGATGCCCTCGATCTTCTTCTCGTGCACCAGTTCGGCCATGCGCTCCTGCAAGGTCTTCTTGTTGACCTGGTAAGGCAGCTCGTCGACGATGATTGCCTGACGCTGGCCACGGTCAATCGGTTCGAAGTGGCAAAGCGCGCGCATCACGACCTTGCCGCGACCGGTGCGATAGCCCTGCTGTACGCCGGCGCTGCCGTAGATGATGCCGGCGGTGGGAAAGTCCGGCGCCGGGATGATCTGCATCAGGTCATCGATTGACGCCTCAGGGTGCTGAAGCAGATGCAGGCAGGCGTCCACCACTTCGCCCAGGTTATGCGGCGGGATGTTGGTTGCCATACCGACTGCGATGCCGCCCGATCCATTCACGAGAAGGTTTGGCAGCCGGCTGGGCAGCACCAACGGCTCATGCTCGGAGCCGTCGTAGTTCGGCCCGAAGTCGACCGTCTCGCGGTCGATGTCGGCCAGCATCTCATGCGCGATCTTGGCCAGCCGAATCTCGGTGTAGCGCATGGCGGCCGCGTTGTCGCCGTCGACCGAGCCGAAGTTACCTTGGCCGTCGACGAGCATGTGGCGCATCGAGAAATCCTGCGCCATCCGCACGATCGTGTCGTAGACCGACTGGTCGCCGTGCGGATGGTATTTGCCGATCACGTCACCCACGATGCGGGCCGATTTCTTGTACGCCCGGTTCCAGTCGTTGTTGAGTTCGTGCATCGCAAAAAGCACGCGCCGGTGCACTGGCTTCAAGCCGTCGCGTGCGTCTGGCAGGGCGCGACCCACGATCACGCTCATCGCGTAGTCGAGGTAGCTGCGGCGCATCTCCTCCTCCAGGCTGACCGGGAGCGTTTCCTTGGCGAATGAAGTCATGAAGAAGTGAGTTGGGCTCGTGGTCCGGCGTGAATTTTAGGCGGTGGGTCTGGCAGTCAGGGCTGTCGCGACAGAACAACAGAACAGTGGTTTTCCAGCGCCGAAAGCCGCTCACGCTGCTTGTTTTCATTGGGCCCGCAGCACCTGCGTGGCACAATTGCCTCAACGGTTCGGGTGGCTTTTCACCCTAAACGTATTTGTCGTTAATGTCGTTCCGAAACGCAGCGCGGCTGCGGCCCTTATCCCTTGAGGAGAACCATGAAGAAACTGAATAACGTGGCAATGTTGTTTGCAGCCGCGACCATTGCCAGCTCTGCGTTTGCCGCCGGTCCGTCCACGATCGCATCCGACAACTGGCGCAGCAGCTACGGCGACCTGATCTGGCGCAATGGCGACGGCACCCTGTGCTGGCGTGATGGCTTCTGGACTCCTGCTACGGCCGCCAAAGGTTGCGACGGCGCTATTGTCGCTCAAGCCAAGCCGCCGATGGCTGCCGCGCCAGTGGACGAAGTCAGGCCGCCGCCGGCGCGGCCGCCAGTCATGGCCAGCAAGATCACCTATGCAGCCGACGCATTCTTCGACTTCGACAAGTCCGTGCTGAAGCCGCAGGGCAAGGCGAAGCTGGACGACTTGGTCAGCAAGATTCGCGGCATTGACCTCGAAGTGATCATCGCCGTCGGCCACACCGACTCGATCGGTACCGACGCTTACAACCAGAAACTGTCGATCCGTCGCGCCGAATCGGTCAAGGCTTATTTGGTGTCCAAAGGCGTGGATCGCAACCGCGTCTACACCGAAGGCAAAGGCGAGAAGCAGCCGATTGCGACCAACAAGACCGCCGCTGGTCGTGCGAAGAACCGCCGCGTGGAAATCGAAGTGGTCGGCACACGTCCGAACCGCTGATCCCCGGGATATGGCGCGCGTTTGGCGCGCCGCTCAAGGCCTCTGTCAGGTTCGTTGCCTGAGGAGGCCTTTTTTCGTGTCCGCTTCGGTTTTCGCGACTGCTTTTGATTGGGTGCGATTCGGACGACGAGCGTATTCGAACGTTCCATTGAGTCGATGCTTGAGTCGGCAAATTGGCATGATCCTCTGGGTGGGTACAACGGGGCTCGCTACGGGCGGCCAAACGCTACACAGCGCGCAGGCAACAACGGCTTCGGGCGTGGAACCAGTGGATTCGCACATTTGTCAGGCGAAAAGCAGCACGTCTCCGATCGTCTATCTCGTCGTGTCGCCGCGCATGCCCTACGCGCTCAAGGAGTGGGCTCGGATGCGGCGCGGTGCCAAGGCTGCTGGCTTCTCCGTGGTCACCTTCCGCGACCCGCGCGTGGAAGACGGCGAGTGGCAGGCTGCCGTGGAGGCTGCTGGCGTGCCCGCAGCGCGTGGCCTGCTGCCGCTACGCAACCTCCTATTGATCGAGGCATTTGGCGCACTCAACCATTTCCCGGTTGCGTTGTTGACCTGCGGCGACCGCACCCACCCCTGGCCAATTCTTGGCGTGATGCCCGACACTACGTTTGTCGAGGTACTTCGGCAGCGGCTTGGGCAGCTTGCCAGTGATACGCAATGAGTAGGCGCGTGGCGAATCTGGCCTTGGAGGTCATCGGCATGGTCGTGCTGACGGCTGCATCTGCCGCCGCATCGGCGCAGCCCGCCAGCGCTTGCATCCCGCCGGTCAGCTACCTGCCGCTCGATGGGGCTCAGGTCGGCGCGGACCGCACTGGCCGCGCGGTGCTCGGCAGTTACGAACGGATCAGCCCGGACGGCCGCTTCGTGCTGCGATCCTGGTCGGGTGGCCGGCTCGGCGAAGTCAGCTTGGTTGAATTGCCGGCCGACGCCGACGCACCGGTGCGCGTGTTTGAAACGCCCTTGTCGAACGAGGCGTTCCCGGTTCAGGGAAGCTGGCGTTATCTGGTCGATGTGAACGGCGACCACTATCGATTTACCGACGTGCTGGCGCAACAACGCCGCGCACGTCCCTTGTTCCGCGGCGGCATGACTGGCTTCTACGCCGTCGCATCCGAACTGGCACCGGACGCCACCTTCGCCGGCTCGGCAGGTCAGACGGATATCCTGATTCGATCTTTGAGTTGGCCCCAGCCGACCGGTGTGGCCGCCGGCGGCGCGCAGGGCGGGAGCGAAGTCGCCGGCACCGGTCCGCTGCAGGTGCGCACCCTGCGTGTGGTCGATGATGGCCAGCGGGCCCGTGCGGTGCAGGACACCGGCGCGCAATACGTGTGCACCGAGCGTTCCTTGCAGGACGGGAACGTCTACGCGTTGCCCATGCTGTCGATCGACGGCACCGAATTCTCGGCCGTTCCGCAAGCGCCTCGGGGCAGTGCGCCGAGCATGCGGGTCTACGGACTCGCCAACGAGCCGTTTGCACTGGCGCATGTGTGTGATCAGCGGCTTGACCTGGGCTTCAGCCCGGCCAAGGCGGTATTCGGCTTCCCGCCGTCTGTAACGGTCCAGGCACAGCGTCCTGACGCGGCCGGCCCAGCAACGTCAGCCGCGGCGCCGCTTGTCTACACGCACGACGCCAGCGTGTACTGGTTCGACCGTGCAGGTGCCGGCGTTGCCTTTCGAATCGACGATTTGAGGGTCGCCGTGCTGGCCAGTGCATTTCCTGGCTTGACGCGCGACGGCCGCGTGATCTTCGGCGCCACTTGGAAGGAAGGATGCACGGGAAGCCAACCTTGCGTGCTGCAAGCAGGCTATGTGGTGGCCGACCCGTTGCAAAACAGCGAATATCGTGCCCACCTTGCAGCAAATCCTTCGCTGCAATCAGCGCAGCGGTGCATCACGGTGGCTGATGTGCAGCGCGAACGCGAGCGTTTTGCCGCTATGCATCGGCTAAGTGAACCGAAACCGCGCTGAGAAACGCTATCTTTTGTATAGCTGACTATTTAATATAGTTGACAGGATTGCCCATAAAAGTTGTCAAATAACCGATCACCACGTCAGGCTTTTCATGCACGATCCAGTGCGTGGCCCGCTCGATCCGGTGCAACTCGAGATCCTTCACGTAGTCATCCAGCCCATCGATCAGCGCGGGCGGCAACGCGATGTCGTCCATGGCCCAGAGGACGAGCGTCGGCACGTCGACCGTCAGCCACGCACGCGGCAGTTGCACACCAGCGGCACCCGGGTCTTCGGCATGTGGCGGTCGCAGCGGCGTCGCGCGGTAGTAATTCAGCGGCCCGGTCAGGCCAGCCTGCCAGACCTCGCGATACTGCTGCTCGACTTCTGGTGTCCACCAGGCGTTCGGACCGTCCGCAGCGCCGAGCCGGAAGAAGAATTCGCGCAGCCGCCGAAAGTCGTCTTCTGCCAGCAGCTTTTCGGCATCCGGGCGAATCAGGAAATTCATATAAGCGCTGGCTGCCTGCTGCGCAGGGCTGTTGCTGAGTTCACGCTGAAAGGTGCCCGCGTGTGGCGAATTGATGATCGCCAGCCGCTGTAGCAGTTGCGGATGCTGGTTCGCAAGCGACCACGCTGGCGCACCGCCCCAGTCGTGCGCAATCAGGCAGTCGAGCCGGCCGCCTTCGACAGCGATCAGTGCTGTGATGTCTTGCACGAGCAGCTGGGCTCGGTAGGCTTCCACTTCGGGCGGTGCACTCGACTTCTCGAAACCCCTCAAATTGGGTGCAATGCAGCGGTAGCCACCGTGCTGGCCCTGGGCGAAATGTTCGAGCAAATGGTCCCAAACGAACGCAGCTTCGGGAAAGCCGTGCAGGAACATCAACACCGGCCGGCCTCGCTCGCCTGCCGTGCGGCACGACAGCGTGATGCCGTGCGGCAGTTCCACCATGAATTGTTCGATCACGAGGCACTCCTTTTCATGAGCGTTCGGCGTCGCTCGGCAGCGTGCCGGATGGGTCGGGCATATCCACCAGATCGGGCGCTTCGGGCAACGGCTGGTCCGCAGCCGCTGCAGACAATTCAGGCGCAGGGGCCGAGTCGCTCCAATCGTGTGACCAACGCCGAAGCAGCACGCCGACCTCGTCCACACCGCGCCGCTTCAACGCGGAAAACAACATGGCCTCCCCGCTGCCGACTTGCAGCCGCGCGATCGACAACGCCTTGTTGCCCTCGGCGCGCGTCAGTTTGTCGGCCTTGGTCAGCAGCAGCAGCAGCTTGAGGCCTTTTGCCACACGGGGCCGCATCACTTCGAGCAATTGCTCATCGAGTTCTGTCACGCCAAGCCGCGGATCGGTCAGCAGCACAATGCCGACCAAATTGGTGCGGCTGACCAGATAGTTGGCCATCACTTTCTGCCATCGCGCCTTGTCGAGCTTCGGCACCGCTGCGTAACCATAGCCAGGCAGGTCGGCCAGCACCGCATCGTCGATGCCGTGGCGGCCAAGTGCAAACAGGTTGATGTGCTGGGTGCGACCCGGTTTCTTGGAGGCAAACGCGAGTTGCCTTTGCTGCGTCAGCGTGTTGATGCAGGTTGATTTGCCCGCGTTGGAGCGACCGACGAATGCGATCTCAGGCAGTGCGAGTGCGGGCAGGTGGTGCAGTTGCGCAGCAGTCGTCAAAAATCGCGCTGTGTGCAGCCAGCTCGATGCCACTGCCGCGTCTTCCGCTGTAGTGCTGCCAGGCGCGGGTGACACCCGTTCGAAGTCGATGGTGGGAGATGGCATGAGCAGTAGGGTTGCAAGCGCACCGGTGGATCGTGCAGCCAGCGCCTGATTGTAGAATCAGCCCGTTTTGCGCCACCAAAAAGGCCGCTGGCGAACCCAACAAGCGGCTGCTCCATCATTCATGAAGTTGCTTGCTCCTTTGCTTACCGCTGCCGTTCTGGCAGCCACTGCCTCCGCCGTCTGGGCAGCCGATGCCACTCCCGCAGCGGTACCAGCCGCCGTAGGGGCCGCGCCCGCCATGGCCGCCGAGGGTGCTCCTGCCGCCGCGAAGGCGACGCCAGCGGCGCCCTTTAAGCCCGATCTGGCGCGAGGTGAGACGCTCTACGGCCAAGTCTGTGCGGCGTGTCATGGGGCGGACGGCAATTCCAACGTGCCGACCCAGCCCAAGCTGGCGCAGCAACATGCTCAATATCTGGTCAAGCAGCTTGAAGAGTTCAAGGCCGGCAAACGCAAGAATGCGATCATGCAGGGCATGGCTTCGGTCCTGAGTGAAGACGACATGAAAAACATCGCGTTCTGGTTGCACTCAAAAGCGGCCAAACCCGGTTTTGCAAAAGACCCGGAGCTCGTGGCCATGGGCGAACGGCTGTACCGAGGTGGAGATGCCGAGCGCGGCATTCCAGCCTGCGCCGGTTGTCACAGCCCGAACGGCTCGGGTATTCCCGTTCAGTACCCGCGCCTGAGCGGCCAGTTGGCCGAATACACAGCCAGCACGCTGACGGCGTTTCGCGAAGGCGTGCGAAACAACAGCGTGCAGATGACAGGCGTGGCCGCGCGCATGAATGACCACGACATCAAGGCGGTGTCGGACTACATTGCGGGCCTGCGCTGATTTGCTACCTGGTCGAGGCCATCGGAATTCGAATCGTTGAGCGACATTGACATTTATCACCGCATCGACAGCATTCGGACGCAAACTTTTTCGAGGCGGGCGCATCCAATCGATGGGTGCCTCGCCTTTTTCGTTGGTCGGCATACCTTGAGCCCGCTGGCGATCATTGCGCTTCGGTTTGGTCCGTTGCCTCGATGCGGAGCGCCCTTCAGTTCTACCCATACGCATGTCTACCCCATCGACTGAGGGCCTCGTTCCTGCCCATGGCCCGCGCGTCTGGCGGCAGGCGATCGAGCTGCTGTCGTCGATGCGGTTTTCGATCTCGCTGCTGACCATCATCTGCATCGCGTCGGTGATCGGCACCGTGCTCAAGCAGCAAGAGCCGGCGACCAATTACGTCAATCAGTTCGGGCCGTTCTGGGCCGATTTGTTCGGGCGCTTGAGCCTGTACACCGTCTACAGCGCTTGGTGGTTCCTGCTGATCCTTGCGTTCCTGGTGATCAGCACATCGCTATGCATCGCACGCAACGCGCCGAAGATCGCGGCTGACTTGCGCACGGTGAAAGAAAACGTGCGCGTGCAGAGTCTGCGGGCATTCCACCATCGGGCCGAAGGGTCCGTCGTGGAGCCGCCGCAGCAGGCTGCCGAGCGCATCGGCGCGCAACTGGTCGGCGCTGGCTGGAAGGTGCGCCTGCAGTCGCGCCCCGCCGCTGGCGATGGACCCCAAGCGGGCTGGATGGTGGCCGCGCGCACGGGTGGCGCCAACAAGATCGGCTATCTGGCTGCGCACAGCGCGATCGTGCTGGTCTGCCTTGGTGGCCTGCTCGACGGCGACCTGATCGTGCGTGCCCAGATGTGGCTTGACGGAAAAACGCCGTATCTGGGCGGCGGCATGATCTCCGACGTGGCGCCGCAACACCGGTTGCCGCCATCGAACCCCACCTTTCGCGGCAATCTGCTGGTGGCCGAAGGTGCGCAGGCCAGCACCGCGATCCTGGTGCAGCCGCGCGGCGTGTTGCTGCAGGACTTGCCGTTTTCGATCGAGCTGAAGAAATTCATCGTCGAGCACTACTCGACCGGCATGCCGAAGATGTTCGCCAGCGAGATCGTGATTCACGACAAGAAGACCGGCGCGACCAAACCGGCGCGCGTCGAGGTGAACCACCCGGCGAGTTATGCGGGCGTCGAGATCTATCAGTCAAGCTTCGACGATGGCGGCTCCACCGTAAAGCTGCGTGGGTTGCCGCTGCATGCAATCAGCCCGCCGTTCGAGATCGAAGGCGTGGTCGGCGGTAGCTCACCGCTGGCCAAGACCGATGGCAGCGAGAAACTCACGCTCGAATACACCAGCCTGCGCGTGCTCAATGTCGAGAATTTCGGTGCGGGCGCCGGCATGAGCGGCGCCGGCGTCGATGTGCGCAAGGTCGATCTGCGCAGCGAGATCGAGTCCCGACTGGGTGCGGCCAACAAGACCGCACGCAACAAGGAAATTCGCAACGTCGGCCCCAGCATCGGCTACAAGCTGCGCGATGCGGCCGGTCAGGCGCGCGAATTCAACAACTACATGCTGCCGGTGGATACGGGCGACGGCTTGCCCGTGTTCTTGTTCGGCGTGCGCGACTCACCCACGCAACCGTTCCGCTATCTGCGAATCCCGGCCGATGACCAAAGCAGCATCGACGGCTTTGCGCGGCTGATGTCGGCGCTTGCCGATCCCCAGTTGCGTGAGCAGGCGGTGCGCCGCTATGCGGTGGCGGCCATCGGCACCGATCGGCCGGAGCTGGTGGATCAGCTGGCCGCCTCGGCATCACGCGCCATGGGACTGTTTGCGGGTGGGAAGGAAACCGCGGGTGCCGACAACGGCTCGGCAGCCGAAGGCATCAGCGGCTTGCAGGCGGTCTCGGACTTCATCGAGAGCAATGTGCCGCAAGCCGAGCGCGAACGCGCCGGCGAGGTGCTGGTGCGTATCCTGAGTGGTTCGCTGTTCGAGCTCACGCAGTTGTCCCGCGAGCGCGCCGGTCTGGCGCCGTTGGTGCCGGACGACAAGACGCAGGCGTTCATGACCCAGGCGGTGCTTGCAGCCAGCGACGCGCGTATTTACCCGGCGCCGATGGCGTTCCAGTTGGTCGATTTCAAGCAGGTACAGGCAAGCGTGTTCCAAGTCGCACGGGCACCGGGCAAGAACGTGGTCTATTTGGGATGCGCCTTGCTGATCCTCGGCGTTTTTGCGATGCTCTATGTGCGTGAGCGTCGCATCTGGGTCTGGCTCACCGGTGCCGATGCATCGGGTGACAACCCCAGCCAGGATGGCAGCCGGGCCACGATGGCGCTGTCGACGAATCGCAGGACGATGGACGTGGACCGCGAGTTCGAGCGGTTGCGGGACAAATTGATTGGAAACATCACATGAATAGCGCAGCAGCAACTGCAAGCAGCGCGGTGCGAACCGGAACCGTGCCACGGGGCGTGACGACGGTGGCGCTCAATGAAGGCTACTGGAGCCAGCGCAACGTGTTCGACTGGCTTTTTGCCGCCGTGCTGATTGCCGGTGGTGCGTTCGCGTTCTCGCGCTACGCAGCCTATATGGATGTCTACGAGAAAGGCATCCTGGTGGCGGCAGTGCCGGCGGCGATCTGGATCGGCTGGTTCTGGCGACCACTGCGCGTGCTAATGCTGGCGGCGGGTGCGGTTGCGTTGCTGGCGATCACGCTCTATCAGGGCGGCGATGGGCAGGCTGTATTGGGCCGTGCCGAAGACGTGTTCCTGCTGAAGTATTTCCTGTCGAGCCAGTCGGCCATTCTCTGGATGAGCGTGCTGTTTTTCATGAGCACGACGTTCTACTGGCTCGGCATGATGGCCTCGCAGCGCGGGGCACCAGCGCTGGAGTCGATCGGATCCCGGCTGGCCTGGATGGCCGTCGGCATGGCGCTGATCGGCACGCTGGTGCGCTGGTATGAAAGCTATTTGATCGGCGCGGACGTCGGCCACATTCCGGTCAGCAACCTGTACGAAGTGTTCGTGCTGTTTTGCTGGTTGACCACGACGTTCTATCTGTACTACGAAGCGCAGTACGACACCCGTGCGCTCGGCGCATTCGTGATGCTGGTGGTCAGCGCGGCAGTTGGATTTCTGCTTTGGTACACGGTGGTGCGCGGTGCACATGAAATTCAGCCGCTGGTGCCTGCGTTGAAGAGTTGGTGGATGAAATTGCATGTGCCGGCCAACTTCATCGGCTATGGTACCTTCGCACTGTCGGCGATGGTCGCATTCGCCTATCTGATCAAGCAGCAGGCCACCGAATCGCGCTGGTGGAAGCTCACGCCGCTGTGGCTGCTCGGCATCGTGCTGTGCTTCGAGCCGGTGGTGTTTCGCAAGACCACGACAGAAGCCGGCGGCAGCTATTGGGCGGTGTACTTCGGCATTTCGGCGCTGATCGTCGCGGGTATCTTGTTCGGGCGCAAACGCATTGCATCGCGACTGCCGAGCCTTGAAGTGCTTGACGACGTCATGTACAAAGCGATCGCGGTCGGCTTTGCGTTTTTCACGATTGCCACCGTGCTGGGCGCGCTCTGGGCCGCGGAAGCCTGGGGCGGCTATTGGAGCTGGGACCCGAAAGAAACATGGGCACTGATCGTCTGGTTGAACTATGCAGCCTGGCTGCACATGCGCCTCATGAAAGGGTTGCGCGGCACGGTCGCATCCTGGTGGGCACTGTCCGGACTTGCGGTAACGACCTTTGCATTCCTGGGCGTCAACATGTTTTTGAGCGGACTGCACAGCTACGGCACGCTCTAGCGCATGATGTGTGAGTACGGAAGCGCGCGTAGAGTGTTCACTTTGGAAGCGTAACGAAGGAGTCCATCTCCCATGCTGATTCGGACTAACAAGACAAGTGGCGCACCTGTTGCGCCCAGTGAGATCACGCCGCAAGCAGCCTACCAGCGCCGCCGTGAATGGCTGCAGCTCGCAGCGGGCGGCGCAGCAGGCGCTGCGCTGAGCGGGTGGAGTGCTCGCCAGGCCTTCGCGGCAGCTGCCACGCCGGGCAAGAACCCGCCATTGACCGCCGAGCCGTCCAAGATCGCCGGCGCGGTCACGATGGAAAAGCCGACCGACTACGCGGACGCGACGACCTACAACAACTT
The DNA here is from genome assembly GCA_038200275.1 of Burkholderiales bacterium. Classification (GTDB taxonomy): domain Bacteria; phylum Pseudomonadota; class Gammaproteobacteria; order Burkholderiales; family Burkholderiaceae_C; genus JBBPYC01. Next base: position 29,592 of record JBBPYC010000088.1, read on the forward strand.
CTACGAGTTCGGCACCGACAAGGGTGATCCGGCGCGCAACGCGCACACGCTGCAAGTGCGCCCCTGGACGGTCGAAGTCAGTGGACTGGTCGCCAAGCCCAAGACGTTTGGCATCGAAGAGCTGCTGAAGCTCAGTGCGCAACAAGAGCGCATCTACCGATTGCGCTGCGTTGAAGGTTGGTCGATGGTGATTCCGTGGATCGGCTATTCGCTGTCCGAACTCATCAAGCAGGTCGAACCCCTGGGCAGTGCCAAGTTCGTTGAGTTCGTCACCTTGGCCGACCCGAAGACGATGCCCTTCGTCGGCTCGCGCGTGCTCGAATGGCCCTATATGGAAGGCCTGCGCATGGACGAAGCGATGCATCCGCTGACGCTGCTGGGCTTCGGCATGTACGGTGAGGCGATGCCAAAGCAGAACGGGGCGCCGGTGCGGCTGGTGGTGCCGTGGAAGTACGGCTTCAAAAGTGCGAAAAGCCTGGTGAAAATCCGCTTTGTCGACAAGCAGCCAGCGACCGCCTGGAACAAGGCAGCCGAGCAGGAATATGGCTTCTATTCGAACGTGAACCCCGATGTCGACCACCCACGCTGGAGCCAGGGCACTGAGCGGCGCATCGGCGAAGCGGGTGGCCTGTTTGCCAAGCGCCGCAAGACGTTGAAGTTCAACGGATACGAAGAGCAGGTCGGTCAACTCTATGCGGGCATGGATCTGAAGAAGAACTTCTGATCCTGGTCGCGCTGTCCCTGCTCGTCCCCCATCTCCAGCGTTATCGCTTGCCGGCTCTTCACCGATGCGCAAATGGCTCCTGCGGCCAGCCGCCAAGCCGACCCTCTTTGCGGTGTTGTCGCTGCCATTTTGCTGGCTCTTCTATGGCGCGCTGACCGATGGGCTCGGCGCCAATCCAGCGGAATATCTGAGCCGTGCGACTGGTGACTGGACGCTGCGCATGCTGTGCGCAGTGCTTGTGTTGCCCCCGCTGCGTCAACTGACGAACACGCCACAGCTGATGCGTTTCTCCCGCATGTTCGGGCTGTTTGCGTACTTCTATGCACTGCTGCATTTCGTGAGCTACGCATGGTTCGACAAGGGATTTGAGTTCGGCGAGGTCCTGAATGACATCGTCAAGCGGCCGTTCATCCTGGTCGGATTCCTTGCGTTGCTGTTGCTGACCCCGCTGGCTGCCACATCGTTCAACCGCGCCATTCGCGGACTGGGCGTGGTGCGCTGGAAGGCGCTGCACCGGATCGTCTATCTGGTTGCGCTGCTGGCGCTGTTGCATTTCTTCTGGATGCGTGCGGGCAAGAACGACTTCGCGGAAGTGTTCGTCTATGCCGCCATCATCGGTGCATTGCTCGGCTGGCGCATCTGGCAAATAATCAAGAAAAGATCGCTGGCGCGCTCGTCATTCCATTCCTAATTCAAAAGGGCAACCAAGAGCGCCCCGATGATCCATGGCCAGGAGACGATGGAGGCGACCAAGCCGGGGTTGCGCTCCAGGCTCTGGAGGGCGTGCATGAGGTGCCGCTCCAAGGCGTTGAGGCTTTGGAAGACCCGGTTGTGGAAGAACTTCTCGCGCAACTCGTCCCACAGGTGCTCGACGGGGTTGAGTTCCGGGGCGTAGGGCGGCAGCTTGAGCAGGAAGATGTTGGCCGGCGATTTGAGCGCCTTGGCTCGGTGCCAGCCCGCCCCGTCGATGACCATCACGATGCGCTCGTTGGGGTGACGTGCCGA
>JBBPYC010000089.1:0-44659 GCA_038200275.1 Burkholderiales bacterium
CCCGAGATTACCGACGAGGCCAAGGCCTGGGTGGTCAGCATCGCCTGCACCAAACCCAAGGACCATGGGCTCGCGTCCGAGTTGTGGTCGATCGCGGCGCTGGCCAGGTTCATCAGCGAGCGCGCTGAGGGTGCATGCTTCGCCAGGCTGTCGGGCGCGGGCAAGAGCACCATCTGGCGCATCCTCGACGACAACGACATCAAGCCGCACAAGATTCGCTATTACCTCGAAAAGCGGGATCCGGACTTCGACCGCAAGATGCAGGAAGTGCTGATGGTCTATCGGGACGTCTCGATCTACGCCCAAGGCGCTGTTCATGACGCCCGGCCCAACCCCATCTACACCGTCAGCGTCGATGAGAAGCCTGGTGTGCAGGCCATCGGCTTGACCGCACCCGATCTGCCACCGGTGCCGGGCAAGGCGTCCACGATCGGGCGCGATTACGAATACGTTCGCCACGGCACGGTGTCGATCTTGGCCGGAATCGATCTGCACTCCGGGCATATCTTTGCCAACGTCGAGGACCGCCACGGCAGCGTCGAGTTCATCGGCTTGCTCAAGCAAATTGATGCGTACTACCCCAGCGACGCCATCATCCGCGTCGTGTTGGACAACCACTCGGCCCACATCTCCAAGCAGACCATGGCCTACCTCAGCGAGCACCCCGGACGCTTCGAGTATGTTCAAACGCCCAAGCATGGTTCTTGGCTCAACTTGATCGAGTGCGCCTTCTCGAAAATGGCGCGAACCTTCCTTCGACACATCCGGGTGACCTCCAAGGAGGACCTGAAGCAGCGCGTCCTCAAGGGCATCGCAGAGATCAACGCATCGCCAGTGGTCTTTCGCTGGAACAAGTTCGACCTCGGCGTGACGTAATACGTATCGTGTTTAATGGAACGAACTGGTAGGTATGCGCCGAGATCGGCGAATTCGAAGTGACGTCCACCGGGTGCCAATAGCCGAGGTCGTCCTACACCGATTCGCTCGGCAGCGCGCCGCGCTCCCAGCGCCGTGTGGCACCCTTCCACAGATAGATGTCGTTGCCGCGATAGTTCGCGTGACCGCCGCCGAACAAAATCAACTGTCCACAGTTCGGGGCCCACGCGACCGAACTCCAGGCCTGCAGGATGCGGTCCGGCGCCGGGTTGCCAGCGCCGACGAGCGGCCGCAACTCAGGCGGCGCCCAGGCGTCGGGAAAAACTGTTCAGACCAACTTGGCTCCAGGCGCCTTCGGGCAGCGCCGCGATCACCGACAGCAGTCCGCCCAGGTTCGGCGGTGTGCCGCTGGCGGGCCCGTCCTTGCTGCGTTCGGCCTGGCTGACGCCGGCCGGCTGACTGCGCGATGCCGTGCGGGTCATGGCGCGATCCATCACGCGCAGATCGAACGACTGCGTGGCGCGGCAGCTCGGAGCACTTCAAGGGACCGCCGATAGGTAGCCTTCTCCCGGCCGCAAGCCGCGTTCGGTGGACGGCAGCAGCTTCGCGATCGATCCGATCCACCCACCACGGGGACCGGACGCCCCGTCTGCAACCGCGCTCGCGCAACGCCCACACAGCGCTGCGAGCAGCGGCCATACGTTGCCGTCAAGGGCAGCCCTTCACGGCGTGCCCCAGGCCTCGATCTCGGTGATGCGGCTGTAGCTCGCTAGGCTGCCGTTCACCACCAGTCGGATCGCGTTGGTGGCGATTGCAGGGAACGTCACTTTCGTCCAGACGCGGCTGTTGCCGACGATCGAGCCCCCGGGCACCGTCGCCCAGGCGGAACCTGTCCAGTACTGAAGGTCGAACGCGGTGATGCCGTACTGACTGAAAGGCATCGACTCGGTGGGCGTTTGCGGGGCGCTGTAGTTGTCCTGAAGCGTGAACACACCGATCTCGCTGATGGACTTGCTGCCGTTAAAGCTGACCTGAAGCCAGTCCGGCCACGCGCCGTAGCTAGCATCGTTCCAGCCTCCTCCGTTGCCCCAGGCTCCGATCCGGGCGCCGTCGATTGCCGCAGAGACGGGGTAGCCGCTGGAATAAGTGCTCGAAGCGGTGGCGGTTCCACCGTTGGCAGCCGCCGCAAAGTTCACGGTCTGCGCACCCGCGGTCTGGGAAGCGCTCCACGCCTCTAGTTCCGTGATTCGGCTGTAGCTTGCCAATGCACCGGTGACGAGCACGCGGACCCGGCTGGTCGTGACCGGCGTGAAGGCGAATCGGCGAACGACGCGGTTGTTGCCGGTCACGCTGCCGCCGCTGACCGTCACCCAGTTGGCGCCATCCCAATACTGCACGTCGAAGTCGGTAACGCCATACAACGAGAAGGTCATCGCATCCGTCGGTTCCTCTGGGTTGGCGTAGTTGTCCTGTACCGTGTAGACACCAATTTCGGCCAAGGTTCGTGGCGTGCCGAAGTTCACTTCCAGCGCGTCCGGATGGGCACCGGCAGTCGCGTCGTTCCAGCCGCCACTGCCCCTTCCCCACGCAGCGCCTTTCCTGTCGCCATCGCCGGCCGACGCCGCGGGATAGCCAGCGCTGTACGTTGACGACGCCGACCAGACGCTGCCCCCGGACTGCAGGGCCCAGTTGGTACGCGCGGCGATCGGGGGCGGCGCGGCGGTCACGCCGATCGTGACCGCGACGGACTGCGTCTGGGCGCCACGGTCATCGGTGGCGACGGCGCTCAAAGTGAATGAACCTCCTGTCGAGGTCGACCAAGCCATCTGGTGCGGTGCGGTGGTCGATTCGCCGATCTTGACCTGACCGTTGAAGAACTCGACCTTCACGATGCTGCCGTCGCTATCGGCTGCGGTGGCTGCCAGCGGGACCGGTGCGTCGAGCACGAACGTGGCGTCTGCAAGCGGTGCGGTCAGCGCCACCGTCGGCGCGGCGTTCGGCTGCGGCGTACCGCCCGGGCCGACCCAGCCGACCGGCTTGTAGACCCAGATGTTGCCCTGGACGATGTCCTGCACGCCCATGAACACGTCGAGGTTGTCGATGTACTTCCATTTGCCGAGGATACCGGTGGCGACGTCGCCGTTCGGCACCGCGCCTTGTGGTGCGCGCTGCTGGGCAATGACCCAACCGGTTGGCGACGGTGTCGCTGGCGGTTTCAGCGTCCAAACCCGGCCGTCACCGCACCACAGCGCGTACTGGCGCCGCTCGGGGTCGAAGTCCATGCCGCAGTCGGCGATGTTGCGCACGCCGCTGGCCATGTAGGCGGTGAACTCGCCGCCCGGGTCGCTGGGCGTCATCTTGACGTCATGGTTGTCCTTGCCAGGCGTGCTCAGATCCCAGTAGACGAACGGCACGTCGTTGGTCGCGGTGCGCAGGAAGGTCTTGCCCACAGGGTCCATGCCACAAGTTGCCTTGGCACCGGGCCCGCCCCAGTAGACGCCGACCTTCTCCCAGGTGTCCTGCGCCGGGTTGGCCAAGCTGTTGATGGTGTAGCGGAACAGGTTGCCGACACCATGGCGTACATAGACTACATCCTTGCCGTTTTCCTGCGCGTACGCCGTGCAGCCGTTGACAAAGGTGTCCCACGGGTAACCAGGGTAATTGCCGTTCAGCCAGTTCTCACGGTTCTGCCACATGCGGCCACCGACGATCTCTGGGTGCGGCGCCTCACGCTGCACGTGCGAGCCAGTGGTGCCGCCGACCTTGTTCGGGTCGGCGCGAGACGGATCGAACAGGTACGGACCGGTGATTCGCAGGGGGCCAGTGCCGTTGTCCGTGGTGACGAAATAGCCGCCTCTCGGATCCGCACCACCGAGCGTTAGAAAACGGTCGAGGATCGGCAGGAAAAGCTGGTTGTCATAGGTATGCGCGGATGTCGGTGCGTTCGACATGCCGTCCACCGGCTGCCAATAGCCGAGATCGTCCTGCACCATTTCGCTGGACAACGCACCGCGCTCCCAGCGCCGCGTGGCGCCTTTCCACAGGTACACATCGTTGCCTTGATAGTTGGCGTGGCCACCACCAAACAGGATGAATTGGCCACGATTCGGATCCCAGGCGACCGAACTCCAGGAATTCAGGATGCGATCCGGCGCCGGGTTGCCTGCACCGAACAGCGGCCGCAGTTCGGATGGCGCCCAGACATCGGAAAAGTTGTTCAGGCTGACTTGGCTCCAGCCGCCTTCGGGCAGCGCGGCCACGACCGACAACAGGCTGCTCAGATTCGGCGCGGTGCCGCTGGGCGGGCCGTCCTTGCTGCGTTCGAGTCGGCTCGCGGCGAGGGAGCTTTGCGGCGTCGGTTGGGCTCGTGCCTGCTCAACCACACGCAGTTCGAAAGACTGACTGGAACGGCTGCCTGCAGCGTCCGAGATGACCACCTCAAACGAGTACGTTCCCGGTTGCGTCGGGGTGCCTGAGACCGTGCCGGTTGCCGGATCGAGCGTGAGCCCGGACGGCAGACTGTTCAATCCGCCCGCCAGCTCGAAACGGTACGGCGCGCGACCTCCTTGTGCTTCGATTTGCGACACGTAAGCATCTTGGGCCTGGGCCACTGCAAGGGCCGTGCTGCGTGCCACCAGTTCCGGCAGAGTAGCGCTTATAAAGTGATAGCGAACCGCGTCGACCAGCAAAGGCGCGCCAGCCACCTGACCAATTCGCACTCCTGGCCCATCGGGTTGTTTGCGGTCGAACCGGAAAGTACCCACCGAATTCCAAGAACCGCCCCGGCTTGTCTGATCCAGTGTCTGGCTGGTGTTGCCGTCGGCGTGCTGCACCTGCACGCGCGCGGCGCTGCCTGCAGGTGCGTTTTGTTGCCACCACACGAATACTTCGTAATAGCCGTCCTGCGCAATCGGCGCGGGAAAGTCAGCCGCCGCACCGGGCCCGCCAGTGGCCGCGTCGGCGACGAAGGTCTTGGGGCTGCGCTGCAAGTAGCCGTCGATCGATCGGAAACGGCCGGACAGGGTTACGCCGTAATCGCTGTTTCTGACAACCAAGTTGGCCCTTGGCACAGCTGATTGACCAGATTGCGCCTTGGCACTCTTGGCACTCAGGCTCCCGGGATTAACATTCGCAGGCGCATCTGCAGCGACAGCGTAATCGGTTCCGTCAGAGCCGCCGCAACTTGCCAGCAACAATGCCAATAGGGCAGGCCAGTAGCTCAACGTGAAAGCTTCCCGATACTTGACAGCATTAACAGCAGATGTCTGCTCGCCTGCCTGTTTGACTTTGACTTTGACTTCCATGGAGGCTTTCTGAAGTTTTTGTAGGGGCCGGATAGTACTTATATCAATCAATCAAACAAAAAATCTTTTGCAATTACTGCCTACAATTTTTGCTATTGAAAAGAATCTGTATTTTGGTTTTTCCTTGGTTCACGATGGGCGAGCGCTTTTCGATACAGCGCATTTCGGTTGCCACCCGTCAACTCGACCGCAAGTTTGACGGCCAGTGCCACGGGCAGCTCGGCCAGCAGGATTTTCAACACGCGCTCACCGTCATCGACCGATTCGGCAGTCGGTGCCGGGTGCAGCACCACCACGAACTCGCCGCGCAACCGTTGGGGATCGGCGCGCAACCAGTCGGACAGCGCGTCCGCGCGCATGGTTTCGATCTGCTCAAAGCGTTTGGTCAGCTCGCGCAGCACGGTGAGCGGGCGAGGACCCAACGGCGCAAGCGCCTCGGCGAGTGGGGCAACGCGATGCGGCGCTTCGAACAGCACCACCGCGCGCGGCTCCTGCGCAAGCGCCTGCACGGCTGTCGCCCGCTCACCCGCGCGGGTCGGCAAAAAGCCCCGGAACACGAAACCGCTGCCGTCGCGCTCGTCGATGCCGGCCACGCTGAGCGCTGCCGTCACGCTGCTTGCGCCGGGCACCGGCACCACCGCAAAACCGCCTGCACGCGCGGCCGCGACCAGCCGCGCACCGGGGTCACTGATCGCGGGCGTGCCAGCGTCGCTCACATAGGCCACACGTTGGCCGGCGGCCAGACGGCTCAACACGCCTTGCGCGGCCTGCACTTCGTTGTGCTGGTGCACCGGCAGCCAGGGTGTGGTTGCGCGCTCCAGACCCCAGCCGTGCAGCAATGCGGCCGTATGGCGCGTGTCCTCACACGCAATCGCATCGACCAGCGACAGCACATGCAACGCGCGCAACGTGACATCTGCCAGATTGCCGATCGGCGTGGCCACCAGATAGAGCGCGCCCTGCGGATAATGTTGATCGCCCGCCGCGGCCCGTGCGGCCAACAAGGCGGCGGCAAAGCTCGCAGTCAATGAAATTCCTCAACCGATTTGCAGCGATGGCTGCGCCTGCCGCAAAGTCCACCACCAAGCGCATCGGTGACGCGGGCGAAGATCGGGCGCTTGCACACTTGCAAGCCGCCGGGTTGAAGCTCGTCTTGCGCAACTTCAAGACGCCCGGGCGTGGCGGCGGCGAAATCGATCTGGTCATGCGCACGCCGGACAGCACGCTGGTGTTCGTTGAAGTGCGACAACGCCGCGCCAGCAACCACGGCGGCGCTGCAGGCAGCGTGACCACCGCCAAACAGCGCCGCATCGTATTTGCGGCGCGGCATTTTCTGCTGCGATTTGCGGCCCCGCCGGCCTGCCGCTTCGATGTGGTCTCGATTGAAGGCGATCGGGTCGAGTGGCTGCGCGCCGCGTTCGACGCAGCAGCCTGACGGGCCGACGCAGGGGCGCCGACGCGGGCGCATTTCAGCGCACCGGAATCGGCATCGCGCGGTCCACTGCGACCACCGTGACGCTGTTCTTCGGCGAGCCGTCGATCACGCGGTCCGAATACGTCAGGTAGACCAGCGCGTTGCGCGTCTTGTCAACCATGCGCACGATGCGCAACTTCTTGAACACGAGCGAGATGCGCTCGGTGAACACCTCCTCTTGCTCATTGAGCGGTTTGTCGATGCGGATCGGGCCGACCTGGCGGCATGCGATCGATGCATCGGATTTGTCTTCGGCCAGCCCGAACGCGCCTTTGATGCCGCCGGTCTTGGCGCGTGACACGTAGCAGGAGACGCCGGAGACTTTCGGGTCGTCGTACGCATCCACCACGATCTTGTGGTCCGGGCCGATCAGCTTGAACACGGTGTCGACTTCACCGATGCGTTCGCTGTCGGCGGCCGCTGCCGGCAGCGCACACACGAAAGAGAACAACAAGACGCCCGCAACGCGCCATGACGGGGGTGCAAAAGTGCTGGATGGGATCATGCTGCGATTCTCGCCCAAGCCTCCGCAAACCCGAGCAGCGCCCGAGTATCATCATTGACCCATGCTTGAACAGCGCATCCAGCAGCACTTCATCGACAGTGCGGACCTCAAATACCAAGCCGCGCAAGTGCTTTCCGGCCCAATTGCCAATGCGGTTGGGGCCCTGTTTGCATGCGTCACCAGTGGCGGCAAGGTGCTGGCTTGCGGCAACGGCGGGTCGGCCGCCGACGCACAACATTTCGCAGCCGAACTCGTTGGTCGCTTTGAGCGCGAGCGCCCGGAGATCGGCGCGATCGCGCTAACCACCGACACGTCGATCCTGACCGCAATTGCCAACGACTACCAGTTCAATGAGGTGTTCGCGCGTCAAGTGCGGGCGCTCGGCCAGCCCGGCGACGTGCTGCTTGCGATATCGAGCAGCGGCAACTCGGCCAACGTGCTGGCGGCAATCGAGGCCGCGCATCAGCGCGAGATGATCGTGCTGGCACTGACCGGCCGCGGCGGCGGCAGAATGGCTGCGCTGCTGCGCGACACCGACGTGCATATCTGCGTGCCCCACGACCGCACTGCGCGCATTCAGGAAGTACACCTGCTGGTGCTGCACTGTCTGTGCGACGGGGTGGACACCCAACTGCTCGGCGAACAAGAAGGAACTCCGTCATGAATCATCAGGCCACCCGTTTTGCCCTCTATCTTCCGCAGCTCGGCGTCGGCACCGTGCTTGCAGCCCTGGTTGCCACGTCGCTGCTCGGCGGATGCATACCGCTGGTGGTGGGCGGCGCAGCGGTCGGCACCGCAATGATGGTATCGGACCGGCGCACATCGGGCGCTCAACTTGAAGACGAAGGCATCGAACTGCGCGCCAACAACCGGATCAAGGAAGTGATCGGCGACAACGGCCATGTGAGCGTGACGAGCTACAACCGCATCGTGCTGCTGACCGGCGAGGTTCCAAATGCGCAGGTGCGTGAGCGGATCGCCGATGTGGTTTCCCGTGTGGACAACGTGAAGACGGTGGCCAATGAAACGGCGATCGACGTGCCCTCGTCGATCGCGACGCGTTCGGGCGATACCGTAACCACCGGCCGCGTAAAAGCCGCGCTGGTGGACACGCGCAACATTCAGTCGCGTGCGATCAAGGTCGTGACCGAGCGCGGCGTGACTTACCTGATGGGCCTCGTCACGCAGCGCGAAGCCGACCTGACGAGCGAAGTCGCGCGCAACGTGCCAGGCGTGAACAAGGTGGTGCGCGTGTTCCAGATCGTCACAGAAGCGGAAATGGCGCGCGCGCAGGAAGTCGGCGCTGCTGGCGGGCCGCGTGCCGCAGCGGCTGCGCCGATCTTGAGTGGGTCCCAACCGGCGTCGCAACCCATGTCGGCCCCATCGCCGCTGCCGCCGCAGACAGCACCCGTGCAGACCATGCCGGTGCGTTGACCGCCTCGGGGACTGAAACCGCGTTGCATTAGCCGAGTTGAAAACCAGCGCTGGCAGGTCCCATCAATCGCCAGCCAGGCGCACTCACAGAATCGCGAAATCTTCTGTGCCAGCTGCCAGATCAACGGTCTTGGCACGTTGGCTATGAAGCTTGATCGTCAACCGCAAATCGTTCAGTGAATCGGCGTTGCGCAGCGCGTCTTCATAAGAGATGACATTCGACTCAAACAGGTCGAACAGCGACTGATCGAACGTCTGCATGCCGAGGTTGCGGCTGCGTTTCATGACCTCTTTGATCTCGCTGACCTCGCCTTTGAAGATCAGGTCGGCGATCAGCGGCGTGTTCAGCAGCACTTCAACGGCAGCAGCGCGGCCCTTTCCGTTCTGCTTCGGCACCAGCCGCTGCGAAATCAGCGCGCGCAGGTTCAGCGACAAGTCCATCAGCAACTGCGTGCGTCGCTCTTCGGGGAAGAAGTTGATGATCCGGTCGAGCGCCTGGTTCGAACTGTTCGCGTGCAGCGTTGCCAGGCACAGGTGACCGGTCTCCGCGAACGCCACCGCGTGCTCCATCGTCTCGCGGTCGCGAATCTCGCCCATCAGGATCACGTCGGGCGCCTGCCGCAACGTGTTTTTCAGTGCGGCCTCCCAGCTGTCGGTGTCGATGCCGACCTCACGCTGCGTGACCACGCAGTTCTTGTGCGGATGCACGAACTCGACCGGATCCTCGATCGTGATGATGTGCCCATGCGAATTCTCATTGCGCCAGTCAACCATCGATGCCAGCGTGGTCGACTTGCCCGAGCCGGTTGCACCCACCAGGATGCACAAGCCGCGCTTGTTCATCGTGACTTCTTTCAGCACCTTCGGCATGTTCAAGCCGTCGATCGTCGGCAGCGTCAGCGGAATCACGCGCAGCACGAGCCCGACTTTGCCCTGCTGCACGAACGCGTTCACACGAAAGCGCCCGACGCCAGCCGGTGAGATCGCGAAGTTGCATTCTTTCGTGCGCTCGAAGTCTGCCGCCTGCTTGTCGTTCATGATTGCCCGCGCCAGTGCCAGCGTGTGGCCGCCGGTCAACGGCTGAGGAGAGACCTTCTGCACCTTGCCGTCGACCTTCACCGCCGGCGGGAAGTCGGCCGTCAAAAACAGGTCGCTGCCGTTGCGGCTCTGCATGAGCCGCAGCAGGTCAGTGACAAATTTACTGGCTTGATCGCGTTCCATAAATTTGGTGTCTTAAATTGGTGATTGAGTGAGTGAACAGGGGGTCGCGATCACCCCGGGAAATTGTCCGGAATCTTCGCCTTCCCCCTCGCCTCCGCCGGGCTGATCACATTGCGCTTCACCAGGTCCGTCAAGTTCTGATCCAGCGTCTGCATGCCCATGCTGTAGCCAGTCTGAATCGCCGAATACATCTGGGCGATCTTTGCTTCCCGGATCAGGTTGCGGATGGCGCTGGTTGCAATCATGATTTCGTGCGCAGCGACGCGGCCTTGGCCGTCTTTGGTTTTGCACAGCGTTTGCGAGATCACAGCTTGCAACGATTCGGACAGCATCGCACGGACCATTTCTTTTTCATCGGCCGGGAACACGTCGATGATCCGGTCGATGGTCTTGGCGGCGCTGGAAGTGTGCAAAGTGCCGAACACCAGGTGACCTGTTTCGGCAGCCGTCATGGCCAGGCGAATGGTTTCCAGATCGCGCATCTCGCCGACCAGAATCGCGTCCGGGTCTTCGCGTAGGGCGGAACGCAGCGCGGCCGAGAAGCTCAAGGTATGGGGGCCGACTTCGCGCTGGTTGATCAGGCACTTCTTGGACTCATGCACGAACTCGATCGGGTCTTCCACGGTCAGCACGTGGCCGTATTCGTTTTCGTTCAGGTAATTGACCATCGCAGCGAGCGTGGTCGACTTGCCGGAGCCGGTCGGCCCGGTGACCAGCACCAGACCGCGCGGCTTCAAGGCCAGTTCCCCGAAGATCTTCGGCGCGTTCAACTGCTCGAGCGTGAGGATCTTCGACGGAATCGTCCGCAGTACCGCGCCAGCGCCGCGGTTGTGATTGAACGCGTTGACGCGGAAGCGCGCCAGGCCTTCGATCTCGAACGAGAAGTCAACTTCGAGGAACTCCTCATACGCTTTGCGCTGCGTGTCGTTCATGATGTCGTAGACCATCGCATGGATCGTCTTGTGATCCAGCGCTTCGACGTTGATACGGCGCACGTCGCCGTGTACGCGGATCATCGGCGGCAGGCCGGCCGACAGGTGCAGGTCGGACGCCTTGTTCTTGACGCCGAAGGCGAGCAGTTGGGTGATGTCCAAGGTATTCTCAGCGGTGGATTTCGGTGGTGGACTCAAGCGTTGCGGCGCAGGTCTGAACCCGACAAGTCCTGCACCCGCCGACGCGATCGTTCGTTTTTATCAACCAAACCCAGCCGATGAACCCAGTAGCCGACAACCTCGAAGCGGTGCGCGTGCGGATTCGCACGGCTTGTGCTTCCGCCGCGCGCGCAGCCGATTCGGTGACGCTGCTTGCGGTGTCCAAGACGTTCGATGCCGAGGCGGTGCGTGCCGCCGCTGCAGCCGGCCAGCGCGCGTTCGGCGAAAACTATGTGCAGGAGGGCGCCGCCAAGATCGCTGCGCTGCGCGACTCGGGCCTCGATCTTCAATGGCACTGCATCGGCCCGCTGCAGAGCAACAAGACGCGCGATGTGGCTGAGCATTTCGACTGGGCGCAAAGCGTGGACCGTCTCAAGATTGCCGAGCGGCTGTCGGCCCAGCGGCCCGAGCATCTGACGCCACTGCAGGTCTGCGTGCAGGTGAACGTCGATGCGGCGCCGACCAAGTCGGGCGTGCGACCCGAGGAGGCTTTAGCGCTGTGCCAGGCGATTGCACAATTGCCGCGGCTGCAACTGCGCGGGCTGATGGCGGTGCCAGATGCTACGGATTCCGTAGCGCTGCATGCAGCATTCACCAGGGCCCAGGCACTATTTGATCAAATTAGATCGGCCGGGCTGCCAGACGCATCTAATTTTGACACCCTGTCCCTCGGCATGAGCGCCGACTTGGAGGCCGCCGTGCGCGCTGGCAGCACGATGGTGCGTGTAGGCAGCGCCATCTTCGGTGCAAGGCACTACGGCTGACGGCGCACGCAGCCGCCGGGATAATCGGTTGCTGTGATGAACAGCAGCAGTACCCCCCCTCAGCAAGATCGCACCGAAGGCCGCCCGCAACGCGTGGTGGTGGGCTTGTCGGGCGGGGTCGATTCGGCCCTCAGCGCTTGGTTGCTGAAGCGCGCAGGCCACGAGGTGGTCGGTATCTTCATGAAGAACTGGGAAGGCGACGATGACGACGAATACTGCGCCTCGCGGCAGGACTTCATCGACGCCGCAGCCGTGGCCGATGTGCTGGGCATTGAACTCGAACATGTCAACTTCGCAGCCGACTACAAAGACCGTGTGTTTGCCGAATTCCTGCGTGAATACAGCGCGGGCCGCACGCCGAATCCGGACGTGCTGTGCAACGCGGAGATCAAGTTCAAGGCGTTTCTGGATCACGCGGTCGCGCTGGGTGCAACCAAGATTGCGACGGGTCACTACGCGCGGGTGCGGCAGCGCGGCGACAAGGTCGAATTGCTCAAGGGGCTCGATCCCGCCAAGGATCAGAGTTACTTCCTGCACCGGCTGAACCAGGCGCAACTGGCAAATACGCTGTTTCCGATCGGCGAGCTGCACAAGACTGAAGTGCGCCGCATCGCCGCCGAGATCGGCTTGCCGAATGCAGGCAAGAAGGATTCGACCGGCATTTGCTTCATCGGCGAGCGGCCGTTCCGCGATTTTTTGAATCGCTACATCGTCAAAGCGCCGGGTCCGATCAAGGCCGACGACGGCCGCGTGCTGGGCGAACATCAGGGCTTGAGTTTCTATACGCTGGGTCAGCGTCAGGGTCTGGGCATCGGCGGCCTCAAGGCGCGCGGGGCTGCGCTGGCGGCGGTGCGCAGTCAGGGGCTGCGCGGCGCAGGCGACCATGTGCCGTGGTTTGTGGCGCGCAAGGACATGGACGCCAATACGCTGTGGGTCGTTCAAGGGCATGACCATCCGTGGCTGCTGTCGCATGCGTTGGTTGCAGCGGACACGAGCTGGATTTCTGGCGAACCGCCGGCCGACCGGGCGTTGGCTGCCAAGACACGTTATCGGCAGACCGATGCGGCGTGCGTGTTGACACACGGCAGGGATGCGCAGGGTTTTCAACTGCACTTCGCGTCAGCGCAATGGGCGGTCACGCCAGGGCAGTCGGCCGTTGTCTACGACGGCGACGTATGTCTTGGAGGCGGCGTGATCGCGACAAGCACCGCACAGCAACATGTTGATGTTGGTGCGGCGCTTGCAGGGCCGGCGGGCTAGCACGCGCTTGGCCCAGCAAACGCTGTTTCATTGAACTGAAGAACAGGAATTTAGATGTCCGATTTCGACTTTGATTTGTTTGTCATCGGCGCCGGCTCCGGCGGCGTGCGCGCTGCGCGCATGGCGGCAATGCACGAAGGCGTGCGCGTAGGGCTGGCCGAATGGCAAGTGCTCGGCGGCACCTGCGTGAACGTCGGCTGCATCCCGAAAAAGCTCTACAGCTACGCAGCGCACTACGGCGAATCGTTCGAAGATGTGAAGGGCTTCGGCTGGGATCTGCACGCGCAGCCGACGCTCGACTGGCAGCGGCTGAAGTCAAACCGGGCGGCCGAGATCTCAAGGCTCAACGGCGTGTACGAACGCATGCTTGACAGCGCCGGCGTGCAGTTGCTGCGCGGCTGGGCGCGGCTGGTCGATGCGCACACGATCGAAGTGCGCGCGGAAGACGGACCGACCGCGCAATACCGCGCCAAACACATTTTGGTGGCCAGCGGCAGCAAGCCGCAGGTGCCCGACTTCCCCGGATGCGAACTCGCGATCGTGTCGGACGACGTGTTCGACCTGGCGCCGTTTCCGAAGCGCATGCTGATCGTGGGCGGCGGCTACATCGGCTGCGAATTCGCATCGATCTTCAACGGCTTGGGCGCAAACGTTACGCAGCTCTACCGGGGCGAGCAAGTGCTGCGCGGCTTCGACGACGAGGTGCGCAATTTCGTTGCGGACGAGATGCGCAAGAACGGCGTTGACCTGCGCGTGAAAACCGCTGTCGAAAAATTGTCAAAACATGGCGACTGCATCGACGTGTTGCTCAAAAACGGCGAGCACCTTGAAGTCGACACCGTGCTGTATGCCACCGGGCGCGAGCCGAACGTCGGCAAGCTGAACTTGAAGGCCATTGGTGTCAAGCAAGACGACAAGGGCGCGATCGTGGTGGACGACGACTACCGGACCAACGTGCCATCGATCCACGCGCTGGGCGACGTAATCGACCGGTTGCAGCTCACCCCGACGGCGCTTGGTGAAGCGATGACGCTGGTCGACCACCTGTTCGGCAAGGGCACACGCGAGATGAGCTATCACTTCATCCCGACTGCCGTGTTCACGCACCCGAACATTGGCACCGTCGGCGCCACGGAAGAAGAAGCGCGCCAGAAATTCGGTGCCATCACGGTCTACCGCACCGACTTCAAGCCACTCAGAAACACGTTGTCCGGCAACGGCGAGCGCACGCTGATGAAGCTGATCGTCGAAGACGCGACCGACCGCGTGGTGGGCCTGCACATGGTCGGCGACGACGCGGGCGAGATCGTGCAGGGCTTTGCGGTCGCGCTCAAAGCGGGTGCGACGAAAGCTGTGTTCGACAGCACGATCGGTATCCATCCGACAGCGGCCGAAGAATTCGTGACGATGCGTGAGGCAGCCCGGCACTGATCGAGCGCGTTGCATGGCCGGCACAATCCAGCCATGCCCTATTTGCCGCCTTTCATCGCCCCACAACGCTTTTCCGACGCCGACGCGGCGCTGGCCCAGGTCCGCACGATCTATGACGACGGTATCGCGCATCTTCGCGGTGCCATGCAGCGCTTTGTCGCAGGTGACGCGCTGCCGGAACCGCAAAGTGCTGGCACACGCGGGCCAGCACGCTTTCGCGCGTTCTATCCGTTCGTGCGGATTCACACCGACAGGATTCACACCGACACCGTCGCGCGTCAGGACACCCGGTTGGCTTTCGGCTTCGTCGCTGGGCCAGGTCACTTCGAGACCACGCTGACGCGCCCGGACCTGTTCGCAAGTTATTTGCGCGAGCAGTTTCAGTTGCTGATCGACAACCACGGCGTAGCGCTCGAAGTGGGCACGAGCGCGCAGCCGATTCCGGTGCATTTCAGCTTTGCGGACAACGAACATCTGGAAGGCAGCCTGTCGCCTGAGCGCCGGCAGTTGATGCGCGACGTGTTCGACCTGCCCGACTTGGCCGCGATGGACGACGGCATCGCCAACGGCACGTATGAAGCCGCGGCTGGCAAGCCGCAGCCGCTGGCGCTGTTCACCGCGCCGCGCATCGACTACTCGCTCCAGCGGTTGCGCCACTACACCGGCACGGCGCCCGAGCACTTCCAGAACTTCGTGCTGTTCACGAACTACCAGTTCTACATCGACGAGTTCGTGCGGCTGGGCCATGCGGCGATGAGCGACGCCGATGGCGACTACGTCGCATTCGTCGAGCCTGGCAACGTGGTGACCGCGCGCATCGCGCCCCAAAACGCTGCTGCTGTCGCACAGCCGCACGGCGCCGCGCCCGCGCGGCTGCCGCAGATGCCGGCCTATCACCTGGTGCGCCCGGGCAACGGCGGCATCACGATGGTCAACATCGGCGTCGGCCCTTCGAACGCGAAGAACATCACCGATCACATCGCGGTGCTGCGCCCGCATGCGTGGATCATGCTGGGTCACTGTGCAGGGCTGCGCAACACGCAGCAGTTGGGCGATTACGTGCTCGCCCACGGCTACGTGCGCGAGGACCACGTGCTCGACGAAGAGCTGCCGCTGTGGGTGCCTATTCCTGCGCTGGCGGAGATCCAGGTGGCGTTGGAGCAGGCGGTCGAGCAGGTCACGCAGATGCGCGGCGCAGACTTGAAGCGCATCATGCGCACCGGCACCGTGGCCAGCACCGACAACCGCAATTGGGAACTGCTACCCAGCAACGAACCGCAACGCCGCTTCAGCCAGAGCCGCGCGGTGGCGCTCGACATGGAAAGCGCGACCATCGCGGCCAACGGTTTTCGCTTCCGCGTGCCGTACGGCACGTTGCTGTGCGTGTCGGACAAGCCACTGCACGGTGAGATCAAGCTGCCCGGCATGGCGAACCATTTCTACCGCGAACGCGTCGACCAGCATTTGCGCATCGGCATCCATGCGCTGGAGGCGTTGCGTGAGCAAGGGATTCGTCAACTGCACAGCCGCAAGCTGCGCAGCTTTGCGGAAGTGGCGTTTCAATGATGCTATTGTTTTAGTAGCTGACTGCGCGCTGGGGGTGTGCGCCATAGCGCTTTTCTGCTTAAAGCGCTATGCAGTGGTATGCGTTGCAATGCCCCCTGCCGGCATCCCCAACACGGTCTCAATGCTCTTCATAAGATGCATAATGAATACACCTTATAAATCGCGTTTGCCTTATGCCCTCGCCTGACCTCTGTACCGAAGATGAAATCCGCACGCTCGTGCATCGTTTCTACGACCGCATCCAGAGCGATCCGCTGCTGTCGCCGATCTTTGTAGAGCGCATTTCAGACTGGGACTTTCATCTGAACAAGATGGTCGATTTCTGGTCGTCCGCGTTGCGCGGCACCGCGCGCTTTCGCGGCACGCCAATGCCCAAGCATGTGGCGATTCCGGGGTTGTCTTCCGCACTGTTCCGGCGCTGGCTGCTGCTCTTCAACGAGACCACGCAGACGCTCGGCAACGAGCCAATGCAGCGGCGTGCCGATGACCTGGCTGAGCGCGTTGCCGAGAGCCTTTGGTATGGGTATGAGCTGTCGCACCGGCCCGCCCACCTGCCCGAGCATGTGGGCCATGAAGGGGCCCGGCTGTGAATGACGGCGACGTGCCGCTGCTGCGCATCGAGGAGCCGCGCAGCGCCGGTGCGATCTCGGCCGCCGCGCCGCGGTTCGATGCCCAAGCCTTGCTGGAACTCGGCTTTCGGCCGCTGTATCTTGCAGGCACCACTTGGGCGTTGCTGGCGATCGGCATCTGGATCTTTGCGCCGCAATGGACAGCCACCGCGCCGTTGGCGGGGCTCGTGTGGCATGCACACGAAATGCTCTGGGGGTTCGTCGCGACGATTGCGGTCGGCTTCTTGCTGACCGCGGGCGCGACCTGGACCGGCATCAATCCACTTTCAGGGGCGCCGCTCGCGCTGCTGTGTGTGCTGTGGGTGGTCGCGCGCATTGGCTATCTGGTGCCGCACCCAGCGGCGCTGTTGGTGGCAGCGGTCTGCGAGACGCTGTTCTTCGCGCTTGCCGCTTTTGCGTTGCTGCGCGTGGTCTGGCGCAGCCGGAACCAGCGCAACTACGGCGTGCCGTGGCTGGTGTTCGCGCTCGGCGCGGCCAACATCGGATTTCTGCTCGCTGCAAACGATGGCGACTTCACGCTGCTGCTGACGCGTTTCGACATTGGGCTGATCTGCATGGCGCTGGTCGCCCTGCTGGTTGCGCGGCGCGTGATCCCGTTTTTTGCCATGCGCGCGGTGCCGGGGCTGCAAGTGCCGATGCGCACCGGCAGTGGTCAGGTGCAACTCGCCGCTGGCGTGCTCGCGCTCGGCAGTGCAGTCGCCGGGTGGCCACTGGGGCTGGCTGGCGCGCTGTTCGTCACGGGCGGCCTGGCGTTGCTGCAAGTCATCGCCTGGAAGCCGCTGGCGGTGCGGCAGCACGCGCTGCTCTGGATTTTGTATGCGGGTTATGCAGGGCTCGGTGCCGGGTTGCTCGCAGCGGGCGCCCATGCGCTGGGCTGGGTGGCGAATCCCGCGCTGCATGTGCACCTGATCGCGGTCGGCGGCTTCGGGTTGCTCATCATCGGAATGGTCACGCGCACATCGCTCGGGCATCTGGGGCGGCCGCTGGCCCTGGATGGGTCGATGCGCGCGAGCTATTGGCTGATGCTTGGAGCGGCCGTGCTTCGGCTTGCAGCGACGGCTCCGTCGGCGGCGTCATTGGCGTGGTTGCTGCAGGTCTCAGCGCTTGCGTGGATGGCTGCGTTCGCGCTGTATCTGTGGCGCTTTGCGCCGCTGCTGGTGCGGGCGCGCAAGCAGCCAGCGGCAGCAGCGCCTGCACCGGCGACTGCGCAGCGCACGATCAAGATTGCCCCGCGCTGACTGCTCAAATCTGCGCGGTCGGTCTTCCCGCTGCGCCTTGTCGAGCCGAACACACACAGGAGACGTTGCACCATGACGCATACCGTCACCGAAGCCTGCATTCGCTGCAAGTACACCGACTGCGTCGACGTGTGCCCAGTCGATGCGTTTCGCGAAGGCGTCAACATGCTCGTCATCGACCCCGATGAATGCATCGACTGTGCGGTCTGCATCCCCGAATGCCCGGTCGATGCAATCTTCGCCGAAGAAGACGTGCCGGGCGATCAGCAGGACTTCACGCCGCGCAACGCCGAGCTTGCCAAACGCTGGCCGCTGATCTCGCGCACCAAACGGGCGCTGCCGGATGCCGATGGCTGGGCTGAGATCAAGGATAAGCGTGGGCTGCTCGATGCGCGCGGCGGCAGCCCGGACGGCGCATTCTGACAGACACGGCCAGCCAATCATTTCTGAAGCAAAGCGATGCGCCTGACCTCAATGACCGACTTCGCGCTGCGGCTGCTGATGTACCTCACGCAACAGCAGCAGGAGCAACAACGGCAAGGCGAACCCGAGCGCCTTTGCACAATCGCCGAGGTTGCGCGCTTTCACGACATCTCGGAAGCGCACCTGATGAAGGTCACGCACCAGCTTGGCTTGCAAGGCTTTGTCGAGACGGTGCGCGGCAAAGGCGGCGGCCTGCGGCTCGCGCGTGCGCCTGCCGAAATCGACCTGGGCGCCGTGGTTCGCGGGATGGAAGCGGACTTCCGGATCGCCGAATGCTTTGCAAGCGACGGACAGTGCGTGCTGATCGGTGCATGCCGGCTGGCAACGGTGCTGGACGAAGCGCTGTCGCGCTTCCTCGTGCATCTGGACGGTCACACGTTGGCCGACATCGTGCCGGATCGCATGACGACGGTGAACGGAGCAGCCGCAGTGCGACGCGTCGAATGGTTGGACAGACGATGACTCGCTATGATTTATGTAGCTTGAGACACTTGCTACACAAGCATAAAACGCCGAATTTGATCTTCATGATGTGTCTCGCTGTCCCCGCAGGCGCCTGACTGCCTGAACATCGGCCGGCCGGACTTAACCCCCCCTCCTCGCCATCAGCCAACGTGCGCCATCGCCTCACCCAGCCGCACCGCGCGCTCAGGCGCCCAGTCCGGATTGAAGCGCAAGTCGCCGGGTGGCAGCAGCAGCACGATGGTCGAGCCCAGCAGGAAGCGGCCCATTTCCTCGCCTTTCGCCAGTTCCACCGGTTGGTCGTCGTAACGCCATTGCCGCACCGTGCCGGCTGCCGTGCCACGCGGGTTCACCACCCCGTGCCAGACGGTCGCCATGCTGCCAACGATCGTGGCGCCGACCAGCGCCAGTACGAACGGGCCGAACGCGCTATCGAACACGCAGATCACACGTTCATTGCGTGCGAACAGCCCCGGCACGCCGCGCGCGGTGGTCGGGTTCACCGAGAAGAACGCGCCCGGTACATAGATCATCTGGCGCAGGCGGCCGACGCACGGCATGTGGATGCGGTGGTAGTCGCGCGGGCTCAGGTAGATGGTGGCGAACTGGCCGCCTTCGAGCTGGCGCGCGAGCTCGTCCTCGGTGCCGCCGAGCAAGGTGCGCACGCTGTAGTCTTGCCCTTTGGCCTGGATGATGCGGTCTTGCTTGATGGGGCCCAACTGACTGATCGCACCGTCCACCGGGCAGACCAGCGCGGCGTCTGCCAGGGGGCGTACGCCGTCCTTCAAGGCACGCGTGAAGAACGCGTTGAAGGTCAGGTAATTGGCCGGGTTGGAATCGGCGGCTTCGTCCATGTCGACGCCGTAACGCCGGATGAACCAAGGGATCACGTTGCGCGTCCACCAAGCGGTCTGCGAGCCTGCGCAGTGGCCGGCGAACACGGTCATCGCGCGTTTGGGCATCAGGTATTGCGGCAGAACGGAAAGGCGGTCGGACATGGATGAAGGTGGCAGCGGTGATCGCGCCAAATTCTAGGACCTGCCCGGCAGCCGCGTCGGTGCGTTCACGACAAACCACGCAGCGCCAGCCAGCCACCGACGGCCAGCGGCACGAAGGCCGTCAGCGGTTCGTGCGGTGCGCGGCAGCGTCAGCCAGGGCGGTGCAAGGTCGCAGAGCGCGAACACCCCGGTCTGGAAAACGATGCCGCGCGCGTGGACAGCAACGCGCCCCGCAGCAGACTTTGAACCATTGCGATGAGCAGCCGCTTGTCGAGTCTTGATACTGCTTTGGCTTAGAGCCGGTGGACGTCGCTGGGAACTGACCCTTCACCGGACGGCAAGGAACTGCTGCTGCAGTGGAGTGCACGCAGCATTGGACCGATGGCGTGGCGCGGCTCCAGATGCACATCGAAGTTGATGAACGACAGCAGCAACTGCACCCCCAGGATGATCGGCAGCGCAGCAACCATCACGGTGCCGGCCGTAGCAGGTGCGGCACCGGACTCGGCCGCAAACCAGTGCAGCGCACCGAACACCGCGCCGAACAACGACAGCGCCAAGCCCAGCACCAGTTCGACAGAAGCGACCGAGAAGCCGCGCAGGTAGTAGTTGTAGAACACACGCTTGCCGATGTTCTTCAGGTGGCCGAGTGCAAAGCGTGGCAGCACCGATGTGACCTTCAGGTTCGACACTTCATCGGCATAAACCGCGCGCATCGGCACATCCACCACCACCGCGTTGATCAGGTTCAAGCGGAACAATAGGTCGGACTCGAAGAAGTAGCGCGTGGCGATCTTGTCCAGGCGGAGTTGCCCAATCACACGCGCATCCATGGCGGTGTAGCCGTTGGTCGGATCGAACACGCTCCAGTAGCCGCTGGAGAGCTTCGACAAGAACGAGAGCCCCATGTTGCCCATCAGACGCGGCCACGGCATGCCGAGTGTGTCTTCCGGGTGGAAGAAGCGGTTGCCCTTGCTGTAGTCGGCACGGCCAGCCGCAATCGGTGCGACGAACAGCGGCAGCAGCGCCGGGTCCATCTGGCCATCGCCGTCGATCTTCACGACGCAGTCAAAGCCGTCGGCCAGTGCCGCGCGGTAGCCGGTCATGACGGCGGCGCCGACGCCCTGGTTGACGGCATGGCGCAGCACGCGCACGCGGGGGTCGTTGCAGTGCTGCCCGATGAAGTCGCCGGACTGTTCGGGACAGGCGTCATCCACCGCATAGATCCGCTCGACGTCCTCGCCGATGCGTTCGATCACGCCGCAGATATGAGCCCGCACGCGAAAGCAGGGGATCACCACCGCGATGCGGTAGCCGGCAGGAAGCGCAGTTGCTGCAGCGGTGGCGTCGGCGTCGACGCGCCGCGCCGCCATCAGCGGGCTGGTCACCGTCGGAATGCCGGTGTTTTTCGGCTCAGTCTTCATGCATGCCAGCCCGTCACCGTGGTACGCGATAAACCCAGTAGCGCGAGATCAGGAAGCTCAGCAGAAACAGCAGCGCCTCCACACCGATCTTGCTGAGCGCGATCCAGCTCGCGCGCGCGACGTCGTCGGGCCGCAGATCGTGCAACCACGAAATCAGCCCGGTGCTCAGCAGCGTCATCGACACCCACATCACGACATAGCGCACGACCATTGCAATCTGCGGCAGCCGCCGAGGTTGCCCACGCTGGCCGAACGTGATCGATGAATTCAGCAGCAGGCCGAGAATCGCCGCCATGGCGCGCGACAGCGGATTTGCCACTTCGACCGACATGCCGGCGTGCGTCATCACCACCAGCAGCAGCGTATCGACAACGAACTGGGTACAACCGAATGCGAAATAGAAAACGAGTTGCCGGGCAATCAAGGGGTGTACGGCCTGCGTGTCGGAGGTGCGATCGAGGGCTGGCCTGCCTGTGCGGGCCGATGCAGAGATTCGGCGCGGGACCTAGATTATCGGCTGCAGCGCGCCCGGATAAGCGGATCAATAAGACTTCGGCAATCCCAGCGCACGCTCCGCGATGTTGCACAGGATCAGCTGCGGGCTGACCGGTGCGATGCGCGGTATCAGCGATTCGCGCAGGTAACGCTCGACGTGGTATTCCTTTGCATAGCCCATGCCGCCATGCGTCATCACGGCCGTCAGGCAGGCTTGGTAGCCCGCTTCGGCACCCAGAAATTTCGCGCTGTTGGCCTGCACGCCGCACGGCAGGCCGCGGTCATACAAATCGGCCGCATGCTGCACCATCAGGTCGGCTGCTTCGAGCGCCATCCACCGCTCGGCCAGCGGGTGCTGGATCGCCTGGTTCTGGCCGATCGGGCGGCCGAACACGATGCGCTCCTGCGCGTATTTCACCGCCTTGTCCAGCGCGAGTCGGCCCAGCCCGATCGCTTCGGCTGCGATCAGCATGCGTTCCGGGTTCAGCCCGTGCAGGATGTATTCGAACCCGCGGCCTTCGTCGCCAATGCGGTTGGCCGCCGGGATGCGCATGCCGTCGAAGAACACCTCGTTGGAATCAACGGCGCTGCGGCCCATCTTCTCGATCTCACGCACCGACACGCCACCACCGCTGCGGTCGAGGTCGGTATAGAACAACGACAAGCCGTCCTGCGGCCGCTTGCCGCACTGTTCGATCGGCGTAGTGCGCGCCAGCAGCAGCATCTTGTTGGCGACCTGCGCGGTGGAGATCCAAACCTTTTGCCCGTGCACGACATAGTCACCATGCTCATCACGCACGGCCCGTGTCTTGATGCGTGTTGTATCCAGCCCCGCGCCAGGCTCGGTCACCGCAAAGCAAGCCCGGTCCCGCCCTTCGATCAACGGTGTCAGCATGCGTGCCTTTTGCTCGTCACTGCCGAACACCAC
This sequence comes from Burkholderiales bacterium, assembly GCA_038200275.1. GTDB lineage: Bacteria > Pseudomonadota > Gammaproteobacteria > Burkholderiales > Burkholderiaceae_C > JBBPYC01. The sequence goes on from JBBPYC010000089.1 coordinate 22,644, forward strand.
CACCGGCATCAGCCCGAAGATGTTCATGTGAATGGCGGATGCTGCCGACATGCCACCGCCAGCCCGCGCCACGGTCTGCATCATCACAGTGGCCGCCTGCATACCCAACCCCGCGCCGCCCAGCCGCTCCGGAATGCAGATGCCGAGCCAGCCGGCAGCAGCCATTGCGGAAACGAATTCGGAGGGAAATTCGCCGGTGCGGTCGTGGTCGAGCCAGTAGGCGTCGGGGAAGCGGGCGCAGATGGCCCGGACGCCGTTGCGTAGCTCGTTCAGATCGGCGGCGCTGTCGGGTGTATTTCGGATGTCTGACATGGTCGTTTGGGTCGTTTAATCGATTTGGAAACATCGATGCTGGCCACGGCCCCGTCTGGGCCAAACCGCAGCAGCCGACAGAGTGCGAGTCCGCTGGTCGCGGAAGATCAAGGCCGGCCGTGCATCGCTGCTGGATTGCCCATCGTACTGATCGGTGCAGAGACGCCTTTGATGCTGGTGCTCACACCGCGTTGTGCGCCCCGCCTGCCCGGTCGACCATATGCCTTCGCTGCAGATCGATTCCACAACGTTGCTGACCGCAGCGGGCTATCCTGAACCGATGCTTCGACAGACCGCCACGACGCTCACCATTGACACCCCGGGCCGCGGCCTGCATGAGATCACGCGAGAGGCCGCGGCCTGGGTCGCACACAGCAGCATCGCCGAAGGCCTGCTCACGCTGTTCGTCCGTCACACCTCGGCCAGCCTGCTGATTCAGGAAAACGCCGACGCCGACGTGCGCGGCGATCTCGACCGCTTCTTCGGCCGGCTCGTGCCGGACGGCGATGCGCTGTTTCGCCATCGCGACGAGGGGCCAGACGACATGCCGGCCCACGTGCGCGCCGCACTGACGGCCGTGCACTTGGCGATACCCGTGCGGCAGGGCCGCCTCGCCTTGGGCACCTGGCAGGGCATCTACCTGTGGGAGCACAGGTTGCGTGCGCATCGGCGGGAGGTGGCGCTGCATCTTCTGGGTGAATAGCAACCGCAGCTGGAATCGTAGGTTCGGCTTTGGCTTCAACGGAAGACGCTGTCATGCCCTCCAAAAATAAGGAAACCCGGCCCTCACAAATCGCCGCCATTGCAGACGGCCGACAGGCGGCGGTGGCACAAAGGCCGCGTTGCCCCGCCGCGTACCACCCACCCCGTTCTGTGACCGGCGCAGGCCCCCCCCGGCTGCTTGCTGGCGCCACGCACATCGTTCGGCAACGCGCGGCGTACATCGCACGGCAGCTGTACGTTGACTGGCAAGCCAGCAGGATCGTGCGGTTGGTGCTGGTCCCGCCGCAAAGCGCGCAAGCAGTTGTCTGCGTCAGGTAGACCGTCGGCGTTGCCGAACGCAAAACCAGCCTCTGCGTTGAACAGATCGCTCAGCTCGCTTTGGGTGCCTTCACTTCGCGAGGTCAGCAGAACTTGAGAAATGCTTCAGCGACACGATCAGCTGGATCGATATAGCGCCAAAGCGCTCGAAACCGTGATGACGATAGAACGCTTCGGCACAGGCGTCTTTGGCATCAACAACCAGTGCGAACACGGCCACCTCACATGGCAATGCGCGCAAGGCTGCGTCAGCAAGCAGTGCCCCGCCCAGTTGCTGCCCGTGGAAAGCCCGATCAACCGCCAACCGACCAATACGCGCAACCGGCACGGAAGGGTAACGCGGCAGCCACTTGGTCAACGCCTGCGGCAGGGACGTCAACGGCACGTCGCCCGCGGCCAACGTGTAGTAGCAGGCCACCTTCTTGCTGCTGATTTCCACTTCGGCACAGCAGGCAACTGCACGGCGGCGAACGTCCTGCGTGGCTTGCTGCGCGAAATAGCGATCCAGCGCCTTCACGCCGCAGGTGAAGCCGTCACGTTCCTGCTCAGCGCCGAGCACGTCGACCCAGAATCTGGCGGTCACCTGGAATTGGCGATCAGCTGCCTGAGTTCCTGCTTACAGTGACGCAGTCCGACGCGATCGATCTGCAACTGCGCATCAGCGCGGCGAACGCACTACTGCCGTACCTGCACCGTCGCAGTGAACAGCAGCAGTCCGAGCCGGCAAAGAAGCCGACACGCTTCGCCATGGCGCCGGCGCCGTTGAAGATCGTGCGCCAAAGCGACAGGAACAGACCTGAGCCGGACGGGGCTGCGCCAGCAGACAAAGCCGGACGCGAATCACTCGGCCCAGCCCCGCGTTCAAACAAAACCCCTAGAGCCGGCGACACGTCAACCCAGACGAGCACGGCTGGCATTTTCAATCCATATTGAAGCGTGCCGGTGCGCAGGCTTTTTTATGGGTGAACCGCGCGGACTCCGGGTCATTTCTATCGCAAAACCAGCACCGGAACATGCGAATGCGTGAGCACGTGCTGCGTCTCGCTGCCGAGCAATACTCGTTTGATTCCACGGTGGCCGTGAGAAGCCATCACGATCAACTCGCAGTGCTGATCGCGGGCGGCCTCTATCAACGCTTCGGCGATCAAAGCGGATTTCACAGTCATCATGCTGCACCGGACGCCCTTGGCCTCGGCCTGCGCCTTCACCGCGTTCACGCGCTGTTCGCCGACAGCCAGCTGGTCGGCGTCGAACTTATCGTCTCTGGTGCGAGTAAGCCTCAGCGGCGGAGAATCTTCGATCACGTGCTCCTTATGCGGAGGCACGACAGTGATAGCGAGCAGTTCCGCCCCTGCGATTGCCGCAAGCTCGATCGCAGTGCTGATCGCCTTGCTTGACAGGCTGGAGCCATCGGTGGCGACGAGGATTTTCTTGTACATGCGAATGTCCAATTTTTCAGGTGCGACCAGTCTGCACAGTCATGCGACTGCGCCTCTAAATTGAAGCACTTCAGATTATGGCTTGCAAGGCTTCGTCAAGCGTCATTGATAGGCCTGCCATTCGCCTCGGTCGGCAAGCTTTGCCTTTCGCGCGGCACAGGCCGCCAACGGGCACAAGCAATACGGTGGCAGAGGGTTGCACTGATCTCACACTTGGGCGGAACTTGTACATTTATCCAGTGTTTTGCACCGTCTACCTATTACGCGAAAACGGCCAGCGCCCAAGCCCCGACGAGGTCCAGCCGCACGGTGGCGTGGGGGGGGGCTATGTGATGTTCGGCCAGAAGCCGGTCTCACCCGAGATGATCGCGAACCTGCACCCGAAGCAAGGGGACGTTCAGCAACTGCATACCCGAGCTGGAGATGGCATGCGCTGAAATGGTGATGGTGCGCGACGGCGTGATCGTGCGCGGGCTGCTGGTGGACCGGGTGACTTACGCAGCAGTGCGGCAAGCTTGGTGGTGCTTACCTCGGTAGCTGAGCCGCTCAACTCAACGGCACAGCGCCAAAAATCCGAGCTTTCCCGGCCCAATATGACTGGGGGTAGTGCCGCTCTACCTTGGCATTTTCCAACGCCTACCCCGCAGTTTTACCCCTCAACGGGGATAGACGACAGCGGCGCCAGAAAACTACCTGGGACGACTGTGCCAACAGAAAAGCCCTAAGTGATCGATTCACATAGGGCTTTTCGGACTACGATGCCTATACACGTAGACAAATTCATGGTGGCCTGGGGCGGAATCGAACCACCGACACGCGGATTTTCAATCCGCTGCTCTACCAACTGAGCTACCGGGCCAACAGGGGTCGAAGTATAGCAGCGGCGCTCTTGGCTGCCGCTGGCGCTGCTACAGCCGCTTGCCGCGGCTCAGGTCGACGCCCAGCTGTTTGAGCTTGCGGTAGAGGTGCGTACGCTCCAGGCCGGTCTTCTCGGCGACGCGAGTCATGGAGCCGCCCTCCTGCATGAGGTGGAACTCGAAGTAGCAGCGCTCGAAACCGTCGCGCGCTTCGCGCAGCGGGCGGTCCAGGTCGAACGATTGGCGGGATTGCGGACCGGTGGGTGCTTCGGCATGCAGCATCGGCTGCATGGAAGAAGACGACAGCGATGAAGACGGCATGCCGTTGCGGTACTGCAGATCGGGCAATGAGGAAAACGCTGCGACCGCCCCACCGATCAGATGATTGCCGCCGAGTTGGCCACCGAGCGATCCGCCCATGCCCATCTGCACGTTGGCGACCATCGGCTTGGTGGGCTGATTGCGCATCAATCCCTGCTCCACTGCCTTGAGCAGCTTTTGCATGGTGATGGGTTTTTCAAGAAACGCTTGCGCACCGATACGGGTGGCTTCGACTGCCGTATCGATGGTGGCATGGCCGCTCATCATGATGACGGGCATGGTCAGCAGATTCGTGGCGGCCCATTCTTTCAACAGGGAGACACCGTCGGTATCAGGCATCCAGATGTCGAGCAGCACCAGGTCGGGCCGGGATGCGTTGCGTGCGGCGCGGGCTTGCGCGGCGTTTTCAGCCAACTCCACGGCGTGCCCTTCGTCGTTCAGGATTTCGGACAGCAGGTCACGAATCCCGAGCTCGTCGTCGACAACCAGAATATTTGCCATGGTGAAAGCGTTGTTCTCCCGGTGGGCTGCGCGCGGTTGCTAGAGGCTTGGAAGTTGACGGGCCGTTGAACCCGTTAACCGGCGGTCACAGCCGACCTTACGGGGAATGATAGCGACACTTGCGCGCCGCTTGGTTGCCCGTCCGCGTCGCTGCGGTTCGCCAGTTCGATGCGCGCGCCGTGTTCGTCGATGATCTTCTTGACCACAGCCAGGCCAAGACCTGTGCCTTTGGCTTTGGTGGTTACATACGGCTCGAACGCGCGCTTCAAGATCGCCTCAGGAAAACCACCGCCGTTGTCGCAGACGGTGAGCTGCACGCGGCTCTTGGTGTCTGACCAGTTCGTGCGCAAGGTAACTTCGCGCCGGGGCTTGCCTTCGCTGGCGTCCTGCGCGTTTTGCAGCAGGTTGTGCAGCACCTGGCGCAGCTGCTGCGCGTCGCCCTGGATGGGTGGGCAAGCGGGGTCCAGCTCAGCCTGCAGCCTGACATGGGACTCGTCGTTGGCATACAGGTGCAGCACGTCGCCGGCCAGCGCATTGAGGTCGAGCGGCTGCAGCACCACAGCAGGCAGCCGCGCGTAGTCACGAAACTCGTTGACCAGCCGCTTCAACGCTTCGACCTGATCGACGATGGTGCGCACGGACTTGGTCAGCACGGCCTGCTCGGCGCCGCCAACCTTGCCGCCCAGCTTCATCTCGAGCCGCTCGGCCGAGAGCTGTATCGGCGTGAGTGGGTTCTTGATCTCGTGGGCCAGCCGGCGCGCGACTTCGCCCCAGGCCTGCGCGCGTTGGGCAGAAACCATCTCGGACACATCGTCGAACACCAGCAGTCGCTCGTTGCCAGGCAGCTCGGCGCCGCGCGTGATCAGGTTGATCGCATTCATGTCGACGCCCTGCGCGCTGACGCCCAGATCGAACGATTGTTGCCAGTGGTCCAGCGCGTGCTGGCCTTGGCGCAGGAAAAAGCCATCGAAATGCGCCTGCACGCTTTGCGCAAACGCTTCCAGACCCGGCACGTCCACCAGCGGCCGGCCGATGTGGGCGGCCAGAGGCGTGCGCAGGATGCGCGTGGCGCCGGGGTTGGAGGATCGGATCACGCCACGTTCGTCCAGCACGATCACGCCGGCGGTCAGGTTGTCCAGAATGGTCTGCAGGTTGGCGCGTGCGGCGTCCACCTGGCCGATGCTGCGCTCCACAGCGGCGCGCGCGTCGGCCAGTTGCTGCGTCATGTCGGCGAATGCGCGGGTCAGGCCGCCGAGTTCGTCGCGGCCTTGCAGCACAGCCTTGGGCGACAAGTCGCCGCGCGCGACCTCGCGCACACCGTCGGCCAGCACCAGCAGCGGGCGCGCGAGTTGCGTGCCGAGTAGCACTGCCAGCAGCACTGCACCGAACACCGACAGGAACAGGCTCAGCGTCAGTGTGCCGATGTACATGCGGCGCAGGCCAGCGCGGGCCAAAGCGCGCTCTTGATATTCGCGGTTCGCTTCCTGCACGGCGATCGCGTTGGCGACCAATGTGGGTGACAAACCTTCGATCACTTGCAGAAAGCGCGGTTCGGGCTTCAGCGCGACGTTGGCGCTCGGCGCAAGGGCGAGCGCATTGATGCGCGCGCGGCTGGCAGCGGGTGCGGCCGGATCGTCCAATCCTTCGATCACCACCATCACACGCTGTTCGCGCGCGACCCGGAACTGCTGCGCGCTGGGTTTTTCCGGGCTCAGTTCGTAGCGGGACTGGCCGGCGCTGGCAAGCAACTGGCCGCTGCCGTTCCACAGCAGCAGGTCGCCGGTAGACAACTGGCCACGCAGCCGCTCCAGCACGAGCACGGCTTGCGCGTCGGGCAGTTCGGCCAGTTGATCGGCAGCAGCGCGCGTTTTATTGGCCAGATCGCTGCTGAGTGTGTCCAGCGTGGCGCGGCCAAGGTTTAAACCGGCTTCGAGCGCGCCTTCAACCTTCACGTCGAACCAACTCTCGATCGAACGCGTCACGAACTGGTAAGACACCACATAGATCAGCAGGCCCGGCAGCAGCCCGACCAACGCGAAGATCATGGCCAGCTTGACCAGCAGCTGGCTGCCGAACTTGCCGCGCCGCAGTCGCAGCCACAGCCGCAGCACGGCCCAGACGATCACCATGCTCAGCAGCACCGCGACCAGCACGTTGATCGCGAACAGCCACGCGTAATTGCGTTCGTAAAGCTCGCGGTTGTTGGTGGCTTGCGCCAGCATGAACATCAGCACCAGGCCGAGAGCTGCGAACAACGCCGCCGCTACGCCGAGTGCCCAGCGGCGCCCGCGTGAACTGCGAGGGGCGAGCTTGGCGACCGAGGTAGGAATCGCCGAGTCGAGCGCACCGCCGACCACGCGGGGCCCCGGGTGGTCGGCATCGCTGCCGTGCTGCATGCCTGTGCCGTCTGGGGGAGCGGTCATCGGGCAGGCTCTGCGGGGGGCTTGGATGCGTCGGCCGGCTCCGGCGGCGCGCTGGGCTGCACTGGCAGGCGCTGGCCACGCCGGGCCGACACGTTCCATTCGCTTTGGCCAACTGCACCGATCTGAAACGGCCGCGGCAGTTGCGACAAGTCGAGCCGGAAGCTGAGTTCGACCCAGTACCGCGCATCCGGCTCGATCTCCTGCGCGTCGGCGATCTTCCAGCGGCCGATGCGTTGCAGCGCACCGAGCGCTTCGGCCAGCGAATCGTAGTGCTGCGTGAGACCGACGTTCAGGCCCAACCCACTGACTTCATTCGGCTCGCTCGACACCGACAGCCGCCAGCGTCGCGTGAGCGGCAGATAGGCAAGGCGCTGGTACCGCTCGTTTTCAATCACGCGCTTGTCGGTCCAGTACCAGCGGTCTCGCAACACCGTGGCTTCGGCGACGAAGAACATCGGAATGCCTTTTTCAAGCGCGGTCAGCACCAGCGGGGGCAGCTCGAAGCGCAGCTGTGCGGTCAGAAACACGCCTTCGGCGTTTCGGTCCAGCTGCATCTGGGTGACTTCGGTATCGGGCTGCGCGTGGGCCGGGTTTATTGCCAGCAGACACGCTGCGAACAGCAACCGCAGGGCCTGCAGCCCCCACGGCGATCGCCGCTGCATGAGCCAACGCGCAGCGATGCGCGCAGGCTCAGCGGCCGGCAGCCGTCTTCTCAATCCGCGCATAAAAAAAGCCGTCGTGTCCACCGCCGCGATTGTGCGGGACCGGCTGCGGGCCGAGATGGCCGCCCGGCAACAGCTGGCCGGGCGCCGGGAGCCTGCGCGCATCGGGCTGGCTGTTCATGAACGCGGCGATCTGATCGGCGCCCTCTGCGCGGAAGATCGAGCAAGTCGCATACAACAGCCGGCCACCGACAGCCAGCAGTGGCCACAGTGCATGGAGCAACGCAGCCTGGGTGCGTGCGAGTTGCGCAATGTCGGTGGGCCGGCGCAGCCAGCGCACGTCGGGCTGGCGCCGCGCGATGCCCGATGCGGTGCAAGGCGCGTCGAGCAAGATGGCGTCGAACGGCGTGCCGCCGCTGGCCGCGAACCACCCTTGTGCGGGTTGCAGTGCGTCGCCCGCAATGATCGTGGCCTGCAAGCCGAGTCGGGCGAGGGTGGCTTCGACGCGTTCACAGCGCGCGGGGTCCAGGTCGAGTGCGGTCACGTCGCAATCGGCCGCTTCGAGCAAGTGCGCGGTCTTGCCGCCAGGGGCGGCGCAAGCATCGAGCACGCGCAGGCGATGCGACGTGCCAGCGGGTATCGCACCGATGCCGTCGAGCAACAACGGCGCAGCCTGTTGGGCAGCGGCGTCTTGCACCGAGCACCGACCATCGGCAAAGCCGGGGATGCGCTGCACGGGCAGCGGCTGCTCGAGCCAGACGGCCGTCTCGCCGACTTGGTGGGCGGCAAGGCCGGTTTGCTCCAGCTGCTTCAAATAGTCGGCCACAGTTGTCTTGCGCACATTCACACGCAAGATCAGCGGCGGATGCACATTGTCGGCTTCGAGCAGGCGCGCCCAGTGGTGCGGGTGCTCGGCCCGCACGCGGTCGATCCACCAGCGCGGATGGTTGAAGCGGGCCACCAGGTCAGCAGCCGCCGCCGCCAGCAGCGCTTCGCGCTCACGCAGGAAACGGCGCAGGCAGGCGTTCAAAAAAGCCCTTTGGACACGCGCGTCGGCACGGCGTTTGGCGGCCTCCACGGCTTGGTCGACCAGCGTATGGACGTCGTAGCGGGCTGGGCCCTCTGCCGACAGCAGTGCGAGCACGCAGCACAGCAGCGCGTCGGCAGTGGGCGGTGGCGCACGCCGTGCAAGTTGGGCCCGCAGCCATTCGGCGCGGCCGAGCTGGCGCAATATGTCAAACGCGAGTGCCTGCACGCCGGGCTGCAGCGCCGGAGCGATTGCGCGTAGTGCAACGGCGGTGGTGCGACCCGCGCGCACCGCCAGCAGCACCTCGGTGGCGCCGTCAAGCAGTTGCCACAGCGGGGCAGTCTGATTCGGTGTCATCGATTCGATACCGCAGCAGCGTCTGGGTGGCTGCGGTTCACACGCAGAGACGATCGTGGATTCGGTGTCATCGGTTGAATGCCGTGACGGCACAGCGGCACAAGTCAAACCGGTGCCGCCATCCGTCAGGCATAGTGAATTTCCATAAAAAAACGCCACAGGCCCCCATCGGGATTGCCTGTGGCGCTAGCGCTTTTATAGCGCGATCAGGACGGGTCGGACGCCGCGCCTTCTGCCGTGGTGGCAGTCGCTGCCTCCGCACCCGTACCTTCAACCGGCGGATCGTTGAACAAGCTTGCCGGCTCGCCGTGCAGTTCGGCCATCTCAGCCGCTTCCGAGTCCGCAATCGCGCGGCGCTCGGCGTCGTCCATGGCTTCCTTGATCTTGCGTGCCTGATGGTACGCAAAGCCGGTGCCGGCCGGAATCAACCGGCCCACGATCACGTTTTCCTTCAGACCGCGAAGCTCGTCGCGCTTGCCCATGATCGCGGCTTCGGTCAGCACGCGCGTCGTTTCCTGGAACGATGCGGCGCTGATGAAGCTGTCGGTGGACAGCGACGCTTTGGTGATGCCCAGCAGCAGGTTCGTGTAGGTCGCCGGTGTCTTGTCTTCGCCGCGCAGCCGGTCGTTCTCGTCCAGGATTTGCGAACGCTCGACCTGCTCGCCAGCGATGTAGTCCGACTCGCCCACGTTGTCGATCACGACCCGACGCAGCATCTGGCGCACGATTACCTCGATGTGCTTGTCGTTGATCTTCACGCCTTGCAGACGGTACACCGCCTGCACCTCATCGACGATGTAGCGCGCGAGCGCTTCCACGCCTAACAGGCGCAGGATGTCCTGCGGATCAGGCTGGCCATCAACGATGCCCTCGCCTTTGTTGACCACCTGGCCTTCGTGCACCAGGATGTTCTTCTCTTTGGCGACCAGGTCTTCCCAAATGTTGCCTTCCGGGTCAGCGATCTGCAGGCGCACCTTGCCCTTGGTCTCCTTGCCGAACGAGACGGTACCGGTCATCTCGGCCAGCGAACCCTTGTCTTTCGGCGTGCGGGCTTCGAACAGCTCGGCCACGCGTGGCAAGCCGCCCGTGATGTCACGGGTCTTCTGACCTTCGACCGGGATCCGCGCAAGCACCTCGCCCGGGCCAACGTCCTGGCCGTCACGCACCTGAATCAGCGCCCCGACCTGGAAGCCGATCGTCACCGAGTGATCGGTGCCTGGAATCTTGACTTCGTTACCGGTGCCGTCGATCAGCCTGACCTGCGGGCGCACGATCTTCGCCAGCTTGCTCGAGCCCAGGCGCTTCGGGTCAATCACGACCAACGTGGACAGGCCGGTCACCTCGTCGAGTTGCGTGACCACCGTGCGGCCCTGCTCGACGTTCTCGAACTTCACCTGCCCTGCGAACTCGGTGATGATCGGACGCGTCAGGGGGTCCCAGTTGGCCAGTACGTTGCCGGCCTTGACCTGCTGGTCGGCCTTTATTGCCAGCGTCGCACCGTAAGGCACCTTATGACGCTCGCGCTCGCGGCCATGCTCGTCGTGGATCACGATCTCACCCGAGCGCGCGATCACAACCAGCGCGTTCTTGCTGTTCGTGACGTAGCGCATCGTGGGGTTGAAGCTGATGATGCCGTTCGAACGCGCTTCCACGCTGGACGCGATCGCCGCCCGCGACGCTGCACCGCCGATGTGGAACGTCCGCATCGTGAGCTGCGTGCCCGGCTCGCCGATCGACTGTGCGGCAATCACGCCAACCGCTTCACCCAGGTTGATCAGGCCGCCACGGCCCAGATCGCGGCCGTAGCATTTGGCGCACATGCCGTAGCGGGTCGCGCAAGTCAGCGCGGTGCGCACCTTCACTTCGTCGACCCCAGCGGCTTCGAGCATGTCGATCTCGTCTTCGTCGAACATCGCGCCGGCCGGCAGCAGCATCTGCTGGCTTTCCGGATGCAGCACGTCTTCTGCGGCGCTACGGCCGAGGATCCGGTCGCGCAGCGATTCGATCACTTCACCACCTTCGACGATGGCGCGCATGAACGAGCCGTCCGAGGTGGCGCAGTCCTGCTCGGTCACCACCAAGTCCTGCGTCACGTCGACCAGGCGGCGCGTCAGGTAGCCCGAGTTGGCGGTTTTCAGCGCCGTATCGGCCAAGCCTTTTCGCGCACCGTGCGTCGAGATGAAGTACTGAAGCACGTTCAGGCCTTCGCGGAAGTTCGCGGTGATCGGCGTCTCGATGATCGAGCCATCCGGCTTGGCCATCAACCCGCGCATCCCAGCCAACTGCCGGATCTGCGCAGCCGAGCCGCGCGCACCGGAGTCGGCCATCATGTAGATCGAGTTGAACGACTCCTGGTCGACTTCCTTGCCGTGCCGGTCGGTGGTCTTCTCTTTCGCCAGCTGGGCCATCATGACCTTGGACACTTCGTCGCCGGCCTTGCCCCAGATGTCGACCACCTTGTTGTAGCGCTCGCCGGATGTGACCAAACCCGACGTGTACTGCTGGGCGATCTCCTTGACCTCTTTCTCAGAGCGCTCGATGATCGCGTGCTTCTCTTTCGGAACCAGCATGTCGTCGATGCAGATCGAAATGCCAGCCTTGGTGGCCAGCCGGAAGCCGTTCTGCAGCAGCTTGTCGGCAAACACCACGGTCTCTTTCAAGCCGCACTTGCGGAACGAGACGTTGATGAGCTTGGAGATTTCCTTCTTCTTCAGCGCCTTGTTCAGGTTCGAGAACGGCAGGCCCTTGGGCAAGATCTCCGACAACATCGCTCGGCCGGCTGTGGTCTCGACCAAGGTGGTGGAAGGCGTGAATTCCTTGCTTTCCTTGTCCTTGATCCAGTCGGTGATCCGCACGTTGATGCGTGAGGTCAGCTCGACCTGATTCGCATCGAACGCACGCTGCACTTCAGCCGGGTCCGAGAAGATCAGGCCTTCGCCCTTGCCATTGATCTTCTCGCGGGTGGCGTAGTAAAGGCCCAGCACCACGTCCTGCGACGGCACGATGGACGGCTCGCCACTGGCTGGGAACAACACGTTGTTGGACGCAAGCATCAAGGTGCGCGCTTCCATCTGCGCTTCCACCGACAGCGGGATGTGCACCGCCATCTGGTCGCCGTCGAAGTCGGCGTTGAAAGCCGAGCAGACCAGCGGGTGCAGCTGGATCGCCTTGCCTTCGATCAGGATCGGCTCGAACGCCTGGATGCCCAGGCGGTGCAAGGTCGGCGCGCGGTTCAGCAGCACCGGGTGTTCCTTGATGACTTCTTCCAGGATGTCCCAGACCACCGGTGTACCGGATTCGACTTCCTTCTTCGCGGCCTTGATGGTCGTGGCAATGCCCATTGCCTCCAGGCGCGAGAAGATGAACGGCTTGAACAGTTCCAGCGCCATCAGCTTCGGCAAGCCGCACTGGTGCAGCTTCAACGTCGGGCCCACGGTGATGACCGAACGGCCTGAGTAGTCGACCCGCTTGCCAAGCAAGTTCTGGCGGAACCGGCCGTTCTTGCCCTTGATCATGTCGGCCAAGGATTTCAGCGCGCGCTTGTTCGCACCAGTCATTGCCTTGCCGCGACGACCATTGTCGAGCAGTGAGTCGACCGCTTCCTGCAACATCCGCTTTTCGTTGCGCGCAATGATCTCCGGCGCCTTCAGCTCGAGCAGTCGGCGCAGCCGGCTGTTGCGGTTGATGACGCGGCGGTACAGGTCGTTCAAATCTGACGTCGCGAAGCGGCCACCGTCCAGCGGCACCAGCGGACGCAGGTCCGGCGGCAGCACGGGCAGCACATTCAGCACCATCCATTGCGGTTTGATGCCGGATTTCTTGAACGCCTCGAGCAGCTTGAGCCGCTTCGAATTTTTCTTGATCTTGACTTCAGAGCCTGTCAAGTCACCGCGCAGTCGCTCGATTGATGCATCGATGTCGATCGATTCGAGCAGATCCCGGATGCCTTCGGCGCCCATCTTGGCCGTGAACTCGTCGCCGTGCTCACGGAACTTCGCGTCGTAGTCGTCTTCAGTCAGGATGCCGAATTTCTTCAGCGGCGTCATGCCGGGATCGGTCACGACGTACGCTTCAAAGTACAGCACCCGTTCGATATCGCGCAACGTCATGTCGAGCACAAGGCCCAGACGGGATGGCAACGATTTCAAAAACCAGATGTGCGCGCAAGGTGCGGCCAGGTCGATGTGGCCCATGCGCTCCCGGCGCACCTTGGTCTGCGTGACTTCCACGCCGCACTTCTCGCAGATCACGCCGCGGTGCTTCAGGCGCTTGTACTTGCCGCACAGGCACTCGTAGTCCTTAATGGGCCCGAAGATCTTGGCGCAGAACAGGCCGTCCCGCTCCGGCTTGAACGTGCGGTAGTTGATCGTTTCCGGCTTCTTGACTTCACCGAAAGACCACGAGCGGATCTTCTCCGGCGAGGCCATGCCGATCTTGATGGCATTGAAATGCTCATCCGGCGTGAATTGCTTGAACAGGTCGAGTAGCGATTTCATAAGCGAATTCTTTCCTTTTCGACGGCTGACTTAAGAACGTTCCAGTTCCATGTCCAGGCCAAGGGAGCGGATCTCCTTGACCAGCACATTGAACGATTCGGGCATCCCGGCTTCGATCGCGTGTTCGCCCTTGACGATGGACTCGTACACCTTGGTGCGTCCCTGCACGTCGTCGGACTTGACGGTGAGCATTTCCTGCAAGGTGTAGGCGGCGCCGTAGGCTTCCAGCGCCCAGACTTCCATCTCGCCGAAGCGTTGACCACCGAACTGCGCCTTGCCGCCCAGGGGCTGTTGCGTGACCAGCGAGTACGGGCCGGTCGAGCGCGCGTGCATCTTGTCGTCCACCAAGTGGTGCAACTTCAATACGTGCATGTAGCCGATCGTGGTGGGCCGGTCGAATGCTTCGCCGCTGCGGCCGTCGAACAGATGCGCTTGCGTGCGCGCTGCAGTCAGGCCTTTGGCGGCGGACACGTCGTCCGGGTACGCGATCTTCAGCATTGCGCGGATTTCTTCTTCCGACGCGCCGTCGAACACCGGCGTCGCGAACGGCACACCGTGTGCGAGGTTGCCTGCCATCTCGATCATCTGATCGTCACCGATCGCCGAGAAGTCTTCCTTGTGGCCAGAACGGTTGTAGATCGTCTCCAGATACTTGCGCAAGTCGGCCGCTTTCGCTTCCTGCTGCAGCATGTCACCGATGCGCTGACCGATGCCTTTTGCAGCCCAGCCTAAATGCACCTCGAGCACTTGGCCGACGTTCATGCGCGACGGCACGCCCAGCGGATTCAACACGATGTCGCACGGCGTGCCATCGGCCATATAGGGCATGTCTTCGACCGGCACGATCTTCGACACGACGCCCTTGTTGCCGTGACGGCCAGCCATCTTGTCACCCGGCTGAAGGCGGCGCTTCACGGCCAGGTAAACCTTGACCATCTTGAGCACACCCGCAGGCAACTCATCACCTTGAGTAAGCTTCTTGCGCTTTTCTTCAAAAGTCAGGTCAAAGCTGTGGCGCGTCTGTTCGAGCGACAGCTTGATGCTCTCAAGCTGCGACTGCGCGGCGTCATCGGCCAGACGGATGTCGAACCAGTGGTGTTTCTCGACTGCGTCCAGATACACCTTGTCAAGCGTGGTGCCGCGACCAAGCTTTTGCGGCCCGCCATTGGCAACTTTGCCCATCAACAGCCGTTCGATCCGCTGAAACGCATCGGCTTCGACGATACGCAACTGATCCGTCAAATCAAGCCGAAAACGCTTCAATTCGTCGTCGATGATCTGCTGCGCCCGCTTGTCACGCTCAATGCCTTCGCGCGTGAACACCTGAACGTCGATCACAGTGCCTTGTGAGCCCTGATCCACGCGCAACGACGTGTCTTTTACGTCCGATGCTTTCTCGCCAAAAATCGCGCGCAGCAGCTTTTCTTCTGGTGTCAGCGTGGTCTCGCCCTTCGGTGTGACCTTGCCAACCAGCGTATCGCCAGGCATGACTTCAGCACCAACGTAGATGATCCCGGACTCGTCGAGCCGATTCAGTTGCTGCTCGGACAGATTCGGAATGTCGCGCGTGATGTCCTCAGCGCCCAGCTTGGTGTCACGCGCCATCACGACCAGCTCCTCGATGTGGATCGAGGTGTAGCGGTCTTCAGCGACGATTCGTTCGCTGATCAGGATCGAGTCTTCGAAGTTGTAACCGTTCCAGGGCATGAACGCGACCAGCATGTTCTGGCCCAATGCCAATTCACCCAGGTCGGTCGAAGCGCCATCGGCAATCACGTCGCCTTTGGCAATCTTGTCACCACGCACGACGATCGGGCGCTGATGAATGTTCGTGTTCTGGTTTGAACGCTGATACTTGATCAGGTTGTAGATGTCCACGCCGACTTCGCCTGCTTGCGCTTCGCTGTCGTCCACACGCACCACGATGCGCGTTGCGTCCACATAGTCGACCAAGCCGCTGCGCGTGGCGGTCACCACGGTGCCGGAGTCGACTGCCGAGACACGCTCGATGCCAGTGCCGACAAACGCCTTCTCAGGCCGCAACACGGGCACGGCCTGACGCTGCATGTTCGCGCCCATCAGCGCGCGGTTAGCATCGTCGTGCTCGAGGAACGGCACCAGCGATGCGGCCACCGACACGATCTGCGCGGGCGACACGTCCATGTACTGCACACGTTCGGCACCGACCAGAATCGATTCGCCTTTCTCCCGCGCAGACACCAGATCACCAGTCAGACGCCCTGCATCGTCGAGCGCGGCGTTCGCCTGCGCAATCACATACTTGCCCTCTTCGATCGCAGACAGGTAATCGATGTCGTAAGTCACCTTGCCGTCCACCACGCGGCGGTACGGCGTTTCGATGAAGCCGTACTCGTTCAAGCGCGCATACAACGCCAATGAGTTGATCAGGCCGATATTTGGGCCTTCCGGCGTCTCGATCGGGCAGACTCGGCCGTAGTGCGTGACGTGCACGTCGCGCACTTCGAAGCCGGCGCGCTCACGCGTCAAACCGCCCGGGCCAAGCGCCGAAACACGCCGCTTGTGCGTGATCTCGGACAATGGATTGGTCTGGTCCATGAACTGCGACAACTGCGACGCGCCGAAGAACTCCTTCAACGCTGCCGAGATGGGCTTGCTGTTGATCAGGTCATGCGGCATCAGCGGTTCTTGCTCTGCCTGACCGAGTCGTTCCTTGACAGCCTTCTCGATCCGCGCCAATCCGGTGCGGTACTGGTTTTCTGCCAGTTCACCCACGCAACGCACACGGCGGTTGCCCAGATGGTCGATGTCATCGACTTCACCGCGGCCATTGCGCAGGTCGACCAGGATTTTCACGACGGCAAGGATGTCCTCGTTCTCAAGCACCATCGGCCCGGTCGATTTGTCACGACCCACCTTGGCGTTGAACTTCATGCGGCCGACACGCGACAGGTCGTACGTATCCGGGTTGTAGAACAACCGCTGGAACAAGGCTTGCACCGCGTCTTCGGTCGGCGGCTCGCCGGGGCGCATCATGCGGTAGATCGCCACCCGTGCAGCGAACTCGCGCTCTTTGTCACCCGCTGCATCGATACCGTCGATACGCAGCGTCTGCGACATGTACGCGCCTTGATCGAGCTCGTTGGTGTAGATGCAGTCAATTTCCTTGATGCCTTCGGTGCGCAGCTTTTTCAGCAGCGCTTCGGTCAATTCGTCGTTCGCGTTCGCCATCACTTCGCCGGTTTCGGCGTCGATGATGTTGCGCGCAACCACGCGGCCGATCAGGAAGTCTTCCGGCACGCTGATGTGCGTCGTGCCGGACTGCTCCAGGTCGCGCGTGTGCTTGGCAGTGACGCGCTTTTCCTTGGCGACCACAACCTTGCCCGACTTGTCGGTCAGATCGAACCGTGCGATCTCGCCGCGCAGCCGCTCAGCCACGAACTTCATTTGCGCGCCACTGTCCATCAGCACGAACGAGTCGTTCACGAAGAAGTTGGCCAAGATTGACTCTGGGCTCAAGCCGATTGCTTTCAACAGGATCGTCGCGGGCATCTTGCGCCGGCGGTCGATCCGGAAATAGAGGATGTCCTTCGGATCGAACTCGAAGTCGAGCCAGGAGCCGCGGTAGGGAATCACGCGGGCGGAGAACAGCAACTTTCCCGAACTGTGCGTCTTGCCCTTGTCGTGCTCGAAGAACACGCCCGGCGAGCGGTGCAGTTGCGAGACGATCACCCGCTCGGTGCCGTTGATGATGAACGAGCCCTTGTTGGTCATCAGAGGCACTTCGCCCATGTAGACCTCTTGCTCCTTCACCTCCTTCACGACCTTCGACTGCGAGGTCGACGAATCGCGGTCATAGATGATGAGTTGCACGCGCGCGCGCACAGCGGACGAGAACGTCAGGCCGCGCGTCTGGCATTCGCGCACGTCAAACGCGGGTTTCGCGAGGTTGTACTCGACATACTTCATCTCGACGAAGCCGTTGTGCGAGACGATCGGGAACGCCGCTTCAAATGCGGCCTGCAGGCCCTCAGCAGTGCGCTTCTTTGGTGACATGTCTGCTTGCAGAAACGCGGTGTAGGCGTCTTTTTGCATCTGCAGCAGGTAAGGAACTTCAACAACGCTGTCGCGATTGCCGAAGTTTTTTCGGATACGCTTGCGTTCGGTATAGGAATAGGCCATGAGATCTCCGGGCGGTTGAGGTCTTAAGGCGACTGTCGCGTTGAGCGACACCACGGGGGCAGCGGTGTCGTGCTCGATCTTGGTGGTTGGCCACTACCAACCATTGGCGGACGGCGATGCGTTGCACATCACCCGTACCAAGGCATCTTCTGCAGTCGGCAAGCCAGAAGACACGAGAAAGACGGCCAGCAGCGCTGGCGTCGTCTTTCTGGTGTGCTCTACAAAGCACAGCAAGTCGGGGAGCCGGTTTCGGACACCCCAACCTTGAATAGAGTAGAAACCCTTACTTGAGTTCCGCCTTTGCGCCTGCGTCTTCCAATTTTTTCTTGGCAGCGTCGGCGTCGGCCTTGGCAATGCCTTCCTTGACCGCCTTCGGTGCGCCGTCGACCAAATCTTTGGCTTCTTTCAAGCCCAGGCCAGTGATCTCCCGCACGGCCTTGATGACCTGCACTTTGTTCGGACCGACTTCGGTCAGCATCACGTTGAATTCGGTCTTTTCCTCAACCGCTGCTGCGGCTGCGCCACCCCCAGCGGCCGGTGCGGACATCGCCGCGGCGCTGACGCCGAATTTCTCTTCGATGGCTTTCACCAGGTCGTTGAGTTCCATGACCGTCATGCTGTCAAGGGCGGTCAAAAATGCGTCTTTATCGAATGCCATTGCTGTTACCTGCAAAAAATTTTGGTGAATGAAGTTTTAAGAGCATGCTCGTGGCTCCGGGCAATCAAATGGGCGAATGGCCCAGCCCGGCGTCGACCATCAAGCCGGCGCGCTTTCCGATTCCGCTGAAGCAGGTGCAGCGTCCGATTCCGTAGAATCCGCCGATGCGCCGCCGCCGCGCTGCTCTGCCAAAGCCGCCAGCACCCGCGCAGTACGCGAGATCGGCGACTGCATCAAGCCCAGCAACTGAGCCAACAGCACTTCCTTGGACGGAATGTTGGCGAGTTGCTTGATTCCGTTGGCATCCAGCACTTTGCCGCCAAAAGCGCCGCCGCGAATAACCAGCTTTTCGTTGGTCTTCGCGAAATCGGCCACCACGCGGGCGGCGGCCACAGCGTCTTCTGAAAAGCCGTACAGCAGCGGGCCGGTCATTTGATCGGACAACACTTCGAACGGCCCACCAGCGACGGCGCGTCGCGCCAGCGTGTTTTTCAGCACGCTCAGACTCACATTGCTCTCGCGCGCCGTCTGACGCAAACGCGTCATGTCGGCCACGGCAATGCCACGGTATTCGGCCAGCACCAACGTTTGTGCGTTGGCAGCCAGCCCGGTCACTTCCGTGATGACCGCTTCTTTCTCGTTGCGATTAAGACTCAAGGGTTACGCTCCTGTTCCTCTGTCGGCAAACGGTCTCAACTGGTGCGTCAATCTGACGATCTGAGCATTTGGCCGAGTCCCATCCGCCTTTCGTTTCAGCGACCTAACCGATTGACCTGAAGCGCGCTTCTGACAGCTTGCTCGGGCTCGGCGGGATCGCCATCTGCGTTGGCATTTATTGAAAAATTAAGCACCCAATCGATTGTCAAATCGATGCGGCCCACCAACGGTCTTGGATGACCTGCAGCAGCGACTAATGGAGGGATCGAGATTCCTCCACACACCTTCGCTACAGCCCACCGTACCCGAGACAGCCGATGACAGATATCAACGACTGCACTCGAATCCTGAATTTCCTGTTCCTATCGCCTTGCTCGATGTTGGTCGGTCAGCCAGTCAGCGACTGGAGGTCAATCCGCACACCCACACCCATGGTGGAAGACACTGCAATCTTGCGCAGGTAGACACCTTTGCTGCTGGCCGGTTTGGCCTTGTTCAGCGCGTCGATCAGCGCAACCAGATTGCCCTGCAGTTTGTCCGATTCGAACGAACGGCGACCAATCGTGCCATGGATGATGCCGCCTTTGTCGACGCGGAACTGGACCTGACCGGCTTTCGCGTTTTTCACAGCCGTAGCCACATCGGGCGTCACGGTACCGACCTTCGGGTTCGGCATCAAACCGCGTGGACCAAGAATCTGGCCCAGCGTGCCGACCACCCGCATCGCATCCGGCGCGGCGATTACCACGTCAAAAGGCATGTTGCCAGCCTTGACCATCGCGGCAAGATCGTCCATGCCGACAATATCGGCACCGGCGGCTTTGGCTTCATCGGCCTTGGCGCCTTGTGCAAACACGGCCACGCGTTTGGTTTTGCCAGTGCCGTTGGGCAACACAACAGCGCCGCGTACCACTTGATCGGACTTCTTCGCATCGATGCCGAGTTGCACAGCCACATCGATCGACTCATCGAACTTGGCAGTGGCTGCGTCCTTGACCAATGACAGCGCGTCAGTCAACGGATACAAGCGGTTGCTGTCGATCTTGCCGATTTGCGCTTTCTGTTTTTTGGTGAGCTTGGTCATTTTGATCAGACTCCTTCAACCGTGACGCCCATCGAACGGGCCGATCCGGCGATTGTGCGCACTGCGGCGTCCAGATCGGCTGCCGTCATGTCCTTTTGCTTGGACTTGGCGATTTCTTCGAGCTGCGCTCGCGTGATGGTGCCGACTTTGTCGGTGTGCGGCTTGGCCGAACCTTTGTCGAGCTTGATGGCCTTTTTGATCAAGGTGGTCGCCGGTGGCGTCTTGATGATGAAAGTGAAGCTCTTGTCGGCGAATGCGGTGATCACCACCGGCAACGGCAAGCCCGGCTCGATGCCCTGAGTCTGCGCGTTGAACGCCTTGCAGAACTCCATGATATTCAATCCGCGCTGACCCAATGCAGGGCCAATTGGCGGGGACGGATTGGCTTTGCCAGCAGGAACCTGCAGCTTGACGAAGCCGACGATTTTTTTCGCCATGTTTAATTTCTCCTTGCGGGTGCAAACGCGTTGACGACAAGCATCTCGAATGCCGCCGCGGCTCCCCGGGGGTGGACGACTGTCAGAGACGGTTTGTCGCTCTGCTACCTTCTTGATTGTTCGCGCCAGTCGGAACGCGCAAACCACCAATCGCTCTTTGCCGCTGCCAAGACAGCGTTGAGTAATACCGCTTGTCGATCAGGCTTTCTCGACCTGACTGAATTCAAGTTCTACCGGCGTGGCGCGTCCGAAGATCGTGACCGAGACACGCACCTTGTTCTTTTCGTAGTTGACTTCTTCGACAGAGCCATTGAAGTCGGTGAATGGGCCTTCCTTGACGCGGATGTATTCGCCAACCACGAACTCGACCTTGTGGCGCGGCTTCTCCACGCCTTCCTGCATCTGATGCACGATCTTCTGCACCTCGTCTTCGGAAATCGGCGCTGGGCGGTTTTTTGCACCGCCTACGAAACCCGTCACCTTGTTGGTGTGTTTGATCAAGTGCCAGGTGTCGTCATCCATCACCATCTCGACGAACACGTAACCCGGGAACAAGCGCCGCTCAGCGGTCTTGCGCTGGCCGTTCTTGATCTCCACGACCTCTTCGGTCGGCACCAGGATTCGACCGAACTTGGTCGCCATGCCAGATTGCGCGATCCGCTCGGCGATGTTGCGCTCAACCGATTTTTCCATGCCCGAATATGCGTGCACGATATACCAGCGCAAGTCGGTCGGACTCGCCGGATTGGCATCAACGCCCACGGTCGGAACGAGAGGGACGGCTTCTTCGGTCATCAGCTTTTCCATCCCAAAACCAAATCGTACAAAACCCACTCAAGCGTCTTGTCGGTGAGCCACAAAAAAATCGCCATCACAACGACGAAGCCGAACACATAGGCCGTCATCTGAATCGCTTCTTTGCGTGAAGGCCAGACCACTTTCCGGACTTCGCGCCAAGCATCGCGCCCAAAGCCGATCAATTCCCGACCTACGCCAGAGGTTGTGAACAACACAATTGCTGCAACCAAACAAACCAACAGGCTGCCCCACTGCACCAGCGATCCTTGAGCAGACAGCAAATAAAACGCCGCCAGTCCGCCAATCGCCAGCAGCACCGCCGCGCCGATCTTGGCTTTGTCAGCCGGCGTCGTGACGGTTTCGACTTGCGTTGAAGTGGTTGCAACCATGGGAATGAATCGGTCTCCGGCTGGAATTAAAACGAAAGGCAGGAGTAGAAGGCCAGCCCTATGAGGCAATAACGATCAGCCCTTGAAGGCTCGGCCGGCTCAGGCAGGCAGGTCTTCGCAAAACACCCACACCCGACTGCAGACTGGCGCCACGGTTCAGGTGGCAGGGGCAGTAGGAATCGAACCTACAACCTTCGGTTTTGGAGACCGACGCTCTGCCAATTGAGCTATACCCCTTTATGCTTCAGAACAAGCTCACTCCAAAATCTTCGCCACCACCCCAGCGCCCACGGTCTTGCCGCCTTCTCGGATGGCAAAGCGCAAGCCCTCTTCCATCGCAATCGGGTTGATCAGCTTGACCGTGATCGAGACGTTGTCGCCCGGCATCACCATTTC
>JBBPYC010000090.1:0-39609 GCA_038200275.1 Burkholderiales bacterium
TCGCCATCATTCTTGAGAACTGCTCCGTCGAGCAGGCGTTTCGCATCGGCCAGAAGATCTGCGACCGCATGCATGTTTTCCGCTTCGTGCGCGGCAAGCAACGCTTTCGTGTCGGCACCAGCATCGGCCTGGTGCCCATCGACAAACGCTGGGCAAGCACGATGGCCATCCAGCAAGCTGCCGATTCGTCGTGTTACGCCGCCAAGGAGGCGGGGCGCAACCGGGTTCACGCCTGGTTCGACACCGATACGGCGATGATCGCGCGGCAGCACGAGATGCAGTGGACCACCCGCATCGAGCGCGCGCTGGATGACGACGGATTCGAACTCTTCGCGCAGCGCATCGAAGCCCTGGACGGCGAGTCCGGCGGCTTGCATGCCGAGGTGCTGCTGCGCATGAAGAACGAGGATGACTCGCTTGCACTGCCTGGCGCATTCCTGCCGGCGGCCGAGCGATTCCACCTGGTGACGCGGGTCGATCGCTGGGTGCTGAACCGTGCGATCGCCTGGATGAAAAGCCTGACCGACCCAGACCTCATCGAGACCTTGTGCATCAATGTGTCCGGCCAATCGGTCGGGGACCGCGCCTTCCATGCCTGGGCACAGAATCAGTTTGCCGGCGCGGGCCCCACCATTTGCTCCAAGCTCTGTCTGGAGATCACGGAGACCGCAGCGGTGACCAACCTGGCCGACGCAGCCGTCTTCATCGAACAGGTCCGGGCCCTGGGGGTGAAAGTCGCTCTCGATGATTTTGGTGCCGGCGCGTCCTCATTCGGCTACCTGAAGAGTCTGCGGGTGGACCTCCTGAAGATCGATGGACAGTTCGTCCGCAATCTGCAGACGGACCCCCTGGACGCCGCTGCGGTTCGATGTTTTGCCGATGTGGCGCGAGTGATCGGCGTCAAGACCGTGGCCGAGTTCGTGGACAGTCCGCAAGCACTGGAGCAGTTGCGCGCGATCGGGGTCAACTACGCACAGGGCTACCTGATTCACCGTCCGGAGCCCATTGATGCCCTGCTGGGTGTCGTGGCAGGCGCCGAGCGCTGATGCACGCTGGCATTGGCAACTGCACGGCGCCGGGAGGCCCGAGCAACCGAGCCGCCCCGGGTTCGTCGTCGCCATGTGGGCAAGCGCAGACAGGTGCCGTCTCAGGGAAACGGAACTTGAAGCACGGCAGGGCCTGCAAGCAGCCCTGACTTGATCAGACGTTGAGCGCTACCTTGCGCGGATCCGGGCCCTTCACCCTATCCGCGTCAAAACTTAGCGTTGTGAATCAAGGCAATACCCGTATGGGGAAGCGCCGGACCGACGGGTCGGTCCGGTCATGGAGCGGTGTAGAACGCGCAGGTACGACCGCCGCGCTGCTTGGCCAGATACATCGCCTCGTCGGCCCGGTTGATCAGGTCGGCCGCGCAGTCGCCATCTTCGGGATACAGCGCGATGCCGATGCTGGCTGCGCAGACCGTGGGCTCTCCGGGAAGGGCGGATGCGCTCAAGCGCGTTGCTCAAGACGTTCGGCGCCGAAGGCATGGGCTGTTTCCAGCGGTCAACCTGATGCACGACCATCTGGTCGACCGATACCGCGTCGTGCTCATCGGTGCCTGCGACGGCGTGTTCGGGCACTTTCACCGGATTGGCATCGAGCAAAAGATCTCGTACCCGCTGGTCGAGCAGTTGCTCGCTGGCGTGAGCTGCGGCTGACAACGACCCAATGCGATTCCGATTAGAGTCCCCTCTGGCTGCGGGCCTGAGGTCGGTTTTTGCAGAGTCGCTGCGCAGTTGCCGACGCGCGAACGTTCTTCGAGCTTCGGGCTTCGGGCTTCGGCCTCCAACGTGGCGCTATCCCCCCGTTTTCCACCTAGAAAGAATGAGACACATGAATTCGATTTTCACCGTTGGTCATCGCCGCGCCACGATGCTGACCTTGACCGCACTTGCATTCGGGCTGGCTACGCCGGGTGCATCGTTCGCACAAGACAAATGGCCTACCCGGCCGGTCAAGATCGTCGTGCCTTTCGCAGCCGGGGGCACCACCGACTTGATGGCGCGAGCCATGGCGCCGGAGCTTGCCAAGGCGTTCGGTGAATCGTTCATCGTCGACAACAGGCCCGGCGCGGGCGGCAACATCGGCGCTGACCTGGTGGCGAAGGCGCAACCGGATGGCTATACGTTGCTGATGGGCACCGTCGGCACGCACGGCATCAACCGCGCGCTGTATCCGAAGCTCAACTTCGACCCGATCAAGGATTTCGCACCGATCACGCTGGTTGCGGCAGTTCCGAACGTGCTCGTGATGCAGACCGAAAAAGCGAAGGAATGGGGCATCACCAACGTGCAGGACCTGATCAAGTATGCCAAGGCGAATCCCGGCAAACTCAACATGGCGTCCAGCGGCAACGGCACGTCAATTCACCTGGCCGGCGAGCTGTTCCAGAGCCTGACCGGCACCAAGATGGTCCATTCGCCATACAAAGGCTCTGGCCCTGCATTGATGGACATGGTCGGCGGGACGATGGACGTGATGTTCGACAACCTGCCGTCCGCACTGCAACAGATCAAAGGCGGCAAGCTGAAGGCGTTGGCCGTGACCAGCGCCAAGCGTTCCGACGCATTGCCCGACGTGCCGACGATCGCCGAAGCCGGTGGCCCCGAACTGAAAGACTACGAAGCCAGCTCCTGGTTCGGCCTGCTCGCGCCAGCCGGCACGCCGGCAGCGGTGATCGACCGGTTGCAGCAGGAATCCGCCAAAGCGCTGTCTTCGCCGTCTGTGAACGAAAAGCTGATCGCCCAGGGCGCAATTCCCGGCGGCATCACGCCGCAGCAGTTCGTGCAGCACATCGCGGCCGAGCACAAGAAGTGGGCCGAGGTGGTGAAGGCATCGGGCGCGAAGGTGGATTGAAGGACGCAGCTGGTCGTCATGCCGACCAGCATCGCAACGTCATTCGTTGATGAACCTATACACTTGTTGTTGCAACGCCGGCTCTCACCTGTCTGAGCTTTGAGCACCGTTGGTCTGCCCACGCTAGGCGACGGCCTGCCGACGCCTGCGCGCTATTGGTCGATGCTTGCGATCGGCATCGGCATTGCGATGTCGGTGCTGGATTCGTCGCTGATCAACATCGCGTTGCCGACGATGGCGCGCGATCTGCAGGCAACGCCGTCGGCCACCATCTGGGTCATCAACGCCTATCAGATCGCGATCCTCACGTCGCTGCTGCCGCTGGCGGCGTTGGGCGAGCGCATCGGGTACGGACGGGTCTACCGCTTCGGGCTGGTGCTGTTCGCTGCAAGTTCGCTGGCCTGTGCGTTGTCGAGCAGCCTCACGATGCTGATCGCCGCACGCGCGGTGCAGGGTCTGGGTGCAGCGGGCTTGATGAGCGTCAGCGGCGCGCTGGTGCGCTACACCTACCCGGACAAGCTGCTGGGCCGCGGCGTCGGGCTGAATGCGCTGGTGGTGTCGATGGCGGCCGCCATCGGGCCGACGCTGGCTTCCGGCATCCTCGCACTCGGGCCGTGGCAGTGGCTGTTTGCGATCAACGTGCCAATCGCCGTGGTGAATCTGTTGATTGCATGGCGCGCCTTGCCGGCGTCGCCGATCGCCGAGCGGCCGTTCGACCAAGTCAGCGCGCTGCTGAGTGCGTTGATGTTCGGACTGTTTTTCATTGCGGTGCAGAGCTTCACGCACGGCGACGGTTCGCAGCTGGCCGCGGCTGTCGAACTGGGGGTTGCAGTGGTGGCGGGCGTGCTGCTGGTGAGGCGCAATCTGCACATCAAAGCGCCGATGATCCCGCTTGACCTACTGCGCATTCCGACGTTCACGCTGTCGATCGCAGCTTCGGTCGGTGCGTTCTCGGCCTACATGCTCGTGTTCGTCTCGTTGCCGTTTTATTTTGAATCGGTGCTCGGCCGCACCACCGTGGAAACCGGCCTGTTGATGACGCCCTGGCCGGTCGCGCTGGGGTTGATCGCACCGATTGCCGGTCGCCTGTCCGACCGGGTGCCCGCGGCCGTGCTCGGCACGCTTGGGATGGCAATGCTTGCGACCGCGCTGTTGTTCCTCGCGCGGTTGCCAGTGGACGCAAGCACGCTGGACATCCTCTGGCGGATGGCGCTTGGCGGTCTGGGCTTCGGGCTGTTCCAGACGCCGAACAACCGGACCATGCTGACTTCGGCGCCGAAGATGCGAGCCGGTGCGGCCGGCGGCATGATGGCCACCGCGCGACTGACCGGCATGACGGCCGGTGCCGCACTCGCGGCTGCCATGTTTCGCCTCGTTCCCGATGACGCCGGACCCGTCAATCTCCACATCGCCATGGGGCTGGCCGTAATGGCTGCCACTGCGAGCCTTGCACGATCGTCACCACGCAAGGTGTGAGCCGGATTCGACCCGCGGCGCGTGACGCCTTCGGACAAACAACAAAGAAACGCCATCGGTCCCGAACCGACGAAGCCATTTGCGGCAACCGCCGCCAGCCGTCGGTAGCGCCAATGCCGTTCACGGCCTTCAAGTCCAATTTACCCAAATCCAGCAGGGGTCGCCGAGCCGGCTCCGCCAATCCGCAGGCGCCATGGAGCCAGCTTCGCCCGACCGGAGGCGCCGCCCCGGTCGGGGGTGCGCGAAAGCCGGCCGAAGGGAGCGAAGCGTGGGGGCGAGTTAAACCCCCCAGACGATCTCCTTGCCCGCCGCCTTGCATTCGCGCAGCATGTCGATGAACGGCACCACGCGCTGGCGCAAGCTCACATCCCGTTCGGCCGGGGCTCCATAGCCGCTCTTGTCGCTGCCCTGGCCTGCCGCGACAGGGGGCGGTGGCGCCGCTTCGGCACGCTCGACCGCCTGATGCAGCTTCTGAACCGCGTCGTCCATTTCCTCAGCCAGGATGATGCCTTGCGGGCCCGCGTGCTTGCCGATGATCTCGAGCACCTGGCGGCCGTTCGGCTCCAGCATGATGAGGTCGCCAGCGGCTTGCGATTTGAATTTGTAGATCACGGTCGTACTTTCCAGATAAAGCTTGTTCTCGGGTGGATGCCATTGTGCATCGACCACACGGCTCGCCGGCTCACCCGCAGGCACCGCTTGACACTCGATGATTGAGGCCTAAACTGTTTCTTTATGAACATTTTGTGCATTGGTGGCGGCCCGGCCGGCCTGTATTTCGCGCTGTTGATGAAGGGGCGGGATCCGTCGCACCGGGTGGTCGTGCTGGAACGCAATCGCCCATTCGACACGTTCGGCTGGGGCGTTGTGCTGTCCGACCAGACGCTTGGCAATTTGCAGGAGGCAGACGCTGAGAGCGCGGCGTTGATCGGCGGTGCGTTCAATCACTGGGACGACATCGAGGTGCACTTCAAGGGCCGCACGGTGCGCTCGGGTGGCCACGGCTTCTGCGGCATTGGCAGGAAACGGCTGCTCAACATCTTGCAGGAGCGCTGCCTGGAGTTGGGCGTCGATCTGGTATTTGAATGCGACGCGCAAGACGATCAGGTGCTGGCCGCCCAATACAACGCTGACCTGGTGATCGCCAGCGACGGCCTGAACAGCCGCATCCGCACGCGCTACGCCGAACACTTCGAGCCCGATATCGACACACGCCAGTGCCGCTTCGTCTGGCTCGGCACCAAAAAGCGTTTTGACGCGTTCACGTTCGCGTTCGAGCAGACCGAGCACGGGTGGTTTCAGGCGCATGCCTATCAGTTCGACGAAGACACGTCGACGTTCATCGTGGAGACGCCGGAAGAAGTCTGGAAGGCGCACGGGATGGATCAGATGGAGCAGCCAGAAGCGATCGCGTTCTGCGAGCAGCTGTTCGCCCGGTATCTCGACGGCAACCCGCTGATCAGCAACGCGTCGCATCTGCGCGGCGCGGCCATCTGGATCCGCTTTCCGCGCGTGATCTGTGGAAACTGGGTGCACCGGATCGATGTCGAAGGGCGCAGCGTGCCGGTGGTGCTGATGGGCGACGCGGCGCACACCGCGCATTTCTCGATCGGCAGCGGCACCAAACTCGCGCTGGAAGACGCGATCGATCTGGCTCACGAATTCCGCGCGGATGAGTCGATCGATGCCGTGTTGCAAAAGTATCAGGATCGCCGCAGCGTCGAGGTGCTGAAGATCCAGAACGCCGCGCGAAATTCGACCGAGTGGTTCGAAAATGTGTGGCGCTACACCGGCATGGAGATCGAGCAGTTTTCCTATTCGCTGCTCACGCGCAGCCAGCGCATCAGCCACGAAAACCTGCGGCTGCGCGATGCGAAATGGCTGGAAGGCTATGAGCGCTGGCTGAACCGCAACGCCGCCAATGCCGATACGCATGACAAGCCGCAGGACCTGCCGGCGGCGTTGCCGATGCTGTTGCCGCTGGCCGTGCGTGGCATTCGGCTGAAAAACCGCATCGTCGTCTCGCCAATGGCGATCTACAGCGCCAAGCACGGCGTGCCGCTCGACATGCACCTGGTGCACCTCGGCGCGCGTGCGCTGGGCGGTGCGGCGCTGGTGTTCGTCGAGATGACCGCGCCGGTTCCCGAAGGCCGCATCACGCCCGGCTGCACCGGTTTGTGGAACGACGAGCAGCAGGCCGCGTTCGCACGCATCGTCGACTTCGTGCATGGCCAGACCGATGCGCGCATCGGCATCCAGCTCGGCCACAGCGGGCCAAAAGGCTCGACGCAGATCGGCTGGGAGGGCATCGACGAGCCACTGGCGGCCGACAACTGGCCGCTGATGGCTGCCAGTGCAGTGCGATATGGCGAGCAAAACCAGCTGCCGGCCGAGTTGTCGCGCGCGGGCATGCAGCAGCTGGTGCAGCGGTTCGTGGCCAGCACGCAGCGGGCGGCGGCGGCCGGCTTCGACTGGCTGGAGCTGCACTGCGCGCACGGCTATCTGCTTGCTTCGTTCATCTCGCCGCTGACCAACCGGCGCAACGACGACTACGGCGGCAGTCTGGACAACCGCCTGCGCTTTCCGCTTGAGGTGTTCAAGGCGATGCGTGCGGTCTGGCCCGAAGCGCTGCCGATGAGCGTGCGCATCTCCGCGCACGACTGGGCGCCCGGCGGCCTGACGGACGACGAAGCGGTGCAAGTGGCGCAGCACTTCAAGGACGCCGACTGCGACTTCATCGACGTTTCGTCAGGCCAGACCACGCGCGCCGCCAAGCCGGTCTACGGCCGCATGTACCAGACGCCGTTTTCCGACCGCATCCGCAACGAAGTTGGCATCCGCACCATCGCCGTGGGCGCAATCACGGAAGCCGACCATGCGAACAGCATCATCGCAGCCGGCCGGGCGGATCTGTGCGCGGTGGCGCGCCCGCACCTGGCCGATCCGAACTGGACACTGCACGAAGCGGCCCGTCTGCAAAGCCGCGCAGTCACCTGGCCGCGCCCGTATGAGAGCGGCCGCGATCAGCTCTACCGCGAGATGCAGAAAAAGCAGCAGCTCGAAGCCGCAGCAGCAAGCACGCCGATCGCTGCGCTGGCGGGTGGCGAAGCCGAAGCGTGAGCGGCGCCATGGACCTGGAAGCCCGTGCCCACGCCGAACACGCGGACAGCCTGCGCCTGTGGCTGCGGTTGTTGACCTGCACCCAGTTGATCGAACGCGATGTGCGAAGCCGCCTGCGCACTGGGTTTGACACGACGTTGCCACGCTTCGACCTGATGGCCCAGCTCGAGCGCGCGCCGCAGGGCCTGCGCATGAGCGAGCTCTCCAAGCGCCTCATGGTCAGCGGCGGCAATGTGACGGGCATCACCGATCAACTGGTGGACGAAGCATTGGTCGAGCGCGTGGACGAGCCCGGCGACCGGCGTGTCTACCGCGTGCGCCTGACCGCCAAGGGCCGCGTTTTGTTCGCCGAGATGGCATACGCACACGAACGGTGGATCGTCGACGCATTCGCTGGCCTGAACGAACGCGAAGTCGCCACCTTGCACCGCCTGCTCGGCACGGTGAAAGCACACAATCTGCAGAGCCCACCGCCGCTTGATGCCGCACCCAGAAAACCTCAATCGATGGAAACCATTGCATGAAGCATTTCATTGGCCAGGACAACCCGATGCGTGGACAGTTCGCAGCCAAAGCAGGCTACGCGGGCCAGCATTTCAGCTGGGCCTGCGACGACACCGGCGTGGCCACACTCACGCTGAACCGGCCCGAGCGCAAGAACCCACTCACGTTCGATTCGTACGCCGAGCTGCGCGACCTGTTCGGTTCCTTGCAGCGCGCGACGGATGTGAAAGCGGTCGTGGTCACCGGCGCCGGCGACAACTTCTGCTCCGGCGGCGACGTGCACGAGATCATCGGCCCGCTCACCAAGATGACCATGCCTGAGCAGCTCGAATTCACGCGCATGACCGGTGACCTCGTCAAAGCGATCCGGCATTGCCCGCAGCCCGTGCTCGGTGCGATCGACGGCATCTGCGCCGGTGCCGGTGCGTTGATCGCGCTGGCGTGCGATCTGCGTTATTGCACCGCCCAGACCAAGACCGCGTTCCTGTTTACTCGGGTTGGTCTGGCCGGCGCGGACATGGGTGCGTGCGCGTTGCTGCCGCGCATGATCGGCCAGGGGCGCGCGTCCGAGCTGTTGTTCACGGGCCGCGTGATGACCGCCGACGAAGGGCTGGCCTGGGGATTTTTCAATGCGCGGCACGAGCGCGGTGCGCTGCTCGCAGGCGTGCAGGCACAAGCCGCGATGTTGGCCGCCGGTCCGACGTTCGCGCACGGCATGACCAAGACGATGCTGGATCAGGAATGGTCGATGAGCGTAGATCAGGCGATCGAGTCGGAAGCGCAGGCGCAAGCCATCTGCATGCAGACCGAGGACTTCAAGCGGGCTTACAACGCGTTCTCTGCCAAGCAGTCGCCCGTGTTCGCTGGCGACTGAGAACCACCCATCGAAGGACAACGCAGCACTATGGCACACCACCCGATACCGATACCGATAACGACTCCGCCCACCGCCCATCTGGCGCTTCCGTTCTTCGACGCTGCGCACCGCGAGCTGACGTCGCGTTTGCTCGAGTGGGCCGCCGATCAGCAAGTCGATGAGACCGACGACCGCGCGGCCTGCCGCAACTGGGTGCGGCGCCTAGGCGATGCGGGCTGGCTGAAGTATTGCGTGCCGGCCGCGCACGGCGGTGCGTTGCCGCAGCTCGACTCGCGCGCGCTGGTGCTGCTGCGCGAAACGCTCGCGTTCCATTCGCCACTGGCCGACTTCGCGTTTGCGATGCAAGGCCTGGGCAGCGGGGCGATCACATTGGCCGGCAGTACAGCGCAGTGCGAGGCCTACCTGCCAGCAGTGGCGCGCGGCGAAAAGATCGCCGCGTTTGCGCTGTCCGAGCCGGATGCGGGCTCTGATGTAGGTGCTATTCAAACCATAGCGGAAACGGCTTATTCCACAAACGCCTCAGCCGAGAAAGACCATAAAAATGGTCCGAGCAACGGCTCTGGCTTCGTCGTGAACGGTACCAAAAGCTGGATCAGCAACGGCGGCATCGCCGACTTTTATCTGCTGTTTGCCAAGACCGAACCAGAAGCCGGCACCCGTGGCATCAGCGCGTTCATCCTGGATGCCGACACGCCAGGCCTGGACGCAAGCGAATCGATTCACTTGATGGCGCCGCATCCACTCGCGACATTGCGCCTCAAGGACTGCAAGCTGTCCGCCGATGCGCTGGTCGGTGAGCTGCACGGCGGCTTCAAGCTGGCGATGCGCACGTTGGACATCTTCCGCGCATCGGTCGCGGGCGCCGCGCTTGGCTTTGCACGGCGCGCGTTTGCGGACGCGGTCGTGCACGTTCGGCAGCGCCGCATGTTCGGCCAGACTTTGGCCGATTTTCAGTTGACGCAGGCCAGGATCGGTGAGATGGCAACGTTGATTGATGCGGCTGCGCTGTTGACGTACCGCGCCGCCTGGCTGCGCGATGTCGCGGGTGCACGCACCACGGTCGAAGCCGCGATGGCCAAGATGGCAGCGACCGAGCACGCGCAGAAAGTCATCGATATGGCACTGCAGCTGCACGGCGGGCGCGGCGTCGAGATCGGCAGCAGCGTCGAGCATCTGTACCGCGACATTCGTTCCCTGCGCATCTACGAAGGCGCCACGGAAGTGCAGCAGTTGATCATTGGCCGCGCACTGCTGGCTGACTGATTCGTCCGAAGCCCTCTTCTCTTTGATCCGAGGCCCCGCATGAACGCACCGACCCCGCCCGTCAGCGCGCAGACCGACCGCTTCGCGCACGACCGACTGCCGCCGCCCGACCAGTGGCCGCGGCTGCACTACGACCTGCCCGAGCTGCGGTTGCCCGCAAGGTTGAACCTCGTGCATGAGCTGCTCGACCGCGCGGTGGACGACAAGGACTGGGCCCAGCGCACGATGCTGCGCTCGGCCGGCCTTGACCTCGGCTACGCCCAGGCGCGCGATCGGGTCGACCAGATCGCACGCGTGCTGACCGAAGACTTTGGTCTGCAGCCCGGCAACCGGGTGCTGCTGCGCGGTGCGAACTCGATCGGGCTGGCGCTGGCCTGGCTGGCGGTGGTGAAGGCCGGCGGCATTGCGGTCGGCACCATGCCGCTGCTGCGCGCGAAAGAACTCGGCGGGGTGATCGACAAGGCCCAGCCGTCGCTGGCGATCTGCGAGGCAGCGCTGCTGGATGAACTGGAAGCGGCAAGACGTGCACATCCCGTGCTGGGCAGCATCCTGCGCTACGGCGGCAACGCGGACGATTCCGACGACCTGGCCGTGCGCGCCAGGACCAAGCCCACCGGCTTTGTGGCCTGCGACACAGCCGCCGATGACATCGCGCTGCTCGCATTCACGTCCGGCACCACGGGCACGCCGAAGGCGGCGGTTCATACGCACCGGGACGTGCTGGCTGCGTGCGAAGCCTGGCCGCGTCATGTGCTGCAGGCCACGCCGGAGGACATCGTGCTCGGTTCGCCGCCGCTGGCGTTCACGTTCGGGCTCGGCGGGCTGTTGATGTTTCCGATGTGGGCGGGTGCCAGCGTCTACTTCCCCGACGGGCCGCAGTCACCCGAGCGTGTGGTTGAGCTGCTGCGCCAGGTCGGCATCACGATCCTCTACACCGCCCCCACGTTCTATCGAAAGATGGCCCCACTGGCCAAGGCACAAGGCGTCGGCAACCTGCGAATCTGCGTAAGCGCCGGGGAAGCGTTGGCCGATGCGACGCGCCAGCTCTGGAAGGACGCATGCGGCCTCGACATCATCGACGGCATCGGCGCCACCGAGATGTTTCACATTTTCATCTCGAGCGCCGGCGCCAACATTCGGACTGGCGCGATCGGCAAGGCCGTGCCCGGCTACCAGGCAAAGGTGGTGGACGAGGCAGGCAAGCAAGTGCCGCACGGCACGATTGGTCGCCTCGCCGTTACGGGGCCGACCGGTTGCCGCTATCTGGCCGACGAACGCCAGCAGCGCTATGTACAAGGCGGCTGGAACTATCCCGGTGATGCATTCACGCAAGACGCGGACGGCTATCTGTACTACCAGGCGCGCGACGACGACATGATCGTCTCGGCTGGCTACAACATTGGTGGGCCGGAAGTCGAAGACGCATTGCTCACGCACCCCGCAGTTGCCGAATGCGCAGTGATCGGCCAGCTGGATGCCGAGCGCGGCATGATCGTCAAAGCGTTCTGTGTGCTGAGAACCGGCCACTCGCCCGATGCAGCGCTCGTGAAGGCGTTGCAGGATCACGTAAAGCAACAGATCGCGCCGTACAAGTATCCGCGCGAGATCGTGTTCAAAAATGAGTTGCCGCGCACCGAGACGGGCAAGCTGCAGCGCTTCAAACTGAAGCTGGAATCCGCGTCGAAAAACTGAACGCAGCGTCTGCGTCGCGCACGATGCGAGCCCGACATAAACCTAAAGGATTGTCCTATGAATCACCTGCTGCAACCCGAAGGCTGGGCTGTGCCCCGAGGCTATGCGAACGGCATCGCCGCGCGCGGCACGCAGATTTTTGTCGGCGGTCAGATTGGCTGGAACGCGCAAGCGCAGTTCGAGACCGATGACTTCATTGCGCAAACCAGACAGGCGTTGCTCAACGTGCGTGCCGTGCTTGAAGCCGGCGAGGCAGGGCCCGAGCACATGGTGCGCATGACCTGGTATGTGCTCGACCGTATCGAATACACCGCGCGGCTCAAGGAGCTGGGCGCCGCTTACCGCGACGTCATGGGCAAGCACTTTCCGGCAATGACCTGCGTGCAAGTCGCGGCGTTGATGGAAGCACGTGCGAAGGTGGAGATCGAAGTCACGGCGGTGTTGCCGGACTGACTCGGCCAACTAGGCGTCGAGGATCTTGCGGTATTGAATGAACCCGCTTCTGTCTGCGACCTTGTCGTACAGGTGCATCGCGTCCCGGTTCGATTCGTGCGTAAGCCACCACACCCGTGCCGCCGCGTCGTGCTCGGCCGTTGCATACACATGCTCGATCAGTGCACGGCCGATGCCTTGGCCGCGCACGGTCGACTCGGTGTAGAGGTCTTGCAGATAGACGTAGTCACCGGCCGTCCAGCAGCTTCGGTGAAAGATGTAATGCACGATGCCGAGCAGCTGTCCATCATTGCCCTCGGCCACCGCGCAGTGCATCGGCTCGGATGAGTCCAGGAACCGAGCCCAGGTCTGCGCCGTGACATTGTCCGGAATCTGCGTTTTGTAGAAGACTTGATAGGCCTGCCACAGCGGCAGCCATTGGTCGTGGTCGGCTGTCTCGGCCAGTCGGATGTGCATCGGTCGCTTTTCTTGGTTTCGGTTTCTACAGGTCAATCGACGGGTTCTGCAGATCGCGTGCCGCATCGTACTCAGTGCGCGCCCGACACGTGTCTGCCGTTGCTCCGGCGCGCTGCCGGCTGTGGGGTCGCATCCGACAGGTCGATCAGGATGCCGCAGTCGGCCGAGACATTTGAATCGGTGCATTGCGTGCGCAGCTGCACGAGTTGCCGCTCCAGCCCGCGCAGCTCGCGGGTGCGTCTGGACACGTGGCCGATGTGCTCGTCCAGCAGGGTGCTCACACCCTGGCAGTCGCCTTCGGGCGCGTCCTTGAAGTGCAGCAGCACGCGGATTTCGTCGAGCGTCATGTCGAGCGAGCGGCAGTGACGGATGAACGTGAGCCGCTCAACATGCCAGGCTTCGTACTGCCGGTAGTTGCCCTCGCTGCGGCCGGGTGCAGGCAGCAGCTGTTTGCGTTCGTAAAAGCGGATCGTCTCCGCAGGGATGCCCGTGGCGTGGGCGAGTTTGCCGATTTTCATGTGGATTTGTCTGGGTGTGCCGCCCGCAGACAAGGGAGAAGCCGAGAGTCGATTGACTCTACACCTGCTACAGGGTTTCGAATACCGTTATCGAAAAGGCCAGCCCTCCGTTCATGAGCACCGTACAAGAAACCCGCACGAATCCACCCACGCCCGCCAGCATGCAGTCCAGCACCGTCTTGTCGATCCCGACGATGGACTGCGTCGTGGAAGAAAGCGAACTGCGCCGTGCGCTGGAACCCATTCCCGGCATTCGCGGCCTGCATTTTCAGCTCGGCAAGCGCCTGCTGACGATCAATGCCGAACCACAGACGCTGCCACAGGTGTTGCGTGCCATTCGGCAAGCTGGTTTCGATGCACAGCCGCAGCGTGCTGCGGATTCGCAAAATGCCCATCACCACGCATCGGGCGGCGCCCACGGCCAGGACCATGGCCACGACCACGCGCCGCCGGTCAGCAGCATGCGGCTTGCCGCTGCCTGCGCTGGCGTTGGCGTTGGCGCTCGGCGCGGAAGCCTTGCATTGGTTTGCTGCCGACACACCGATGCTGACCTGGCTGGGCCTGGGTCTGGCGCTGATCGCGATCGGGTTGGCCGGGTTGGACGTCTACCGCAAAGGGCTTGCTGCGCTGCGGTACGGCAAGCCCAACATCAACGCATTGATGAGCGTCGCCCTCACCGGCGCGTTCCTGATCGGCCAGTGGCCTGAAGCCGCGATGGTGATGGCGCTGTATGCGATCGCCGAGCTGATCGAAGCACGCGCTGCGGACCGGGCGCGCAACGCGATCGAAGGGCTGGTCGCACTCGCGCCGGAGCAGGCCGATGTGCAGCAGCCCGACAGCAGTTGGCGCACCGCGCGGTCGACCGCTTCGCCGCCGTCTACACGCCCGCGGTGTTCGCGCTTGCGGTGGTCGTCGTGCTGGCGCTGCCGTTGCTGTTCGCGGTGCCGTGGCTCGATGCGGTCTACAAAGCATTGGTGCTGTTGGTGGTGGCATGCCCGTGTGCACTGGTGATCTCCACGCCGGTCACGGTGGTCAGCGCGCTGGCCGCTGCGGCCCGGCGCGGCATCTTGATCAAGGGTGGCAACTACCTGGAAGATGCACGCAGGCTCAAGGTGGTAGTGCTCGACAAGACCGGCACCGTCACCGAAGGACGGCCAAAGCTGGTCGAATGGACCGCGTTGGGCGCCGCTGCGGATCGAGCCCGCATCGGCCAGCTCGCACTGAGTCTGGCCGGCCGCTCTGACCACCCCGTTTCCATGGCCATTGCGACGGCGCTCGCGCAGGAAGTTCATTTCGAAACCGCGCCGGTCGATGCGTTCACGGCCCTGGCAGGGCGCGGCGTGCAAGGTGTGGTCGACGGCGACAGCTACGTGCTCGGCAACCATTGTCTGATCGAGGAGCGTGGCCAATGTGGCCCGCAGATCGAAAGATTGCTGGCCGAACACGAGCGGCAAGGCCGCACTGTGACGTTGCTGGCCAATGACAAGCACGGGGTGCTGGCGGTCTTCGCCGTCGCCGACCCGATCAAGTCTTCCTCACGCGCTGCCGTGGCCGAGCTGCTCGCGCTCGGCGTGACGCCGGTGCTGCTCAGCGGCGACAACGCTGCCACGGCCAGCACGGTTGCGACCGAGGCCGGCATCGACCGCGCCCATGGCAACCTGCTGCCCGGAGACAAGCTGGTACGCATCAAGGCGCTGCAGGCGGAGCTCAGCCTGACGGCGATGAGCGGCGACGGCATCAACGATACACCCGCCCTTGCGCAGGCCGACATTGGTTTTGCAATGGGCGGTGCGGGCACCGACACCGCGATGGAAGCCGCCGATGTCGTGATCATGAACGACGACTTGCGCCGCATCCCGGAGACGATCCGGTTGTCGCGCCGCACGCACGGTGTGCTGGTGCAGAACATCGCGCTCGCGCTTGGCATCAAGGCGGTATTCGTGGTGCTGGCCCTGGCTGGCAGCGCGACCATGTGGATGGCCGTATTCGCCGACATGGGTGCCACCTTGCTCGTGGTGGCCAACGGCCTGCGGCTGCTGAAAGCTCCGCGCCAATAGCTGGATGGATTGGCCGTTCAGCCAGCCGCGGCAGTTGCTGCTTGCGGGCCGTGAGCGCTTCGTGCGAGGCGACGAGCTCGAGCTCGATCGCATTGACTCAAGCAACGATCTGGCCCGCTTCGTCTTTCACATGGTGCTTCATGTGCCTGGATCGCACTTCGACCTTTCCGTTGTCCAGCTCAGCTCAAGGCTCGACGTGTTCGATTGGCGGTGGAGACGCTTGTTCTGGTGACGATTTCAACCCGCTAACTTCTCAGGAACTGGGGGCATGTTCCATCCATTTTTTTGCCTCCGAAAAAAAGAAGGATCAGGACAGCGAAGAGGCGCGACCGGCTTTGCCAGCAGGCACGATCTGTTCCTCTTCGGTGGAAGGTTTCTCGGTCTTGCGCGCACCGCGGATGTTCATTGCTGCCAGCGCGATCTGCAGCACGATCAGCGCATGGGCCGACGCAATGAAGCCCCAGATCACCCAAAGTACATTGCTGGCCAAAAACACCCAGAAGCCAATGTTGCGGCGCTTCGCGCTCTCCGATGCGACCAGCCAAGCGGCTGTGATTGTGACGACCATCGCGGGCCACTGAAGCCAGGAAAAAGACTGCATGAATAGATGAACGGATGTATGGGGAAAACAACTTCTCCTGCTTGCTACCAACCACCGTTGCGCAGGTGCTCGTGCTTACTGCGGTGACGGCTGGCAAGCGATAAGGCAACCGCTGGCAAACGGCTCGCCCAGACGATCTAAAGCAAGCGCGCTCAGCTGCGCTGGCTTGAACAGTCGCTCAAAATAAAGGCGTTGCGCTGTGCGTTGGAAACGCAGCTCGCGCCAGGACGGGACTGGTGCAGTGCCCATCGCGAATCGGTTAAACCGTCGTGTTGTCGGCCAGCCGGCTTTGCCGAAGCTCGTGCAACATATGCAGCGTGATCTTGCGCACTTCCATCCTGCTGTGCTCGATGTGCGCCTTGAGCAACAGTGCCTGCGCACGTTTTCGCTGCAGCACCACACGCGGCAACTTGTCGTGGTCGACGTACGTCGCATCGATGCGGTCTGCGGGCGCGAAGTCGAGCCGCCGCACGATCCGGATTCGGTCCGTAACGTCCTGGTGGACGCGTGCCATCTCGCATTGCCGGCAGCAGCGACCAGCGATACGTGGAACACTTCATCCAGCCACCGCACCCGATGCGGCAAACAGTTGGGCAGTTGGCGCCGCTTCCACCACATGGCCCGCGTGCATCACGACGATACGGTCGCAATGTTCGGCCGCCAAGGCCAGGTCATGCGCGATGAACAGAGTCGCCATCCGGCGTTCGCGCGCAAGGTTCGCGATCAGGTCCGTCACGGCCGCCTACGTGGTGACGCCCGCCCGGTGGTCGGTTCGTCCGCGATCAGCAAACTCGGTCCGCAAACCAGTGCCAACGCGCATCGAGCAGTCGCTGCACCAGGGTGGCGACCCGCTCCGCAGTGAATGCGAACGCAGGGCAGCCGGCGTTGGTCGGCAGGCCGGCCACGTCGAAGTTGTCCTTCACCGCGAGTGGCATGCCCCGGCGCGGCAGCTGGTGGAGTTTTCGATTGGGTCGGCGTATGGGGCCGCGCGCGCATGCAGCGCGTCCAGCTGCGCATCGAGCTGCGCGCTGGACACGACATACAGGTAGATCGGCCGGCCGCGCGCCGCCAGTCGCTCCCGTCGCACCATCAGCGGTGCGCGCGGCAAGGCACCGACGCGGTAAGCCGCATGCCAGTCATTGAGCGTCAGCAGATTCGGCATCGCCCCAACTCGGTGCACAGACTCGTCTACATCAGGTGTATGGCAGGATGCGTGACAAACCGTATTGGCTTGCTCCGGTGCGAGCCGGCGTGGATCGGGTTGGCCGGTGGGATCAGGCAAAGGCGTCGGGCGTCAAACTTCAGACGTCAGGCACTGCACGCACCGGTCGGCACGCGAGCGGCCTGTTCCTGTCCTCCATCGCCGCCACCGCGTCAGACCCCTGCGCAGGTCCCATCTGCACGTGGGTCGCAGGCACCTTCGATCAGACCATCCGCATGCACGCTGACCGCGCCCGCGTGGCCCATCGTGTCCTCATAGGGGCCGAGCAGTTCCACATCATGCCCGGCTGCGATCAGTGCCTCGACCAGCGCCGGATCGAAGCGCGATTCGAGCTTCAGATTGGTCGAATCGTCGCCCCAGGTTCGGCCCAGCAGCCAGCGCGGCGCCGTCACCGCTTGCTGCAGGTTCTGGCCGAACAGCACATGGCGCGTGAAGATGGCAGCCTGCGTCTGCGGCTGGCCTTCGCCGCCCATGGTGCCGTAGGCCAGCGTGCGGCCGTCGTCCAGCCGCGCAAGTGCCGGATTCAAGGTATGGAACGGCATGCGCCCCGGTGCCAGTTCATTCGGCCCTGGTGTAAGCGTCAAGCTGGCACCACGGTTCTGCCAGTTGATGCCGGATTGTTTCAGCACCACGCCGCTGCCGAACTCCCAATAGATGCTTTGGATGTAGCTGACGACACGGCCTTGCGCATCGGCGGCGCCCATCCAGATCGTGTCGCCAGGCACCGCTAGTTGCGGCCAGGCGGCAGCATGCGCCCCATCGATCGCAGCGGCTTGCTTGTCCAGCGATGCATCGGTCAGGAATGCAGCAGGATCGTCACCGCGCGCGGCCATCGCATGCGGGTCACCAACATGTGCGTTGCGCCACAGAAAGGCCCGCTTGCTCGCTTCGACCAGCCCGTGCAGATGCTCGAACGTCTCCGCCTCCTGCACACCGAGCCGGTCGAACAAGCCGATGATCGCCAGCGACGAGACGCCCTGCGTGGGCGGTGGGTGGTTGTAGATGCGGCCAACCGAGGTGGTGATCGACAACGGCGCCACGCGCTCGGCATGGAACCCCTGCAGGTCGGCCAGCCGCAGCGGGCTGCCAACGGCTTCCAGGTCAGCGGCGATGCTGCGTGCCAGTTCCCCGCGGTAGAAGTCCTCCAGCCCGCTGCGTGCAAGCTGGTCCAGCGTGGTGGCCAAGCGTGGATAGGTCAGCGTGTCGCCGATCTTCGGCAACCCATGCGGCGCGAAGGTGTCCGCAAAGCCGCTCACGTCCTTCAGCTCGGGCCATTTGGCAGACGTCAATGCAGCTTGCGAACGGGTGACGGGCACGCCTTGTTTTGCATGCCGGATGCCGGCAGCCAGCAACGTATCGAGCGGCAAGGCATTGCCCCACGGCTCGGCGACTGCAAGCGCTTGTGCCCAACCGCCGATCGCGCCGGCCACAGTGAGGGCAGCGCGCCCGCCACGGGTGGGGATCGCGGTATCGCCGTGGTCCGCATAGAAACCAGGCGTTGCAAGCGCCGCCGCGCCGCCGCAGGCACGCACCGCAACCGGTTCCTTGCCCGGCTCGGCGATCAGCCAGAAGCCGTCGCCGCCGATGCTGTTCATATGCGGATAAACGGCCGCAATGGCAGCCGCCGCAGCCACCATCGCTTCGACCGCGTTGCCGCCGTCTCGCAAGATCGCAGCGCCGGCTTGCGCCGCCAGATGGTGGGGGGCGGACACCATGCCGCCACGGCAAGTGAGGGGATGCAACATATGAGAGGCAAAGCCGCCTTCAATCAGGCGGCAGGTAGTTCAGACGCGCGAAAGTATCGCACCTTGCTCGGGTGCCACCACCGGCTGCGGTTTCGGCAGGATCGAAGCAGTTGCATTCAAGCGATCGCCAGCGCGTAGGCAGAACGCGGGCATCAGCAGTCGCTCGGCGACGACTTCGGTGCCTTCGTTGTCACGCGGCACCCATTGCCCCGCGTGATCGTCGAGCACACTGAAGTCGGCCGTGCTGCCGATATTCAAGGTGTCGAGCTCGCCTTCCAGCCCGACCATGCGCGCCGTATTGCGCGTGACCATCGCCACCACGTAGCGCAGCGGCAGGCCAAGTGCCATGCGCCTTCAGACCCTTCATGACATCGCGATTGGTCTGTGCCACCTTCGCGGTCGCGCCCACTTCCAGGCATTCGGGCCGGTACAACTCGGGGTAATAGTGCCCCTCCAGGCCGCCCGCCAGATAGAACGACATGAATGCGAGCACACGCGTCTTGGCACGGTCAACCACGAATTTCCGAAAACCCGCTGGCGTGATGCAACTCGGGCCGCGCTGATCTACCAAGGTGGTCACGCCTGAACACACGCCGCATAGATCTGCGTTCAGGCCGAAGCGCCCGCTCACGCCTTGGTAGATGTAGCCGTGCGTGTCGATCGGGCCGGGCAGCACGAGCTTGCCGCGGGAATCGATCGTCCCGGGGTCGCTTTCAGCAGGGAGGCCGGGTCCGATGCCTGCGGCGGTGTTGCCGGTCACCAGCACGTCGGAGATGCCGTCACGATCGGCGGTCGGGTCGCTCACGCGACCCCATGTGAGCAGGTACGATTTGATCAGGGTGACGTGGAAAAGTGGCGTTTTATTGGATAAGTCCAGAAGGTATTTCTGAATCTATATGTGGCATACCGCGCAATTTGCGCTAGCTGCACGTGCGGCGTCGCTTGGGTGCCGGGCGATG
Source organism: Burkholderiales bacterium (assembly GCA_038200275.1). Classification (GTDB taxonomy): domain Bacteria; phylum Pseudomonadota; class Gammaproteobacteria; order Burkholderiales; family Burkholderiaceae_C; genus JBBPYC01. The sequence goes on from JBBPYC010000090.1 coordinate 19,842, forward strand.
TCAAACGCCGACGCTCGCTACACCCTCGACGCCCGCGCCGCCTTCCGATTTGCCTCGCGCCATGACCAGCACTACCAAGAAAAACAGCATTCAGGCTCAGTTGCAGGATGCGCAAGCGCGGTCTTTGTTATTCATACGGCCCGGCTTCCTGATCCGTCGGCTGCACCAGATCCACAGCAGCCTGTTCGCTGAAGCAACCCGTGCGTTCGACGTGACGCCAGTGCAATACAGCCTGCTGACCGCACTGTCCGATCACGGTGAGATGGACCAGAACACGCTGGCGATGGAGATCGGCCTGGAGCGCACCACGGTCGCTGAGGTGCTGCCGCGGCTTGAAGCGCGGGAGCTGATCGTGCGGCGCCAGTCGGCCGAGGATCGTCGGGTCAAGCAGGTGAAGCTGAGCCGCGAGGGCGCTTCGTTGGTCAAGCGAATCACCGAGTCCGCGCAGCGTGCACATGACCGCACGATCGAAGGCCTGCCTGAAGCAGAGCGTGACCAGTTCCTACTGCGGCTGGTCCGGCTGGTTGAGGCCAACAACGAACTCGACATGGCGCCGCTGCGACTGCGCCGACGCAGGCTGAAGATCCCGCAGCGTCGGGCTGCGCGGCAGTGCGTTGCGCATGCTCTGCCTGGACTGCGGTCTGGTTGGGCCAGCTCGAACACCTTCAACCACCAAGACCAACTAACCTTGCAATCCCGGACTTCCTCGTTGTGCGTGGCGCGGCAAGAGGGGGCAGGTCAGGATAGCGGTCAAGAACTGTCATTCGTAGGCGTGTGATGCCATGTTCTCGATCGGTCGACCACTGGCCACCATCGCGCGAAGCGGCTCGTTGCAAGCTAAGGCCGCCTGCCATCATCAGCGAATGGCCACGTAGCGAAACGAGACCGCCTGACAGCACCGCACCAAGCAGATTGGAAGGTCAGTCGTCGTGACGGATGAACACATCCACAGCAGCAAACCCCAACGACATCGACAGGGTCGCGGTCCATCGGCTTGCAGTGCTGGATGCTTTCATACTTATCTTCCTCCACAGATCATTGCCCCGATGAAGCCTGCTGACGTGCTGCAACCAGCCGCTTTGGCCTCAGGTGCGATCGGGTCTGGAAATGCCTCCGGGGTGGGAGTCACAACCAAGCCACACAGAAGCAGAAGCAAAAATCAATGTCAAACAGGGCGAATCCGCGCGTACGGTCTGCGAGGTGCGCTATGTCTTTGATAGCGAAATGCTTGCGCCAAGCATTCGGCCCCGTGCCCCGATTCGTTCCTGCGCCCAATGCAACTTCTGGAGCTCTGCCTACAGCAGAGGCCGCTGGATTCTGGTGACTGGCGCAATGATCAAGGGCCCCACGGTCACTTCATCGAGTCCACCATTCGCGTAATCGCACCATCCGGCGCAGCCAGTTCTTCAAGGACCGTGAAGTGGTTGTGCTCTGCCAGAGCAGCCAGCCGATTACCGGGCACCGCATCGCGAGCGTCGGCAAAGTCGATCGACTGGCGTTGCAACTCCGGCAGTTCGTCACCGCCATAGACCAGTGCCAGCGGCTTGCTGCTGATCGGCAGTCGCAATGGGCTCAATGCGTCGACCTCCTGCTCGGTCAGTTGCAGCTTGTCGTTCAGATAGCACAGCCGCATTGGCGCCAGATCGTAAATACCGCTGATCGCGATGCCGCCAATCACGCCGGGCTCCTCCATGCACATGGCGGTCAGGTGCCCGCCGGCCGACCAGCCGGAGACAAGAATGCGTTGCCGGTCCACCCCGGCCAGATCGTCGGCGCCGTGCAGATAGCCGATGGCCGCGCGGACTTCGTGAACAATTTTGGTCAGTGACGCATCGGGCGCCAGCGTGTAGCCAACCAGTGCCACATGCACGCCGTGCGCCAGCGGACCGGCCGCGAGGAAACTGAAGTCATTCTTGCTGCGCATCTGCCAGTAACCACCGTGGATGAACACCAGCAGTGGGCCCGGTCGGTCCGCCGGCAGATAGTCGATCCGGTTGCGTGGTGCCGGGCCGTACTGCAGCTCCCGGTAACCGGGATGGGAAGCGCGCAGCGCCGCACTGCGTTCGCCGAACGCCTGCATCATCGCGCCGCTGCCGCTAACTGCAGCCGAGTTGTTGTAGGCCGCGTCGAGCGCGGTGCGGTCCATGCCGCGATAGGTATTGGTGGTACTCACGCCGTTTCCTTTGTTCTCAGGTGACTGGTCAATCGTAAGGTCAGATCCCGGCGCGCAATACTGAACGTTGGTGTAGTGATCTCCCGAGGGCGAAGCAGGTCGAGCCGGATGTCGGCATCAATACGACCGGTCCCAGCGGTCATTACCGCCACGCGGTCGGACAGCAACACGGCTTCTTCGACCGCATGGATGAGGAACACGACGGTCAGTTTCGTGCGCTGCCAGATGTCGAGCAGTTCATGCTGGAGCTTTTCACGGGTCGGTGCGTCGAGTGCGCCGATTGGCTCGTCAATCAGCGGCACCTCGCATTCGTTCGCCAGCACGCGCGCAATTGCAACGCGCTGCTTCATGCCGCCAGACAACTGGCCGGGGTAGTAGTCAGCGAACTTGCCCAGACCCACCATCTCGGTGTCGTGCATCGACAGTTCGTCGAGACGGGCTTTGGGAATGTTGCGCTGGCGCTGGCCGAAGCCGACGTTCTGCTTCACCGTCAGCCAGGGAAACAGGCCGTAGTCCTGAAACACCAGGCCGCGTTCCGGCCCCGGCGCAGCGATCGTGCGGGTGTAGCCTGCAGCCGGCGTGCCGTAAGCGATCCGGTCGCTCGTCGAATGCCAGATGACTGGCTGACCGAAGTGCAACGATGACGGCGTGGTGTAGGCATGATGCACACTGCGGACATCTTCAGAGCTCGCTTGATTTCACAAGGACGATGACCATGAGCCGCATTGCCATCACCGCCGCCGGCCACCGTTTCGTCGCCGACACGCATCCGGATGCGCCGCGTACAGTCGCAGCGTTCATGCAGTTGCTGCCGTATCGCCAGCAATTGATCCACGTGCGCTGGAGCGGCGAAGGCTGCTGGGTGCCGTTGGGCGATTTCGAGCTTGGCGTCGGTTTCGAGAACCACACCAGCCATCCATCGGTCGGCGACATCCTGTTCTACCCGGGCGGGTACAGCGAGACCGAAATCATCCTGGCCTATGGTGCGTGCAGCTTTGCCAGCAAGATGGGGACGCTGGCCGGCAACCATTTCCTCACGATCACCGAAGGGCGGGAGCACTTGCGTGCGCTCGGCGCCACGGTGCTCTGGAAAGGTGCGCAGGATGTGCTGTTCGAAGCCGTCTGAGTTCTTGACCGCACTCGCGTTCTACGTTCCTGAGCTTTCCGCCTGGCTGCCGACGGCGATCGGCTGGTAGGCTGTCAGGACGTCCTAGCGTCGCACCAGTCGTCGATCAAGCCGACGAACAGCTCGTGCGCCTCACCGATGCGGTCGACCCGGCAATACTCATCGGTCTGGTGCGCCATCTCTGGCTCGCCGGGCCCGAGGATCACGATCGGCGGCATGCCCAGCGGCAGCCGCAGTGCCGCTGCATCGGTGAAGTAGGAGACCGTGCGGTGCTCCGGTGCGGCACCGCCCTGACGGGCTGCACAAAGTGCGAACACGCGCCGCATCCAGGGGTCCTGCGGCTCGGTATAAACGCTCGCCACGTCAAGCCGCGGCGCGAGCGTGATTCCGTCGCCCAGTACGCGACACAGGCAGCGCAGCACATTCGCATGGTCCTGGCCCGCAACGCTGCGGATGTCGATACCGATCTCAGCCGCGTCCGGCACGGAATTGATGTTTATGCCGCCCGTCACGGTGCCGACGTTCAAGGTCGGCGCGCCCATCAGCGCATGGGCTTTCTCCTCGAACTCGAACTGCTCCAGCGCAAGCGCAGCGCGCGCAATCTTGTAGACCGCGTTGTCACCGCGCTCCGGCATGGAGCCGTGTGCGGTCACCCCGCTGGCCTTGCCGGTCAGCCAGAACGCGCCTTTATGGCCGAGCAGCGGTGCATTGCCAGTCGGCTCGGCCACCACCAACGCGCCGGCGCGGCCGAGCAGTTCGGCTGCATCGGGCGCACGTGCCATGGCGAACGCGCCTTCACAGCCGGTCTCTTCGCCGGCTGTGATGATCAGGGTGCAGCCAGGGCCGTCGCGCAATCGGTCGGCCCTTGCAATGGCCGCCGTCGTGAAGGCTGCAACGCCGCTTTTCATGTCGGTGGAGCCACGGCCATACAGGCGGCCGCCCTCGATGGTCGCGGCGAATGGATCATGCGACCAAGGTGCTGCGCCGAGCGGCACCACGTCCACATGCCCAGTGAACGCAAGTGGCGCATGCTTCGACGTGCGACTGCCGATGCGTGCGACCAGACTGGTGCGTCGTGGTGCAAATTCGTGCGTGCGGCAGACATAGCCAGCGGCGGTCAGCAAATCGGCCAGCATCTCGATGCAGGTGTCTTCGTGCCCAGGCGGGTTCACGGTGTTGACGCGCACCAACGCTTGCGTGAGTGCGACGGGATCGGGGATGTTCATTGGATTGGTCCTTGCTTGGTGACTTGATTCAGCCAAAATAGGCTGCACGCACCTGTTCGTCATCGGCGAGTTGCTGCGCTGTGCCTTGCGCCACCAGCCGACCTTGAGTCAGCACATAGCCATGGTGGGCGATCGCCAGCGTTTGCCGCACGTTCTGCTCGACCAGCAGGATCGTGATGCCCAGCCGCTGATTGATGTCGGCAATGATGCGAAAGTTCTCCTTGACGAATAACGGCGACAGGCCCAGCGACGGCTCGTCGACGATCAGCAGTTTCGGCTGGGCCATGAGTCCGCGGCCGATCGAGACCATGGCTTGCTCGCCGCCGGACATGGTGCCGGCCAGTTGCTGACGACGTTCCTTGAGCCGGGGAAACAGCGCGAAGGCTTGTTCGATCCGACGTGCGACTTCTGCGCTATCGCGCTGTTGGTAGGCGCCGACTCGCAGGTTCTCCTCAACAGTCATCTTTGGGAATACCTTGCGGCCTTCCGGGATGCACGCAATGCCGCTGGCGATCACACGGTGCGTCGGCAGCCGCTGAATCTCTTGCCCGTCGAACCGGATCTTGCCGGTATGCGGCGGCGTGAGGCCAAGGATTGCGCGGATCAAGGTCGACTTGCCGGCGCCGTTCGCGCCGAGCAGGCAGGTGATGCTGCCTTGGGCCACCGTGAGCGAGACCCCGTGCAACACATCGACTCGGTCATACGTGCTGTGGATGTCACTGAGCTCCAGGATCGGCGATGCCGGATGGGTAGCAGTCGTCATGCGGGCTCCTGCGCATCCTGGCCCAGATAGGCGACCTGCACCTCTGGGTGGCGCGTGATCTCGTCGAAGCTCCCTTCGGCGATCTTGCGGCCATAGTTCAGCACCACACACCGGTCGGTGATGCGCTGGATCACACCCATTTCGTGTTCGATGATTACGATCGTGAACGGCGACAGGCGGGCTCTGACCTGCAGGATGTCGTCCATCAGCTCGCGCGTCTCGTCGTGCGTCATGCCGGCAGAAGGTTCGTCGAGCAGCAGCAGCTTGGGGTTCGAAATCAGCGCGCGACAGACTTCGACCCGGCGCCGGTCGATCATGCTGAGCGCGCCCGCGGGCTGCCACATCTTGGCGGCCATCTCGACGTTGAATGTGTGCAGCAGTGTGTGCACCTGATCGACGGTTTCGTCGAACTGGCGACGCAGCGCACCGCGCCGAAACAGGTTGAACCACAGGCCGCTGCCAAGCTGCTGAGCGCTGCCGATCGCGACGTTGTCGAACACGGTGAGCGGCAGCGACAACCGCGAGCGTTGAAAGGTGCGCGTGACGCCAGCGCGGTACATTGCCTGCGCGCTGCTGCCAGTGACCGGCTTGCCGCCCAGTGACACCTCGCCAGCCGATGGTGCGTAGATGCCTGTCACCACGTTGAAGAACGTCGTCTTGCCGGAGCCGTTCGGCCCGAGCAGGCCGAGGATCTCCTGCTCATGCACGACCAGATCCAGCGCGTCGAGCGCGGTCACGCCGCCGAAGCGCATCGTCAGTCCGCGGGATTCGAGCAAGGCCTGCGGTGCGCTGCTCATGCGGTCGGCTGCCGGTCACCGGCACCAGGAAAGTAACGCCTCACCGTGCGTGGCAGCAACCCGTCCGGGCGGAACAGCAGGATGAAGATCACGAGCAGCGCGTACAGCAGGAAGCGGTATTCCTGGATGAACTGAAACTTCTCCGGCAGGATCAGCACGATGGTCGCAGCCGGCAGCAAGCCCCAAGGGCTGCCGATGCCACCCAGGATCACGATCGACACCAGGATCAGCGAGTCACCGAACGTGAAGTTGTTTGGTGCGACGTAGCCCGTCATCATCCCGTAGACCGAGCCGGCCACGCCGGCCAGGAAATTGCCGCAGGTAAACGCGAGCACCTTGCCGCGCGCGATGCTCACGCCGAAGGTGGCGGCGGCCACCTCGTCGGTACGAATCATGTCCATCTCCAGGCCGAGCCAGGAACGTTCGATCCGGCGCACCAGCACGAATGCCAAAGCGCACAGCAGCAGGCTCAGTACCGCATAGTTGGCATAGAACGAAATCTCCACGTCGCCGAACTCGTAGCCGTTGTTGAGCTTCCAGCCGAACAGGTCCAAGCCCGGAATGCGTAGGCCTTGCGGCCCGCCGAGCGCATCGTTGACTTCCAGAAAACCCTTGAACAGGATGCCGAACGCGATCGTGACCAACGCTGCGTAGTGGCCGCGCGTACGCAGCACCGGCCAGATCAGCAGCGACCCGATCAGCGCTGCCATCAGCCCACCAATCAGCAGCACAAACAGATGCGGCACAGCCGTGTGCGTGGCCAGTGTCGCTGCCGTGTAGCTGCCGATGCCGAAGAACGCCGCACCCGCAAAGTTCACGATGCCGACATAGCCGAACTGGATGTTCAGCCCCAGGCCCACCACGCTGAACAGCAACACCGTGGACATCAGCAGCAGCGAAAAATGCATTTCATGAAAGGCTGCAATCAACGCCAACGCACCGACCATCGAGCCGATGCCAACCAGCCGCGGCGCGCTGGCCGCAGCTGAGGCCAGCGGTGCAGACCAGCCGATCCGCTGAAACGCGACGGTGGCGACCAGCAACAGCGCCAGCAGCACGCCGACCTGCAATTGGCTTTCTGCGTGCAGCAGCGCCCAGAGGTAGACGAAGACGGTGACGAGCGCGGTGATCAGCACCGGTGCGGAGCGGGCGGAGGAAATGTGGGTCATGTGATCAAACCCGCTCGCTGGACCGTTCGGCGATCAGCCCGGTCGGCCGCCATGCCATCAGCAGGATCACGACCGCGAAAGCAAACACATCCTTGTAGGCGCTGGCGATGGCGGGCACCAGCATTGGCAGCACCACCGCACCGAAGGTCTGCAGCGCAGCAAACAGGAAGCCCCCCAGGATCGCACCGAGGAAGTTGCCAAGGCCGCCCAGGATGGCTGCAGAAAACCCGATCACGCCGAGCAGCAAGCCGATGCCGAAATTAACTTCGTTGTAGTAGAGCCCATTGATCATGCCGGCCACCGCCGCCAAGGCAGAGCCGAGCGCGAACGTGAACAACACCACCTTTTGAAAGTCGATGCCCATGACCCGCGCGGTCTCCCCGTCTTGCGCCACTGCGCGGATCGCCAAGCCAAGCTTGGTGCGCGTGATCATCAGGTGCACGCCGATGATCGTCGCGAGCCCCGCTGCCAACAGCAACAAGCTGTCGATGCGCAGTGCGATCGCGCCGATGTGCAGTGTGTCGTCCGGCAGCAGCCGAGGAAACGGCTTCGGATTCGAGCCGTTCGGATAGAACAGCCGCACCGATTCACGCAGTGCCAGCCCGAACATCAGCGTGACGAGCAGCGTGTTGATCGGCGGTGCATTCTTCAGTGGCAGCACCAGAAAGCGCGCCGCGAACGCGCCCACTGCGGCCGTTACCGCAATGGATGCGATCAGCATCAAGGACAGCAACAGCCAAGGATTCGACACGCCCGCCTCGCCGAGCGCACCGTACGTAGCCAGCGCCGTGAAGCCGCCCAGCATCAGCACATCGCCATGTGAGAACTTGATCACGTCCAACACGCCGAAAAACAGTGTGAAGCCGACCGCGACCATCGCGTAGATCATGCCCAGCATCAACGTGTTCATCACGTACTGGGCCAGGATGTCGAGGCTCATTGCGATTGGTCCGGTTCAAGCAGACTGGCTTTGTGTGTTCATCAGCGGCCCGCCAGCTTGCGCTTGCCCGTTGCGTATTCGCTGGCGTCCCACAGCACCCACTGGCCGTCCTGTACCACGTACTTGGAGATCAGCGGCACGATGTTCTGGCGGTGGTCGTCGAACGTCACCTTGCCGATCACGGTGTCGGCATCCTTCGTTGCATTCAGCGTCGCACGCACTTTCTTGCGGTCCGGGCCGACTTTCTCGATCGCATCCATCACCAGGTTTGCCGCAGCGTACGCGAATGGACCGTAAGCCTCGGCCGGCTCCGAGAAGCCCGCCTTTTTGTAGTCTGCGATGAACGCAGTGCCGCCCGGCAGTTTCTCCGCCGGCGCGCCTTCGATGAACGACAGCGAGCCTTCGGCCAGTTCCTTGCCCAGCCCTTCCGGAAACGCAGCCGACTTGATGCCCGAAGTGCCCTGGAACACCGCCTTGATGCCGAGCTTGTCCATCTGGCTGCGGATGCGGATGCCGATTGGCGTGAGGCCGCCAAAGTAGACGACGTCGGGCTTCAGCTCTTTGACTTTGGTGAGCTCGGCTGTGAAGTCCTGCTGGTCTGCGGTCACACCGAAGGTGCCGGCGATTTCACCGCCGCCCTTGGTCAGGAATTCGCTGAACACTTTGTTGTGGCCCTTGCCGTAGTCGGTCGTGTCATGAATGATGACCCAGCGCTTGTAGCCCTTGTCGAGCATGAACTGCGAAGCCACTTCATTCTGGTTGATCATCGTGCCGTTGACGCGGTGAATCTCCTTGTATTCGTTGCCGTAGGTCACGTCCGGCAGTACCGCGCCCCAGACCACGACCGGCAGGCCAAAGCGGTGATAGACGTCGACCGCGCTCATCGCCACCGCCGAGCAGTAGTGCGTAACGCCCGCGATGATCGCGCTGTCGGCGGCCGCCTTGGTGGCCACCTGCACACCGACGTTCGGCTTGCACTCGTCATCGAGCACGACCAGTTCGTACTTGTACTTGGCCTTCGCGTCTTCGTTGCGCAAGCGCACTGCAAGCTCGACCGAGTTGCGCCCGCCCAGGCCATTGGCTGCGACGCCGCCGGTCAATGGGCCGATGAATGCGATCTTCACGGTGTCTTTGGCATTGGCCGCCGATGCGCCGAGTAGCAAGGCAGCGGCGCACAGCGACGTGAGTGCCCAGCGGCGGGTGATGCGTGAGTGGGTCATGATGAACTCCAGAGCGGGATGGAAAGTGGGCTGTTCAGGTCAGCGTCAGAATCCGATGGAAGGCAACTGAGCCACCATCAAAACGGGCTGAGATCGACGCGCGAACAGCCGCTACTGTAGCTGCGTCGGGATGCACGATATATGCCATCGACGGCGCATTCGGGTTGCCGCTTCGCCGCGCTTGCGCGAAGATCCAGGCCGGATCGACATCCACGCAGTCGATCGATTTTTAGGAGCCCCTTATGGAAATCACCCGCCTCGGTCGCACCGGCCTCAAAGTCTCGAAGCTGTGCCTGGGTTGCATGACCTATGGCGAGCCGAAGCAGGGCGCTCACGAATGGACCCTGGACGAAGAAGCCAGCCGACCGCTGATTCGGCAAGCGCTGGAAGCCGGCATCAACTTCTTCGACACTGCAAATGTGTATTCGCTTGGCAGCAGCGAGGAGATTCTGGGCCGCGCAATTCACGACTTCAGTCGGCGTGAAGAAGTCGTGATTGCGACCAAGCTGAACGGTCCGATGCGCGGCGATCCCAACGCAGCTGGTTTGTCACGCAAGGCGGTGATGACGGAGATCGACCACAGCCTGCGGCGGCTCGGCACCGACTACATCGACCTGTATCAAATCCACCGTTTCGACCCGACCACGCCGATCGAGGAAACGCTGGAAGCGCTGCACGACGTCGTGAAGGCTGGCAAGGCGCGCTACATCGGCGCCTCATCAATGCATGCGTACCAGTTCTGCAAGGCGCTTTATGTGGCCGATCTGCATGGCTGGACCCGGTTCGTGTCCATGCAGAACCACTACAACCTGCTTTACCGCGAAGAAGAACGCGAGATGATGCGGCTGTGCGCCGAAGAGGGCATCGGCGTGATTCCGTGGAGCCCACTGGCACGCGGCCGGCTGACGCGCGACTTCGATGCGACGACGTTTCGCACCGGCACCGACAAGTTCGGCCAGAACCTGCACAAGGATTTGGGCGATGCGGATCGCAAGGTGGTGGAGGCCGTCGCAAAGATTGCTTCAGCACGTGGCTTACCGTGGGCTCAGGTCGCGCTGGCCTGGGTCGCCCGCAAGGCCCCGGTCACAGCCCCGATCGTTGGCGCATCAAAGGCGCAGCACCTGATCGATGCGGTGGCTGCGCTTTCATTGCAGCTGACGGCCGATGAGATCACGGCGTTGGAAGCGCCGTATGTGCCGCACGCGACAGCGGGTTTTTCCTGATCTACTCGTTTTGGTGCAGTCCGCCTTTAGTCGAACTAGAGTCGGCAATGCGCGATCGCAGACGGCTGGCTTGCAGCCTAAGGTTGCAGCACCGTGCGGCCCTGAATGCGGCCTGCACGCAGATCGTCGAGTGTCTGGTTCGCTGCATCCAGCGGTTTCACCGTGACCGGCAGATCGGGCAGGTTGCCCGTGCGCGCAATGTCCATCAGCTCCTGCATCTCAGCCAGGCTGCCGACATAGGAGCCGACCACGCTGACGGCTTTCATCGCGATCATCGCTGGCGCGACGGATGTGGAGCCGCCGAACAGGCCGACGCAGATCAGCCGTCCGCCCTTGCGCAACGTGCTGAAGCCGAATGCGAAGCTCGAGCCGGCACCGACGAAATCGATTGCAGCAGCGACGCCACCCTGGGTGGATTTCATCAACGTTTTGGCGGCGCCATCTGCCTTCGGATCGATCACGTGGTCTGCGCCGGCACCGTGGGCCAGCGGCCATTTGGACTGGTCAAGTTCGGCGACAACGATTCGGACCTTCGGAAACAATTCGCGCCCGAGCCGGATACTGGCCAGGCCAACACCACCAGCGCCGATGATCAGCAGCGTGTCGTTTTCAGCTGTCAAAGGTGCTGCTTTCTTGAGCGCGCTAAAAGCCGTCAGCCCGGAGCAAGCGTACGTGCAGGCCTGCTCCTCGCGCAAGCTGCCGTAGTCGAGCAGGTATTTCGCATCCGGCACCACCACGTGATCCGCAAAGCCGCCGTCACGCTGAATGCCGAGCACGCGTGGTGCACCGCACAAATGCTCATTGCCCGCGCTGCAGACCGCGCACTGCCCGCAGCCAATCCACGGATAGACCACGCGGCGGTCGCCCACCTTGGCGGCTCTGGCATCCGGCCCGACCGCTACCACGGTGCCCGCGATCTCATGCCCCAGCGTGCGCGGTGGATTCACCACCCGCCCCACATCTAGCTTGTTGCCGCCGCCGAGATCGAAGTAGCCATCATGCAGATGCACGTCGCTGTGGCAGACGCCGCAATTGCCGACCTTGACAAGGACTTCAGTGCCTTGAGGCTCCGGCGTCTCACGCAGCACCTGAGCGAGTGGTCTGCCGAAGGCTTCGAGTTGTTGGCTGATCATTCGGATGTTCCTCCACATCGGTGAATTGCTTGAACGAGCAAGCAGTTTGAGGCAATTTGAAGTGCAGCGATTTTGTAACCAGGACCTGAGAAGCAGGGGCTGCAGTGCACATTGCTCTCCTTATCGACGGGGCAGGCTGGTGCTGAGGAAGGTGAAAATGAGATCCCTCCCTGGACGCACTGCCGGCCCTTGTCGGATTTCGTCAAACACCCGTAGTCCGGGCTGAATTGGAGCAATTTATGGATTTGCAACTGACCGATCAGCACGTGTTGATCACGGGCGGCAGCAAGGGTATTGGGTTGGCGTGTGCGCAAGGTTTCTTGCGCGAAGGCGCACGGGTCAGTCTGATCGCGCGCGATGCGGTCGGGCTTGATGAGGCCAGGCAGCGATTGCTGGCCTATGCCGAAAACGCACACGAGCGCATCACCCTGGTTGCCGCCGATCTGCGCGATACCGTGCGCGCGGAGCGGGCAATCGGCACGGCGGAAACTGCATTCGGACCGGTGGATGTGCTCGTGACTTGCGCCGGTGCTGCGCAGCGCACACCACCGGCCGAGTTGACTGCACAGGCCTGGCATGACGCGCTCGATGCGAAGTTCTTCAGCTACATCCACGTGATCGATCCGGTGGTCCGACGCATGGGCCAGCGCGGGCGCGGCGCGATCGTCAACGTGATCGGCGCCGGTGGCAAAGTGGCCAGCCCGATCCATCTGCCGGGCGGCTCCGCCAACGCGGCGTTGATGCTCGCCACCGCCGGGCTCGCCGCAGCTTACGCACCGATGGGCGTGCGCGTCAATGCGGTGAACCCGGGCGCAACACGAACCGAGCGGCTGACGCAAGGGCTCGAAGCGGCAGCGCGACAAGGCGGGACCGACGTCGACGAAGCGCTGGGTCGCACCACGAAGAACATTCCACTGGGTCGCATCGCTGAGCCGGATGAAGTGGCAAACGTGGTGTTGTTTCTGGCATCTGCCTGCGCGAGTTATGTGACCGGCGTGGTGCTGACAATGGACGGAGCGGCGAATCCGATCGTGGTGTAGCCATGGTGCTAATCAGGAAATTTCGATCGCACGTACACGGGCTGGGTCGATTGAGGTGCTGGGGTGGGTGTTTCTGCAGCGCGGCGTTGAAGGAAATAAGACTCTGCAATCAGTCCCGGTGCCCACGGCGAATCTGGCAACCTGCAATTCAGTCGCGCAACGGCCCACGCTGCTGCTTGATGGCCGAGCGCTGACTCTTGCCTTCCAGCCGTCGTTGTCTTGAGCCGTAGGTCGGTTTCGTGGCGCGCCGCACCCGCGGCGCCACCGCCATGCGGTCGACCAGTGCCTGCAGGCGCTCCAGTGCGTCGGCGCGGTTCATCTCCTGACTGCGGTGCTGCTGGGCTTTGAGCACCAGCACGCCTTCCTGCGTGATGCGGGTGTCGCGCAGCGAAAGCAAACGCTCCTTGACGTCATCGGGCAGGGACGACGCCGGGATGTTGAAGCGCAGATGCACGGCGCTGGAGACCTTGTTGACGTTCTGGCCGCCCGCTCCCTGGGCACGGATGGCGCTGAACTCAACTTCGCGCTCGTCGACCTGAATCGAGGCCATGCCCTTTAGGTGTGGTTGCTGATCAAGGCCATGCCTTGCTTGCCGCCCATGCACATCGTCACTGGTGCGTTGTGGCTGCCGGTGCAATGCAGTTCGGCAAATGCTTTTGCAGTGAGGCCCGCATTGGCCGAGCGCCCGAGGGCGAAGCGGACGCGGTGTGGGCTGACTTCGGCAGGATTGAATCCGAGTTCGTCCATCACCACATAAGCCTTCGCCGTACATGCGTCGTCCGTGAATCTTTCAGCTCGGTGATGCCCAGATCGCTTTCTTTCAAGTGAGTGCCCTTCGGCATCTTTCCTGTTGGCGCACGGCGTCGCGCGATTCCCACGGGGCACGACGCCGAGCCCAGCGCAGCGGAGACACGCAACGTGGCTGATCGACCCACACGCGGTTCACTTGGAGGGAAAAATCGGGCGCCGTGCATGGCTTGGTTTTAGTTCAGATCCCTGAAGGTGCGGGGATGCGCTGCAGCACGCAGTGCAGCAACTACTTGATGGCCTGTTGCGTAATTTGACCGGGCGTGAGGTTGCCGTGGCCACGATACCAGGGACCCGTTCAGCTCGCATGAGATCGGCCGTGTCGGGTTTACAGCACCCGGCAAAGCCTTCAGCAATGCCTTTGCAGGTGAGGTTTATGCTACAAATCGCGACCGCATCCAGTCCCAACCCAATGGCCCGACCGACCCCACTGATGCCCGAGGAACCGTGGCCACAACGCGTTTCCCGCGTCCTTGCGTGGATTGCCGGCGCACTCATCCTGTTTGGCTGCAGTGGCCTGATTACGCTCGACGTCATCACCCGCATGATCTTCCGCCGCGGTGTGGTCGAGAGTTTCGAGCTGTCCGGCTACGCCTTCGCCGCGGCGATCGGTTTTGGACTGGCATTTACCGCGACGTCCAAGGCAAATGTGCGCGTGGACATCTTGCTCAGTCTGCTGCCTCCAGGGCTGCGGCGTTGTTGCGACGTGATCGCCGCGCTTTCGCTTTCGGTGATCGCGCTGGCGCTGGCCTGGTATGGCTGGAGGACGCTCGATCAATCGATCACGATGCATGCGAAGTCGGTTTCGACCTTGCAGGTGCCCATGGCGATTCCGCAGGGCATCTGGTGGGTCGGCATCTTCTGGTTTGCATGCGTGGCGGTGTTGCTTCCGCTGCAGGCGATGGTGCGGTTGCTGCGCCGCGACCGTGCTGGATTCGACGCCTTGATCGGCAGCCCACAGAAGAGTGACGAGATCGCGCAGGCGGGCATCAGCACCGCGCCGGTGCAGGAGCCGAGGACATGATTGGCGCGGCATTGTTGATGCTCATGGCCTTTGTGGCGCTGAGCCTGCCAGTGGCTGCTGCGCTGGGCTTGATGGCCTACCTGCTGTCGGCCAACTACGCCTTCTTTCCCATGACCGGCGCACTGGGCGAGCTGGCCTGGAATTCGTCGAGCGATTTCATCCTGATCGCGCTGCCGATGTTCATCATGATGGGTGAGTTGATGCACCGCTCAGGGCTCAGCGAGCGGCTGTTCTCGGCGTTGGCGCCCTGGTTCGCCCGCATACCGGGCCGGCTCATTCACACCAACATCGCAGCCAGCGCGATCTTCGCGGCCACCTCGGGTTCTTCGGTTGCGACGGCAGCGACGATCGGCACCGTGGCCATTCCGACGATGGACAAGGGCGGCTACAACCGGCCGCTGTTTCTGGGTTCGATCGCCGCTGGTGGGACGCTGGGTATTCTGATCCCGCCGTCGATCAACATGATCATCTATGCGGTGCTGACCGACACCTCCGTGGCCGATCTTTACGCTGCCGGCTTCATCCCAGGATTTCTGCTGGCGTTTCTGTTCTCGTTGATGGTGTTTTGTCTGGCTCTGTGGCGGCCTGCCTGGGCCGGCCCTAAGGTCGATGTTTCGCGTCTCTGGGCGGAACGCGTCGCCGGCTTGCCGCACCTGCTACCGCCGCTGGGGCTGTTTCTGGTGGTGGTCGGGTCGATCTATGCCGGCATTGCCACGCCAACCGAAGCCGCGGCGCTGGGGTTGATGGCCACGGTCGTGCTGGTCGCGACCAACCGGCAACTGAGCATGGCTGTGCTGTTGCGTGCGTTCGAAGGCACGGTGCGAACGACCAGCATGGTGATGCTGATCGTCGTGGCCGCGCTGTTCCTGAACTTCGTAATGGTCTCGATCGGCCTGGTCAAAGCAATCACCGACGTCGTCACCAGTTTGGGCTGGTCGCCACTGGCCACGCTGGTGGCGATCATCGTGTTCTATTTGATCCTCGGCTGCTTCATGGAGACGCTGTCGATGATGATTGCGACCACGCCGGTGGTGGTGCCGGTGATCACCGCGATGGGTTACAGCCCGGTGTGGTGGGGCATCGTGTTCGTGATCCTGATGGAAGCGGCGCTGATCACGCCCCCAGTTGGGTTGAACCTGTACGTCGTGCAATCGGTGCGCGGCGGGGGGCGCTTCTACGACCTGTGCGTGGGCGCCCTGCCCTTTGTCGCGTTGATGCTGGTCATGATCGCGCTGTTGATCGTCTTTCCGTCGTTGGCGCTTTGGTTGCCGACGCTGCTCAATCCCAAAGCCGGCTGAACGCCGGTCTGTCCTGTTTCTTCCCACCTGCATCAGGAGACTGCCATGCCCTCGATTCGATCGATCCTCGTCGCCGCCGTTGGCATTGCCGGTTCTTTGGCGATCGCCGCCCCGACCTCAGCGCAGGCGCTGCCCTCCACCAGCTTCAACGTAGTGGGGAGCATTGGCGGACTGTCGCAATACACCAGCCTGGAGCTGCCGTTCTGGAGCGAGACCATTCCGAAGGACTCCGGCGGCGCGATCACGCCACGGGTCAAGTCCTTCACCGAGCTGGGCCTAAAAGGGCCTGAGGTGTTCCGCTTGCTGTCGTCGGGGACCTTGCAAATGGCCTCTGTGGTGCTGAATTACAACTCCGGCGAGGTGCCGATGAACGAGGCAGCCGACTTGGTTGGCATGGTCGGCTCGGTCGATGAATTGCAGAAGACGGTCAACGTTCACCGACCAGGCTACGCAAAGTTTCTGGAAGACAAGCACGGCATCAAGTTGCTCGGCTTTGGCACCTACCAAGCGCAGGTGATTTACTGCCGCGACAGTTTTTCCAAATTGGCCGACTTGAAGGGTCGCAAGGTTCGGGCGGCGGGCGCATCCCAGCAGGCCTTTGTGTCCTACCTTGGCGGTTCGCCGGTGAGCATGGCCTTTCCTGAAGTGCAAGGTGCGCTGGCAAGCGGCGTCATCGATTGCGCTATCACCGGCTCGTACTCTGGCTACCGCTCTAAGTGGTACGAGTCGGCCAAATTCATCTCGCCGATGCCGATCAACTTCGGGCTGATCGCGCACGCTGCCAACTTGAAGTGGTGGAACACGCTCGATCCGAAGGTCCAGGCCTTTCTACAAACCCATGTGCAAGCGTTAGAAGCTTCGATGTTCGATCTGGCAAAGTCCGAGACCCAACTGGGCATCGACTGCAACACTGGCAACGGGCCTTGCAGTGCGGGCCCATCTGCATCGATGAAGCTTGTTCCTGTCACACCGGCCGACGAGGAACTGCGCAAGGAAGCCCTCACCAAGGCAATCCTGCCGGCATTCACCCAACGCTGCGGGGCTGAATGCGTTACTTATTGGAATGACACCATCGGGCGTTCGCTGAACATCAAGATCGGATCATGAGCCGGCTGCGCGTTTCGCGACTCGATCCGTCCGGCTACCTGCGTACGCCTTGGAAAAACGGCGGAGGCGTTGCCATCGACATCGCTGGGGAAAGGCTGGGGGACTCCGCGCCGATCACTTGGGACGACATGGTTTGGTGCTTCGGCCGTACCACCATCGCATCGGCTGGACCATTTTCAGACTTGACTGGTTTCGATCGCTTGCAGATGGTGGTGGCGGGACGCGGTCTTGTGCTGCAGTCCCCAGACGGAAACATCGATTTGCGCCAACCTGGCGTCGTGGTGCGGTACGCGGGGCAGTTACCCATCGTGACCCGGCTTGAAGACGGGCCAGTGGAGGTGGTCAACTTGATCGGCCTTCAACAGCGGGTGTCGATTGATCTGCGCACCCTCTCAGCGCAAGACACGGCAGTCCTTGCTGCCGGTGTTCATGTGGTGTATGCGGCTTTCGAACCGTGTGAGTTGCGGTGCGACGGGACTCAGTACGCACTGCCCCACGATCACGCTTTGCAAATTGAGTGCGAAGCCGACGTTGTGGTGGTCAACGAGGCTGGCAAAGCAGTGGTCGGCTCGGTGTTCAGCAGAGGAAGGCAGCTGCGTACGCCCACAATCAACAGGCTCAATCCCGCCGCCGCAGCCAATCTGGATGGCTGAAAACGACCATCAGCCCCAGATTGGTGGAACCTGGTGGCCTGTCCGGTGCTGCAATCCGCGGCTTTCTCGGGTGCGGGGGCTGACCGGTCTTGGAGGTTGGCACAAGCAGCGCGCAGGGTGATTTTTGAACGGCTCAATCGATGGAGTCAATCGAACCCGTTGATTCAGGCAGTTGAGGTCGAACCGAATAATCAGCTTGCTTTGCCGCTGGCCGTGGCGGCATGTCCCAGCGCTGCTCTCTTGTAGACACCGATTGCGCGGTGGCCGTGCCAATTTGAAGCCAGTCAATTTCAAAAAGCGGCGTGTATCTCTTCTGGCGCCTGTGTCACACACGACGGCTCGCATAAATCGGACAGATACTTGGCCATGGATGCCGACAAGCCAGGATTGCAATTCAACGAGTCCGCAGTCGCTGACCTGCGCACTTTGAGTGGTCTAGGCTGCTCTGAATAGTCAGGAGCTGACAACCATGGACATCGATACCTTGTTTGCGTTGGGCATTCGAGTGGGCGGCAAGCTGGTCGCGCGCGGCGAGACGATTGCCGTGGCTGAGTCATCGGCGGGCGGGTTGATTTCAGCCGCACTGCTTGCGCGCGCCGGTGCCTCGACCTACTACTTTGGCGGCGCGGTGTTGTATACACGGCGCTCACGCCGTCTTCTCACCACGCTCACCTCGGATGACACCGTTGGGATGCGCTCGTCGAGCCTGCCCTACGCACAACTGCTCGCCCGTCATCAGCGAGAACGGTTTCGGGCCAGTTGGGGTCTGGCTGAGACCGGGGCCGCCGGACCGGCCGGGAACACCTATGGGGATCCAGCCGGCCACACGTGTTTCGCGGTCGATGGTCCTGTGATGCGCGAGCGCATGCTGCGCACCGGCCAGGACGATCGACCGCGCAACATGACTGCGTTCGCGATGGCGGCCCTTGAGTTGCTTGAAGAGGCTCTCGACGCCACTCCGGGGGCTGGCACCAGCAACAGTCAGCGCGACTGATCAACAGTACTTGCCTCCAGGTGGGTGGTTTGCGTTGTACCCTGGCTTGTTCGCCCTGGCAGTCGATCTGCGAACGGTTACCGTCAATCGAACATGCATCAAACGGATGCTCAAGCGCGATGGACGAATGGCCGATCAAAACCAATCTTTGACCGTCGACTTTGCTCGTTACTCAGGAGTCCGTAAGTAAAGCGACATTTGATGAAACCGATGGGGCCGATGGTAGTCTCATGAGGCATGAAACGAGACGGCCGCACGCTTGACCACAGCACACTGGAAGAATTTCGCCTGCTGGCGTTACGTCGAGTCAAGCAGGGGGAGAAACCGTCCGAGGTTGTGCGGTCGCTGGGGATGAATCGCACATCGATTTACCGGTGGCTGAAGGCGGCGTCTGGTCGAGGCAATGGCGAGCGCGCCCTGGCATCGCGGCCGGCAACGGGACGGCCGACCAAACTCGCGCCGACACAGCGCGCGCAGGTGTTTGGTTGGATCAATGGCAAGGATCCTCGTCAGTATGGTCTGGACTTCGGGGCTGTGGAGCCGACAGATCGCAGCCGTGCTGATCGAGCAGAAGTTTGGAGTGCGCTTGGGAGTGACCGCCGTTGGTCGCAGGCTGGCCTGCCTGGGGCTGACGCCACGGAAGCCGCTGCAGCGTGCTTATCAACGTGACCCTCAAGCCATTGAGCGCTGGCAGCGCGAAACGTATCCAGGCTGTCGCCGCTGCTGCGAGGCAAAGCTTGCGCGGAGATCTACTTCTGGGATGAGTCTGGTTTCCGGGCCGACACGGTGCACGGCAAGACCTGGGCGCCAAAAGGCAAGACGCCAGTCATTGAGCGGCCTGGTCAGCGCCAGTCCATCTCAGCGGCCTCCGCGGTCAATGCCAAGGGCGGGTTCTGGTTTGCGACGTATCAGGGCGCCTTGAACGCGGAACTGTTCTGAACCGCCCCGGGAATTCTGGAGGCTCCAACTCTTGAGAAGATGGAGCCATGACAACGAGTCCAAAGAAGTATTCACCCGAGGTTCGAGAACGAGCTGTGAGGATGGTGTTCGAGCACCGCAGCGAGCATGAATCGCA
>JBBPYC010000091.1:0-97879 GCA_038200275.1 Burkholderiales bacterium
AACGATGCAAGCTGCATCCCCAAGGCCCACAGCGGCCTGGCAGAGGCACTACGGACGCTGAGCGTGGCTCGTCGCAGCGCCGTCAAAGCCAAGACCCAGGCCATGAATCAGCTTCGAGCGCTGCTGGTCAGCGCGCCGTCGTCCGTTCGCGATGCAGCCCTCAAAGTCAAGCCCGAGCAGTGTGTTGCTGCCTGCGCCAAGTTGGCGCTGGACGATGCCAGCCCCGTGCTGTCCAGCTTGCAGACGACTCTGCGGTTGTTGGCCAAGCGATGGACTGCGCTGCACGAGGAGCTTTGCGTCCTCGACAAGGAACTCGCGCGGCTGACGAAGCTGGCAGCCCCCAGGCTGCTGGCCCGCTTCGGCGTCGGACCTCAGACCGCAGCGACCTTGCTCGTGACTGCTGGAGACAATCCGACGAGGCTGCGCAACGAGGCCGCTCTTGCGGCTCTGTGCGGGGTCAGCCCGCTGGAAGCCTCCTCGGGTAAGGTATGTCGCCACCGGCTCAATCGCGGCGGCCAGCGACAGGCCAACAATGCGCTGTGGACGATTGCCATGGTCCGGATGCGCAGCGACGCACGCACGCGCGAATACGTCCTCCGGCGCACCCGCGAGGGCCTCTCGAAGAAGGAGATCCACCGCTGCCTGAAGCGCTACATCGTTCGCGAGCTGTACCCGCTGATCCTGGCCGACTTGAAGGATTCAGCAGATTCTGCTTGACATAGGAGCGTCATCAGCTACTTGCCCACCGATGTGCGCGGCAGCTACTTCTACCTCTACTTGTTTGTTGACCTGTTCAGCCGCAAGATCGTCGGCTGGCAGGTCTACGAAACAGAGAGCGCGGAGCGGGCCCGCCAGTTGTTGACCGACATCTGTGCCCGTCAGGCCATTGCACCGCACCAGCTGACCGTGCACTCGGACAACGGCGAGCCGATGAAGGGCGAGACGATGCTGGCCACGGTGCAGCGCCTGGGCGTGGCGGCCTCGCGCAGTCGTCCCGCCGTGAGCAACGACAACCCGTTCTCCGAGGCCTTGTTCCGCACCCTGAAATACCGACCGCAGATGCCGGTCAAGCCGCTGCCAAGCCTGCTGCAGGCCCGGCACTGGGTGACGCAGCTCGTGCACTGGTACAACCACGAGCACCGTCACAGCGCCATCGGCTTCGTGACGCCAGCGCAGCGCTACGCTGGGAGCGACCGCTCGCTCCCGATTGCCCGAGCGAAGGTCTACGAGGCAGCCCGCCGGCGACATCCGCATCGCTGGTCGCGATCGACCCGCAACTGGAATCGTATCGCAGAAGTTCCATCTCAACCCGGCGAAGGAGAAAGATCCCCGCGCCCTGACCACTCAGAAAGCTGCCTGACCCTCACGTCCCATGCGACAACTGGCTTGACAACGACCGTCTGCGAGGTCGCGCGTCCAGTGGCAGAGCCGTAGCGCTTCGATCGTGCTCGGGTGGATCGGCGCTTGGCGTGAATTGCCGAACTTGGCTTTGCGGATGGTTACCATCTCGCGCCTGGGGTCAACGTCCTCGTTGCGCAACGCCAGCGCATCGCCGATGCGCAGTCCGCAGCTGTCAATCAGACCGCACAAGGTCTGAAACAGGACTCCGCGCAGCGTCAACGCCGGACCGAGCCGCCGCGCGGCCGCCAGCAAATCGACAATCTCGGGCTCGCTGTAGACGTGAGGGACCTGGCGCTCGGGGATGCGTCCGAAGTTCGTGTGGTCCGGGACCTCGGTGCACGGTTCGAACTGTTGCAGCCAACATGTGCGGATCATCGCTGCCGTGGCTGTCGGGCTGTACCCAGTCGCTCATGACTTCGATAGTTAGGGGGGGCGGTGACCGACGACTTGGAGATGGCGCACGAAGCCGCGCTAGGGAACACGCAGGAGTCCCAAGGGCGAAGCCCAGGCGACGTCGCTCGACCAAGTACTGCTCGGCACGCGCATGCAGAGAAGTGCTCGCCTTCATGATGCGCTCCCCGGCCAGGGCAAGACCACTTCGACGAGCTTGCGGCGGTCGAGCTTCGCGTAGACCTGTGTGGTGCTCAGCGCTCGATGACGCAGCACGTCGGCCACATCCTTGAGACACGAGCCTCCTGCGAGCAAACGGCTGGCCATCGTGTGACGCAACAGATGGAGTCGCGTGTAGGGCAACCCCGCGCGAGCGTGGACTTGGCGAATCGTCTTGCGGACCAGATCAGGGCCCACCGGTTCGTCGCGCGGCGCAATGTGACGAACGAAGACCGCTCGAATTGGAGGTGTGTGGGCGTTCGTTCTTAAAGTACACAATGAGGGTTTCGCCGGGGGTCGCGGGCAGCGGCAACACGTCTTCACGCAGGCCCGTGGTGTGGCGCAGCGCACGATCGCATCGGCACGCCGCATCGAATGGCCGAGCGTGCCGAGAGAGTTCATCGACCGCCCGACTTCTTCTGCCGTGAGCACTTTGGGCAGCGTCGAGAGCCGCCAATTGGCCGGACACGACACGGCGCCAATCAAGCCGTGAACGAGACCGCCGAGCGAGGCGCGAAGTGCGCGATGTCGCTCAGATAGCTGGCAACCGTGCTCGACGCGTACCTGTCGTCGGCCAAGTGCTGCTTGAACGCATCAAGGTGCGGTTCGATCGACCCGTCGATTAGCCGGTTGACACCGGTGAAACGAGAGCGGTGGACGATGTTCATGAAGGTTTCCCGAAGTGAGACCACCATTCCACTTGAACGTCGAAACTATGTCCAGTCCAACGTTGACCCACCAGGCTGAGCGCTGCACCTAGCAACGGCGGTGGCGTTCCATCTGACATGGCCTGCACATCGTTGCGATCTGCGAATTGGCAGATGCTGCTGTCGGTCGCGGCCAAACTCTGAATTCACGGTCTCCGCCGCATACCGGTTATAGAGGTGCAGGGTCGTTGACGATATGAATGGCCGTTACGCTATGGGCTGTTGACGTACGTCGACGAGGCTTGCGCCATCGCGCATCGGATTTTGGACGAGTGGCTACTGCTCCGGGCAGCGAACTTACCCATTCGACCCATTGCTGTGCTTCGCCACTCGACCAAGGCCCACGATGCAAGTGATCGCTCGATCATCACTCTACGCAGACAGAGGTAGGTCCGTAGGCTGGGCTCCCAGGCCCGGCAATATGCAGTCGATGCGACTGTGGCGCGCTCACAGCACACCGGCTACCGAGTCGCAGAACAAATCACAGCTTTGGTCGAGGTCTGCCGTTTCCAGCACGAAGCAACGTACCTTGGATGCGATATGCAAGACCGCGTCGAGACCACGCTCCGAGTGCGCGAGCGCATTCAGTGCCGTCGTGTAGAGGCGTGCACCGGCTTCGGCGGAGCTCAGCTTTCGTAGCACGGGCATGGTGAGGTCGCGGGCGTGACGCAAGAAGACAATCGCTTCGATCGGACAGACCGCCGGCCCAACTGCGGCGGGAAAGCTCGCGATTGGCACATGCATCGTCGTGCCCAGGAACTGGACGCCAGATAGCGGTAGCGGGTGCGTCGGCGGCGGATGGCTCTTCATACACAGCGCATGTGGGTAAGCGTGGACCTGCATGCTGGCAGTGTCGATCGGGCTCAATTCGTCGCTGAGGTAGCGAAATCGACGATGCAAGAGGCCCCACGCGGTCGTTGACTTCCCATTGCCCGAATCGCCGGCAAGCAAATATCCGCGGCCGCCACGCTCCAGCGCCGCGGCATGCAAGAACAACAAGTCGGGTCGACGGCGTTGTAAGGAGATCGTTAGATCTTTCTCAAGTGCGTAGAGAAGATTGCCCATGTCGACGAAGTCGGCGGGCGACTTGCCCCGGCATGACAGGGTCAGCAGCGCACCGGGATGGCTAACTCGTATGCGATAGGAAAGCGCTTCCGGAGCAGTGTTTTCACCGCGCGCAAATTGGGCCATTGCGGCGAAGTTGGCCCACAGTACTTCCGTTGCCGAGGCATCGGCGCAGTCGATTGAAACTGGCTGACCAACGACGCTAAAACGAAACACTTTAAAAGAGTTCAGGTGACCAGGCCCAGACTGCCGCAGGTTGGTGATAGCGCGCGATGCCGGGTTGCTGAATGCGTCGATTGCCGCATCAACCGTTGCTGAAACCTAACGGCAAGTCCTTGCCAGGCTTGTTCGGCTGGCTCAGCCCTTCTTGCCCTTGTCGCCTTTGTCGCCTTTGTCGCCTTTGTCGCCTTTGTCGTCCTTCTCGGATCCGGACTTTGCGTATGACGCCGCGGCTGCAAGAGTCAGAACTGCTGGTGCTACGTAAGCAGCCTTCTTGACAAAGCTGCGGCGGGTGTCTGAAGACGTTTCCATAGTGCCTCCTTAACGTGTGGATCACTCTGGTTTTCTAGCACGCCACTCATGTGCGGGCAAGCAATTTCAGCGCTTGGAGACGCGCGAGCGTCTCACACACATCTCTATAGGCATCGGTAAGATCGATGTCGTATTCAGACGTTACAGCCGCTGCGATCTCGTCCACGTCGCAACCGTCCGCCGCGAGGCGCCAGATCAGGCTAGCGGTCGCATTCAGTTGATGCACTAGGTTTGCCCGCGTATCAAGCGCGACAAGTTCCCCATCGATCTCCCGGACCATAATCGTACGATCCACAGCCTTGCTGACTGTGCTTGCGGGCGAATCACGCAAAGGTTTCATTTGGTCATTGTCGTATGTTGGAGTGCACTCGCCAAGAATCGCTATGTCTGGGATTGACAACCTGCTCTTCGAACGGTCGCAGGCGTCTAGCAGGCGCCAATCGCTGGTTGCACAGCTGGTTCGGCAGGCGGCAAAAACGTCGGGGGACCAAGCGTTTGATCTCGTCGATATCCCGGCACGAGAGTTCCGCTGGGTGCTTGATGGCGGCCTTGGTCCGTTGCTCTGGCACGCCGCACGCGCAACGAACTCTGCCATTCCGGAGGATTGGCAGGCCGCGTTGCGGGGCGCCGACCTGACAGCGCGGATCCGCCACGGGGATCTGGTCGATGCCGCCTGCGATGTGATCGACGCCGGCTCCGCTACGCGCGTGCCGGTGACCTTGCTGAAGGGCATCTCAGTGAGCGAGCAACTCTACCCGGCCGAACATCTGCGACCGATGGGCGACATCGATGTGCTCGTGCCACGCGATGGATATGCGCGGGTCGAAGCCGAGCTGCTGTCGGGCGCTTACCGACGGATCGACTATCCCGAGATGGAAGGCCGTCATCATGGCGCA
This sequence comes from Burkholderiales bacterium, assembly GCA_038200275.1. Taxonomy (GTDB): domain Bacteria; phylum Pseudomonadota; class Gammaproteobacteria; order Burkholderiales; family Burkholderiaceae_C; genus JBBPYC01. Next base: position 5,210 of record JBBPYC010000091.1, read on the forward strand.
CCGCTGCGCCATCGCGAGCGGAACACGCTGGTCGAACTGCACGTCGAGTTGTTCCCGGACGACTCGCCGCTGCGTCGGCCCGGTCGGGTGTTGAGTGCCGCGGCCGTCGCGGCCAATGGCGTGGTGTCGAGCTGCTATCACGGCCGCCCAGTTCTTCGCCTGTCACCGCAGACGCAATTGCTCTACATCGCTGCCTCGTGGTTCAACGACCTGACGCTTTGCCTACCGCACCCGAGTTTCCTCGCTTCTCTCATCGACGCGGTTTATTTGAAGACCCGTTTCACTGAGTTGCTAGAAGGCGACCGGCCGTACGCAGCAATTGACAACCCGTTTGCACGCGCTTCGCTTCTGGCGCTGCTCACCTATCTGCCGCGCTTCGGTCTCCGGGCGCCCTCGCTGCAGCAGATCGATGCCCTGCGCAGCGGCCACTCGATCGTCGGCGCCGTGGAGTTGTGCATGATCCACGCGATGCTTGACCGGTTCCAAATCGGGGCGCGCAAGTGGAGTCTTCCCATGCCGCCGCCTGTGCCCGGCCGATACAGTGTGATGCATCAACTGCACAAGAAATTGTGGGTTAGGTTGCGCAAGTGACCTACTGCGTCGCAGGCTTGTCCGGACGAGGTGCGCACTTGGTTATATCAGTACGTGGATTGAATAACGTAAACGTAATAATTCTTGGCGAGTTTGCGATCGGCATCTTGTTGAGGATGGCGGAATGCTCCCAGGATGGCATCGAAATGTGAGCGGCATGGAAGCTTAGCCATTGTGAACGTCGGTAATCGCGACAACCGATCATTGCCCGGGCTGATTGTTGGGCACCGCTCAGCGGGCTTCGCCGACATACGACCGGTCGGTCAGGAAGGCGCTGCCACCCGCGGGTCGGGACCGCGCGACGCGCTGGCGATGCGCCTCCGGATCTCGGCCGGCATTGGCTTCAACTCGGTGGATGCGTCAGCGGTTGTTTGGGCCGGCGAGTTAAAAGCCGGGCCCAGAAAGCTGTATTCCGTCCGTTTGTGCGAGCTGATCAGTCCTTGAAGCCAGTCCCCGGCGTGGCGATTTCCTAGCCGAACGGATGGCAGGAAATGGCCGGGAGCGAATACGAAGGGACTTCCCGCTTTGCCCGGCAACGGCAACGAGTGCCAAGATTGAATTGGTGAGAGGTCAATCTGCAGCCCTTGTATGCAAAGGAGAAGTCCCATGAGTGAGATTACACGCGTTGGTGTCGATTTGGCCAAGCAGGTCATCCAGGTGCATGCCGTCGATGCGGCCGGTCAGTGGGTTATCAGCCGGGCGTTGCCACGCGCCAAGTTCTTGGCCTGGTGCGCCCAGTTGCCGCCCGGCTGCCTGGTGGCGATGGAGGCCAGCGCCAGCGCGCACCACCGGGCGCGCCGTCTGGTGGCGCTGGGGCTGGATGCCCGCATCATGGCCGCCCATCTGGTGGCGCCCTGCAGGTTGCAAGGCCGGAGCGGCAAGAACGACGCCAACGATGCGGCCGCCGTCTGCGAGGCGGCCAGCCGTCCGACCATGCACTTCGTGCCGGTCAAGAGCGTCGAGCAGCAAAGCCTGCTGTGCATCCACCGGCTGCGCGAAGGCTTCAAGGCCGAGCGCACCGCGTGCATCAACCGCATCCGCGGGCTGCTGGCCGAGTTCGGGCTGGTGTTTGCGCAGAAGCCCGCCGTGCTGCGCGAAGCGTTGCCTGATGCGATCGAAGATGCCCGCAACGAGTTGGGAACCCTGGCCCGACTGGCGCTGCAACGCGCCTGGGGCCAGTGGCAAGAACTCGATGCGCACCTGGCCTGGTGCGACGAGCGCATCGCCGGCCACCTCAAGGCCGATGCCCAAGCGCGCCAAGCCGAGCAACTGCTGGGTGTCGGTCCCGTGACCGCTTGCGCTGTAGTGGCCACGGTGGGCGACTTCCATCAGTTCAAAAACGGCGCGCAGTTCGGCGCGTGGCTGGGTCTGGTGCCGCGGCAGCACTCCAGCGGCGGCAAAAGCAACCTGGGCCGCATCACCAAACGCGGCGACACCTACCTGCGCACCTTGCTGATCCAGGCTGCCAAGTCGGCGGTGCTGACGGCGCACCGACGGCAAGGGACGCGATCTCACGATGGGCGCATCAGCTGCGCGAGAAGTCGGGCTGGCAAAAGGCGGTGGTGGCGCTGGCCAACAAGGACGCGCGCATTCTCTGGGCAGTGTTCGTGCGGGGCAAGGCGTTTGATGCCCACCATGCGAGCGCGCGTCCGCAGCCCATGGCCGCCACCGCAGCCGCGTAGGAGGCGGCAACCAACGGTTGATCGATTGATTTCCTTGCGCAGACGTGAAGTAAGAAGATGCAGTGAACAGGTCAGACCGGCGGTGGGCAAGCTCGACTAACTTGCTGTGGCGCATGGGCACCGTGCCCTCAAGCGACCACGAGAAATGAATGGAGCCCCGCCGAGCGGTTCGTATCTGGGTCCGCACCCCACGATCAAATAAATGATCCACGGTGCAACAAGGCCGTCTGTAGATGTGCAGTCTGTTTCTCGTTTCGCTCGCCGCTTCGACTCGCACGACAGCCAAGGAATACCGTCATCAAAAAGCAGGAAAACTATTTGACTGCCGCTTGACTATTTGGGAAGTCCCTGTAGAAAGTTAGAGGCCGAGCCCGACAGCGGTCGTTCGGCCGCAAGCGCTGGGTTGATAGACGGCTGCTGTCGGCGACCCCCGCTAACGGGTAGTTCCGCCCACAAGCCCACAGTCGAGACGGTTCCTCGCAGCGCCGCTGCAGACCAGGCGCAGCCACTCAGGTTCGGCCCGCGAAGGACTGCAGATGTCGATACCTGACGTTGATCGTCTGCATCAGCGACCGCCCGCTGCGCCCTTGGAAGCTGTCCTTCGATGAATGTCAGGCGGAAGGGCGTTCAGTAGCCAGCGGTCGGGCCCGTGCAGCGACTGCATCCGCAGGCAACTGCAACTCCCGACCCAGAGCGGATCATCCCTTTACATGGGGGCGGACGTCTGGCATTGGTAGCGGTTCTCGAGCCCGGACGTGCCAAGCCGCGCACGCTGGACATTCGCCGAAGCGCGACTCCAAGGCCCCTCAAGGACAATCACGCACCGTCACGCCTTGTCAAGCAGCCGTGCCCAAGCGACAAAGATTCCGGCCCGGCAAGGACGGCGCTCGCAACGGGGCTCAAAGCCAGTGTTGTCGTACTGGACGAAATCATGCCCGACGGGCCACAATGAGAGGTCGCCGAAGCGTCTATTGGAACCATGACGTCCGCCCCCCATCCTCCTGGTGAAGCCGCCCGGCTTGCTTCACTGCTCTCGTTGGAGGTTCTCGACACCGCCGCAGAAGGGGAGTTCGACGCGTTGGTGAAGGCGGCGGCCGCGGTCTGCAACGTACCCATATCGCTCGTCAGCCTGGTGGATGCGCAGCGGCAGTGGTTCAAAGCAAACGTCGGCTTGCCCGGCGTGAGCGAGACACCCCGGGACAGCGCATTCTGTGCGCATGCCATCCTGGAGGACGGGTTGTTCGAGGTGCCCGACGCCACAGAAGACATCCGTTTCGCCGACAACCCTTTGGTGACAGGTCAGCCGGACATTGTCTTCTATGCCGGAGCGCCAATTGCCATGAGTGATGGCATGCGCGTCGGCACCTTGTGCGTCATCGATCGTCAGCCGCGGCAGTTGACCGACTCGCAGCGCGATGTTCTTCAGCATCTCTCCGTGGCCGTTTCCCACGCGCTGGAGAGTCGCGTGGCGATGCGCAGGCTGCAGCGGGCTGTCGACCGACATGGGCAAGCAAACGACGACCTGCACTTGGTGGTCGATAACGTTCCGGCGATGTTGGCCTACTGGAACTGCGACCTGCGTTGCCGATTCGCCAATCGTGCCTACGAAGCGTGGTTCGGCGTAAAGCCGAACGCTCTCGTTGGCATGCATCTCAAAGACCTGCTCGGGCCGGAACTCTTCGCCCGGAACAAGCCCTTCGTGGACGCGGCACTGGCTGGAAAGCCGCAGCCGTTCAAACGCCTCGTTCTTGGCCTCGACGGAACCAAACGCCCTGCGTTGGCGAGCTACCTGCCTGACATCGTTGACGGCAAGGTGCGCGGCTTCCTTGTCCACGTCAGTGACGTGACTCCGCTGAAGAACGCCAAAGCAGCCCTTCGCGCCGAGATCGCCGAGCGGGAAAAGGCCTACGAACTGGTGCGCGAGAGCAATGATCGCCTGGGTGAAGCACAGCGCCTGGGTCGCATTGGCAGCTGGTCTTGGCAAGTCGCCGAGGACATCACCACTTGGTCAGACGAGTTGTACCGCATCTTCGGGCGCGAACCCGGTGGGCTGGCGCCGCGCTTTGCCAAACAGTCGGCCTTGTACGACGCCGAGAGCTTCGCCCGCTTGGCGGCGGCCGTCGAGACAGCCATGCGCACCGGGAAGCCGTACGCGCTGGAACTCGAATTTCTGCGTGCCGACGGTTCGCCTGGTTGGCTTGATGCGCGTGGCGAGGCAGTCATCGACGAAATGGGCAGGGTGGTTCGGCTACAAGGCACCGTGCAGGACATCAGCGAACGTCGCAAGCTGATTGTGGGGCTGGCCGAGCAGCACGAGCTCCTTCGCGTCACACTTCAGTCCATCAGCGACGCGGTCATCACGACAGACCGAGCCGGCAGGATCACTTGGTTGAACCCGGTCGCTGAGCGCATGACCGGGTGGCTCAACAGCGAAGCTGTCGGACGCCCGATTGCCCAGGTGTTCCACATTGTTCACGAGGAGACCCGAAAGCCCAGCCCGAGCCCGGTCGATGTCTGTCTGAGCCAAGGCTCGGTCGCAGCCCTGGCCGGTCGCACCATCCTGGTGTCGCGCGCTGGTACCGAGTTTGGGATTGAGGACTCTGCTGCGCCGATTCGTGACGAACGCGGGGAGGTGTTTGGCGTGGTCCTGGTTTTCCACGACGTCACCGAACAGCGGCGGCTGAGCGGCGAGATGACCCATCGCGCCAGCCACGATACCTTGACGGGGTTGATCAATCGAACCGAGTTCGAAACCCGGCTCCGACGCTCGCTTGAAAAGTCACACGAGGAAGGGTCGGAGCATGCCCTCATGTTCATTGACCTCGACCAGTTCAAGCTGGTCAATGACACCTGTGGGCACTCCGCAGGCGATGCGCTGTTGCAGCAGGTGTCCAGGATGCTGGGCGAAACCGTGCGATCCGGAGACACGTTGGCCCGCTTGGGCGGGGATGAGTTCGCAGTCATTCTGAATCACTGCTCGACAGAGCAGGCGCAGCGTATTGCGCAACAGATCTGTAACCGCTTCGAAGAGCTAAGATTCCTGCATGGCGAGCGCCGTTTCAAAATCGGCGCGAGCATCGGCTTGGTCCCACTGGACCGCCGCTGGAGCTCTTCAGCAGCGGTGCTGCAGGCAGCAGATGCCTCATGTTACGCAGCCAAGGAAGCCGGCCGCAACCGCGTTCATCGCTGGCATGACACCGACGCCGCAATGCTTGCGCGCGAGAGCGAGACGCAGTGGGCATCGCGCCTGGAGCAGGCTTTGGACGAAGGCCGCTTTGTACTCATAGCGCAGCGCATTGTTTCGCTTTGCACTGAAACGCAGCGAATTTATGCCGAGGTGTTGTTGCGCATGGTCGACGACGATGGGAGCCTGATCGCCCCCGGAGCGTTCCTCCCGGCCGCCGAGCGATTCCACTTTTGCCCCCGCATCGACCGCTGGGTTCTGGGTGAGGCAATCGCACTGCTGTCGGGTCGAGCGGACCTGTCGTCTATCGATACCCTGTGCCTCAACCTATCGGGGCAATCAATCGGAGACAAGGCGTTTCACCGGGACGTCATCGACAAGTTCATTGCTGCAGGTCCAGCCGTTTGCGAGCGCATTTGCCTGGAGATTACTGAAACAGCGGCGATAACGAACATGACCAACGCCACCCTCTTCATCGAAGAGGTCCGGGTACTTGGCGTACGTATCGCGTTGGACGATTTCGGCGCCGGCGCCTCGTCGTTCGGATATCTCAAGTCCCTGAAAGTTGACCTGTTGAAGATCGACGGTCAGTTCGTTCGGGACGTGATCGACGACCCGCTCGACGACGCCGCGGTGCGCTGCTTCGTTGAAGTCGCCCGTTTGATTGGCGTCAAGACTGTGGCCGAATTCGTGGACAAGCCCGAGGTTTTCGCGCGGATGAAAGAGATCGGCGTCGACTACGTGCAGGGCTTTCTCCTGCACCGGCCTGAACCCATTGAGTCGGTGCTTGGCTTCGGCGCGTCCTGATCGTAAGCAGAGGTGGCGCAGGAGCCTTGCCCAAACCACTTGGGCAAGCGCGGGACTACGGGGGCAGTACTGCGAACGGCGTAATGCCCAACCCATTCCCTAGTCGGCAGTTTTTGAGTGGCTGGGCGAACGACCGTTCATGGCCGAGAGGGTGAGTACACGGCGGAGCTGGAGAGCTGACCGTTGGCGATCGCTCTGGCCGTCAAGCCCCGGAGGTTGTCCTTGGATGCCACACAAGCGCATCCTCGTTGGCCCTCAACTTGATCGGAGTTCATTTTGGAAAACGTAGCCAACGTTGCTCATCGCCAGCCATGGAACAAGGGCAGGATCGTCGCCCAGAAGGCTCCGTTCCAAGCTCAAAGACATCGGGGCGGCCCGAGCGCGCTTTCAGATGGAGAACCGAGTGCGCAAGCTCGCTGAGGCAAACCAAGACGACCCTGATCTATCGGCGCACAACGAACCTGCGCGCCGTGCAGTTGCCGCTTGGCCATTCCAAGCTTGAGTCGACGGTGCGGCATGTTGGCATTGAGATGGACGACGCCTTGGAAATTTCCGAGCAAACTGAGATTTGACCCACAGGTGATGCTGGCCGCCCGATGACCGAAGCGATCTATGGGAGTCGGGCGGCTCAACCCATCTCACAGCCTGATCGGATGGACTTGGTCGACGATGTTGCCGAGCGGCTGGCCTTGTGTCGAAATCCCGACCGGCGCCTTCCTGGATCGGCTCCGGATTTACGCTCCCGGCCATGAGCCGCCCTATGCTGTCATGCTCTCAATGAAGCGCTGAACCATCTCGACAGCGTTGCCATTGCCCGCGCGATTTATGAATGAAAAGCCGACAACCATCAGTCCAGCGGACACGGTGAAGCCCAATCCGCCATCCATGAAGGCCACCGTGTTGAAAGATGTAGCTCGACCGCCGGCCATACGGGCCATTGCCGAAGTCTTCGGCGTTTTTCTGAAGCTCGGCGCAACGTCTTTCGGCGGGCCTATTGCTCACCTCGGATACTTTCGGGAAGAGTTGGTCAAACGGCGGCAGTGGATCGACGAAACCGCGTATGCAGACCTGATCGCGCTGTGCCAGTTCCTGCCCGGCCCGGCTTCAAGTCAGGTGGGGTTTTCGCTGGGTGTGCTCAGGGGCGACGGGCTGTTTGGCGGCTTGGCCGCTTGGGCTGGCTTCACCCTTCCGTCGGCCCTTTTACTCATCGCCTTCGCCTACGGGGCGAGTGCTTTCAACGGGCCGGTTGCGGACGGCCTGATCCACGGTCTCAAGCTCGTTGCCGTAGCGGTCGTGGCGCAGGCGGTCTCGGGCATGGCACGGAGTCTGACGCCAGACCGCGAGCGCGCCTCTATCGCCGTTGTCGCCATTTTCCTGGCCAGCTTCGTTGGGGGTTCCTTCTGGCAGGTCGCGGCCATCCTCGTCGGAGCGGCTGCTGGCCTTATCCTGTGCCGCAAGGGGTTTGTCACGGGCGCCGGCCAACTTGTCTTCCCGATTTCCCGGCGGGCGTCTACCGTCGCCCTGAGTGTGTTCCTTGCCATGCTCGTTGTGCCCGCGCTACTGGGTGGATTTTTTCATTCCCAAGGCTTCGCGCTGTTCGACGCTTTCTACCGCTCGGGTGCCTTCGTGTTCGGCGGTGGCCACGTGGTGCTGCCGTTGCTGCAGGCCGAGGTGGTCAATCCGGGTTGGGTCGCCTCAAACGCGTTTCTTGCTGGCTACGGTGCTGCGCAGGCCGTTCCAGGGCCGCTCTTTACCTTCGCGGCCTACCTGGGTGCCGTGGTCCAACCGGCTCCGAATGGCATGCTTGGTGCGGGCATTGCTCTGGTTGCCATTTTCCTGCCGGGCATGCTTCTCGTTTATGGGGCGCTGCCGTATTGGGATGGCATTCGTAGTCGTCCGTTTGCGCAGGCGGCCATGCGGGGCACCAATGCGGCGGTGGTCGGTATCCTGGGATCGGCACTCTATGACCCCGTTTGGACCAGTGCCGTTGGCAACTCCCGCGACTTTGCACTGGCATCCGCGGCCTTTGTCCTCCTGACGGTTTGGAAAACGCCCCCGTGGATCGTCGTGGCACTGACGGCCGTTGGCGGCATTTGGCTTGCAGTCGCCTGACTCACGAAGTGGGGCAAGCGCCCCTTTCGGGGTTGACGAGTAACCCCAACGGGTCGGTTGCAGTCACTCAGCTACGGTGCGTACAGACCGCCCTATGAGCCAACAGCGAAACAACCAGACGTTGCCGTGATACCAACACCCTCGCACCGGTCGCAGGGAGCATCACCGACGCGTCTTGTCCTCCGCTTGTCGGCATCGATAGGATTGCCTCCAACCATGTCTGCATTCAACATCCACCAGCCGTACTCGCCGTGCTCACCGCATAGAAGGTCAGTGGCGTTCCTCGCGCTCATTTGCGCGGGCTGCAGCCTGCCGACAGCTCAGGCGCCCAAACCCGAATCCGATTTGTCCAAGCTCTGCGTGGACACTGCACTGCGTAGCCAGCCCCCACCTCGCGCCATCGCCATGGCCAACGCAGCCCTTCGCGAGCATTCGGTCTGGGGTGGCCAGATGATGGATGCGCAAGGGCGGCTGACCCAATCCGGCTCGTCCGAGGCCGAAGACGTGCCGCGTCCGTTTCTCGGTCTGGCGCCGTGGGAGCGCGTGCTGCGCTATTGGCACGCGGTGGATCCGCAGGAGCAGCGGCTGCCTTACATCGTGCGCTACGGTGCGCTGGTGCCGGCGGACCGTGCGCAGTTGCTTGCCGAGCTCGCGCCGGCGCCTTTGTCGTGGCTGGACGATTGGGGCGGTAGCCGCGAGCAGGAGCTGTCGCCGCAGACCCGGCGCGCGCTCAGTGCGGCACTGGACCGGGTTGCCGTCGTCGACACGCCGTGGTCGGCTGCGTTCATCAGTTGGCTGGCGGGAGAGGCTGGCTTGGGTAAGGACGAATTTGCTTTTTCTGAGGCGCATGCAGACTATGCGGCGAACGCTTGGCAGGCCACACGGCGCGAGCAGGTGGGTCTGGCCACTTCGTACGCGTTGCGCGCCTGCGAACTTACCAGCACGCCGCCGCGTGTAGGCGACATTGCGTGTCTGGCGCGCGGGCGCCGTTCCGATCTCGATACGTTCGACAAGCTCAGTGCAGCGTTGGAAGGTCGTCTGGCTGACGACCGTGCGTTGCCGATGCACTGCGACGTGGTGGTGCGGGTGGACGGGGAGGGCTTCGACGCCGTGGGCGGCAACGTGCTGCAGTCGGTCACGTTGCGGCGGCTGGATTTTGCCGCTGGCACTCGGCTCCTTGATCCGAGCTATCAGCCCGGCGGTTGCGTCGCTGGTGCGCCTGGCTGCGTGGATCGGCACATGAGTCGTGATCCATGGACGCTGCTGCTCCAGTGGCGGTGATTCGGCAGGGCAAGCGCTACGTCGCGCGCATCAAGAATCACGACACCCACGTGATCGCCAAGCTGCCGTGCGAGAGTTGCTGCGGCGGCTCGTCGTGAACGAGCTGCTGGGCAACCCGGACATGCACGTGAAGAACAAGGGGCTGCGCTACCCCGATGGGGTGATGCCGGACTTCCCGCCGGCCTACGACATCGTTGCGTATTCGGCCTTCAACAAGCGTCGAAGCAGACGCGGGGTTGGCCGCGCCGAGTCTTGAGCTTGGGGTTCGCACCATGCAGCAAGCGAGCGCTTTGGATCCCCCTAAAACCAGAGTCGCTGAAGCTTGGTGATCTGCCTGCGGTCGATGTGTCCTGCCGTGACGTGTTCGATCGGTTATCGCCGCAAAATGAATGCATCGGGGCGGCGTTGATTGAGCAAGCCAGCGCACTGCATACAGCGACCTGAATCGGCACAACGACCAGCGGACGAGCTGTTCGTCTGCAACAGGCCTGCTGATCAACGCGGCCGTTCAGCTTTGAGTGCGGCAATGTCCAGTTCACGCCTCAAGTCGGCTGCAAGCTCGCTATCAATCTTGTGCTGCTGGCGGAATCGGTTGATGGTGACACGCTCGGCGTCAATGCCGGCTTCGAGCAGCTGGTATTCGGTGCGCAGCGACGCACTGGAAGGGATCGGTTGATCAGACTCCTCCGAGACAGCATCTATCCGGGCACGGTAGCGGTCGATGACCCGGCTGGCGACGTCGTCGAAGCTGGACTGTTGCTCAGGCTGCTGTTGAGCCAGATTGAGCGCGGCGCTTTCGACTGCTGCGATGGCTGCTTCCGCCGCGGCGATGTGGGCTGCGCGTTTGGCTGCGTCGCTGGACGATTCGTCGGTCGGCAACTCGATGCCTTGCAGCAGCGAAGGCAACACCAGACTCGCGATCGCCAGCGACAGCACGATCACGCCCATCGCCAGAAAGATGGCCAGATCGCGCGCGGGAAACGCGGTGCTGCCGTCGGCCAGCACCAACGGCAGCGTCAGTACACCGGCCAGCGTGATCGCACCACGCGCGCCGGCACAGGTCATCGCCGCCACGATGCGCAGGGGCGAGCTGATCGGCACGTGGCCATGCGGCGGATGATTCGGTCGGCGCGCCTTGAACAGCGTCAGCCGCAGCGACAGCCAGGCCCAACCGAACCGGATCGCCAGCAGCGCGCCCATCAGGGCCGCCAGATAACCCAGCAGCATCCAGACACCATGCGGACCGGCCTGTGCCGCCGTGGCGGGTGCAGCGGCCAGGATGCGCGGCAATTGCGCCCCGAGCAGTACAAAGACCGCACCGTTCAACGTGAATTCGATGATCTGCCAGAACACATGGCTTCGTAAGCGCGTGACCGCCTGCGCCTCGTACCGCGCCGTCGCGAACGTCATCGTGATGCCGGCCGCCGCTGCTGCCAGGATGCCCGATGCACCAATGTGCTCGGCGGCCAGATACACCGCGAACGGCACCAGCAGCATGGTCAGAATGGCCGTGCCCGACTCTTCTCCAACCCGCGCAGACAACCGGCCACGCGCCCAGACAATCGCCCAGCTCAGCGCCGCACCCAACCCGATGCCGGCCAGGGCGGTCCAGAGAAAAGACAACCCCGCGCTGGTCAGCGAAAACGACCCAGTCACCACCGCCGCGATAGCAAACCGAAGACAGACCAGTCCGGACGCATCGTTCAGCAGCGATTCGCCTTCGAGGATCGTGAGCAACCGCTTGGGCACCGTCACGCGCTCCGCGATGCTGGAGACCGCAATCGGATCGGTCGGGGACACCACTGCAGCGATCGCGAACGCCACGCCCAGCGGCAGCTCCGGGATCATCCAGTGCAGAAAATAGCCGACGCCGACCACCGTCAGGAACACCAGCCCGAGCGCCAACCCCAGCACCGCGTGCCGGTCCTTGAAGAGCCGGTCTTTCGGGATGCGCCAACCGTCCACGAACAGCAGCGGCGGCACAAACAGCAAAAAGAAAACATCCGGCTCCAGCTCGACATGCTGGCCAGACACCAGTGTCACAACCGCGCCCAACGCGATCTGCAGTACTGGACGCGGCAGCACCGCCGGCAACAGCCGCGACAGCATGGCGCTGACGGCGACGGCGAGCAGGAATGCAAGACTCAGAAGGGCGGTGTGCATGAAGGAAACCAGGCAGGTCGAAACCGACGAATTGTGCAACTATGGAGCCATCGGTGTGGTGACAAGTCGCCGTAGTCACTGCAAGGCGCGGCAGCGCTGTTTTGCACCGGTTTCTCGCGCCATTGAACCAACTTGAACCGGACCACCCGCTTCGCAATGCGCCGCAGAGCGACGAGCTGCACAGGGATGTCAACAGGTATTTCAAGGCGGTTCCGCAGCGTTTGATGCAACGCATGCAAACCAGCGATGTCAGGCTGGCTATCTGGCTGCCAGATGCGGCAGCCGTACGCAACGGAATGACGCCAACGCCTTTGCCAGCGTGGTTGGCGCTTTTAAATCGCCACCATCTGCCGCACACCATCGAGCTTCATGTCCCGGCCGGCGCCGCGTGCGATGACTTCGCCGCGTTCCATCACCAAGTATTCGTCGGCGAGTTCCTGCGCGAAGTCGTAGTACTGCTCGCACAGCAGCACCGCCACCGGCTGTCCGTCCATGCCGCGGTCGGCCAGCATGCGGATCACGCGGCCGATGTCTTTGATGATGCTCGGCTGGATGCCTTCGGTGGGTTCGTCGAGGATCAGCAGGCGGGGCTTGGGCGCAAGCGCGCGGGCGATTGCGAGTTGTTGTTGCTGGCCGCCGGAGAGGTCACCGCCGCGGCGGTTGATCATCTGTTTCAACACCGGGAACAGCTCGAACAATTCTGCGGGAATGGGGGTGCTGCCGCTTTTGTAGGCGAGGCCCATGCGGAGGTTTTCTTCGACGGTCAGGCGGGCAAAGATCTCGCGCCCCTGGGGGACGAAGCCGATGCCGGCGCGGGCGCGGTCATAAGGCGTTTTCTTGTGGATTGGCTGGCCGTTGAACTCGATGCTGCCAGTCTTGATGGGGACCAGGCCCATCAGGCTCTTGAGCAGCGTGGTCTTGCCGACGCCGTTGCGGCCCAAGAGGACGGTGACTCGGCCGGGGTAGGCTTGGAGGGAGACATTGCGAAGGATGTGGGAGCCGCCGTAATACTGGTGAATGGCTTTGACGTCAAGCATTTGGGTCGGTCTCTTGGTATGCGGCCGGAATGTGTAGGGAGCCGGGACTCGCCCCGGCAGGCGAGATGCTTTTCTTTGCTTCGCCAAAAAAAAGTACCTAAAAGAAAGGCGACCCTGCTGTCTGCGATTCCTGCGCTTCGCTTCGGAGCAACCTGCAATGCACAGCTTCAGTCGGGTTCTGCCGGAACTCGGCTATTGCCTCACACCTCGGCAGCCTTTGGTTCGTCTGAAACCGTGCGTCGCCGGCGCATACAGAAGGGGTTGAAGACCGACCGACCAACAGCTGACGACCGCAGTTCCCCGTGTTTGATGTTTGCTTCACTGTTGCCGAAGTTATTCGCAGCTGCGTATGCCGATCATGGACGCGGGACTTGCCTACCCTGCGAACGCGATTCAGCCTTCCCGCGCTGGAAAAATCGCTTTTCTGACGATGGCGTGCACCCCCCAGTTGCCGTCCACCACCTGCGTGATGCCGAAGTCCACCGCGATCGACATCAGCGAGATCGCTTCGTCTTCGCTCAGGGTCTGCGTGGTCATCAGGAAGTGGCGCATCTTGTGATATGCGTCGCGCAGTGCCAGGTCAACGGAGGATTTTTTGTAGATGTCGTTCTGCGCATCAGAGCCCAGTTCGGCTAGGTAGTTGGCAAAGCTGAACCCGTGCAGCACCCACTCATCCTGCGTTTCAAGCAGCGGATAAGCCAGTTCGGCCAGCGGTGTGCCGGGCAAGTCGGCTTTCTTGTGCAGGATGAACTGGAAGGTGCCGGTCAGAGAGCACTCGATGGCCGTGCCACACAACTCGGAGTCCCCTTGCGAGGCGTGCGGGTCGCCGACCGAGAACATCGCGCCGGTGACCGCCACCGGGTAGTAGATCGTCGCTCCCTTGCCAATGCGCCAGTTGTCGATGTTGCCGCCCGTGTAGTTGGGCGGAATGGAGGTCACCATGTCGACCTCAGATGGTGCCAATCCGATCGTGCCGAAGTGCGGCCGCACCGGCACGCGGATGTTCTTCAGCACGTTCTCGTTTTTTGTGATCGTGCTGTGGTCCACCGGCACGCCCGGGTAGTCGATGATCGGATGCACGATGCCGAACGGGTCGGTCTGCGGCGTCCAGCGGTAGTTGTAGACCGCGCGCGCCCAATTGCGCTCGCCGGTGGTGTCCACCTCATAAATCGTTACCACTTCGCGCTTCTTCGGCTCGGTCAGTGTGTCGCCGTAGTGAAATCCCCAATTGGCGGCGGCATTGCTGCCGAAAGCCTTGCCTTTGTAGACGGGGTTGGCGCTCGGGCGCGGCACCACGTCGATGATGCGCACTTCCAGAATATCGCCGGGCTCGGCGCCTTTGACGAACACCGGACCGGTGCAGATGTGCACGCCCTGGCCGCCGCCTGCGCCGTTCTTGGCATCCATCGGTCCGGCGCCACGGCGGTTCACGCCCTTCGACGTGGCATCCCAGCGGTAGACGCTCTCAGCCCCCGCGTCGCCGCGCACCATGCGCTCGGCGTCGTCGTTGGCGTGGTGCGTCAGGGTCTCGATGGTTGCAAAGTCGCCGGATTCAAGTTGCACCACCGGCTTGGCCGATTTGCTGAAGTAGCCCCAAAGCACCGTGTTGCTGCTGGCGGGAATGAAGTAGTGGCTGGCCCTGTTCGAGCCGGCCTGCGCGCTCTGCGCAAAAGCGCTTGGTGCCATGCTCACACCCAAAGCGCCCACTGTGGCGGCGCTGCCGCCAGCCAACATTGCATCTCGCAGAAATGAGCGACGCGCCGTCATGAATTCTTCGCGCAGCACCGGCTCGGTGGCGGCTGACAGGCCGTGATTGCATCCGGCATCGCATATGTGTTCGTCCATCGTCATCCCTTTCGCGGTTGAGAATCCACAACTTACAAAAAACCGTTGGGCGCAGCGCGTAGGGCGGCCTTGCCCTTTGGAGGTGCGCAATGACTGCTGCATGGCATTTCAAGCAAATCCCGAGCCGGCCTCATGGCGCAGCAAACTGCCCCCATCACCTCCCAAGATAAACCTCAATCACCCGCTCATCCCCCTGCACCTCATCCAAAGTCCCTTGCGCCAGCACCGATCCATCACAAAGCACCGTAACCACCTCAGAAATCGCCTTGATAAAACTCATGTCGTGCTCGACAACCATCAAAGAGTGTTTGCCTTTCAAGCTCAGAAACAGCTCCGCCGTCCGAGCCGACTCCTCATCCGTCATCCCGGCCACCGGCTCGTCCAACAGCAACAACTTCGGGTCCTGCATCAACAGCATCCCGATCTCCAGCCACTGCTTCTGCCCGTGGCTCAGATTGCCCGCCAGCCGGTCCACGGCTGGCGCCAGATGAATCGTCGTCAGCACCTCGGCCAGCCGATCGCTCTGCGCCGAGTCGAGCCCGAACACCATTGATGCCTTCACACCCTTGTCCGTCTTCAGCGCCAGCTCGAGGTTCTCGAACACCGTGAGCTGCTCGAATACCGTCGGCTTTTGAAACTTGCGCCCGATACCGAGCTGCGCAATTTCGGCCTCTTTGTGCCGCAACAGGTCGATCGTGCTGCCGAAGAATACCGTGCCGGAATCGGGCCGGGTCTTGCCGGTGATGATGTCCATCATCGTCGTCTTGCCGGCGCCGTTCGGGCCGATGATGCAGCGCAGCTCGCCGACACCGATATCGAGCGACAGGTTGTTGATCGCCTTGAAGCCATCGAAGCTGACGTTCACGTCTTCCAGGTACAGGATGCGGCCGTGCGCGAGATCGACCGCGCCGGGCGTGTGAATGCGTGAGAAGCCGGCAGCACGCCCACCGGACTCGGTCGAACCCTGCGGCGCACCCTTGCGACCTTCGCGCCGCCGGGCACCTTCCTCCATCAAGTCCGGCGTCATCCGCGCGCTCCTTCATGCACGGGCGGATTGGGGTTTGGCAGTGCCGACGACTCGACACCAGCTTCCTTGGCGAACGCGCGGCGTGCAGCGAGCAGGGCGTCACTTGGGCCTCTTGGCGCTTCTTCCACCACCGGCTCCGGCTCGCGTCGCGCAAATATTCGACGCACCAAGCCTGCGATGCCGTTCGGCAAGAACAGCGTCACAGCGATGAACAGCGCGCCAAGGAAGTACAACCAATAGGCTGGGTAGGCCACCGTCAACCAGCTCTTCGCGCCATTCACAAGGAACGCGCCGACAATCGGGCCGATCAGCGTCGCGCGGCCGCCAACCGCCGCCCAGATCGCCATCTCGATCGAGTTCGCCGGGCTCATCTCGCTTGGGTTGATGATGCCGACCTGCGGCACGTACAAGGCGCCCGCCACGCCGCACATCATGGCCGAGATGACCCAGATCGTGAGTTTGTAGGGCAGCGGGTTGTAGCCGGAGAACATCACGCGCGTCTCGGCATCACGGATCGCCTGCAGCACGCGGCCGAACTTGGATTTGACGAGCCAGCGCGCAAGCAGGAAGAAACCCAGCAACGTCAGACCGGTCAGCACGAACAGCGTCATGCGCATCTCCTGCGTCTGAATCGGAATGCCCAGGATGCGCTTGAAATCCGTGAAGCCATTGTTGCCGCCGAAGCCGGTCTCGTTGCGGAAGAACAGCAGCATCGCGGCGAACGTGAGCGCCTGCGTGATGATCGAGAAGTACACGCCCTTGATGCGGGAACGGAACGCGAAGAAGCCGAAGATGAGCGCAACCAAACCCGGCACTGCGACCACCAGCACCAAGGTCGCGGCAAAGCTGTCCGACAGCGTCCAGTGCCAGGGCAGCTCCTTCAAGTCGAGGAACACCATGAAGTCGGGCAGATCGTTCTTGTACTGGCCATCACGTCCGATCTGCCGCATCAGGTACATGCCCATCATGTAGCCGCCCAATGCGAAAAACAGGCCGTGACCGAGCGACAGGATGCCGGTGTAGCCCCAGATCAGATCGATCGCCAACGCGACGATCGCGTAGCACATGATCTTGCCGATCAACGCCACGGCGTAATCGCTCAATTGCCATGGGCTGTCGGCCGGCGCGAACAAATTGGCGTACGGCGCCAGTGCGCAGACCGCGATCAGCGCGACGAACAACGCGGTCCAGCCCCAGCCGCCGAGCAGCGGGCTTTTTGCATGAAGTTGTACTTGGCTCACGCTTCGGCACTCCGGCCCTTGATCGCAAAGATGCCCTGGGGCCGCTTCTGAATGAAGATGATGATGAACACCAGCACCGCGATCTTGGCCAGCACCGCACCGGACCAGCCTTCAATGAACTTGTTGAGCAAGCCCAGTCCCAGCGCTGCGTAGACGGTGCCCGCAAGCTGCCCGACGCCGCCCATCACGACCACCATGAACGAGTCGACGATGTAGCCTTGGCCCAGGTCGGGTCCGACATTGCCGATCTGTGACAGCGCGCAACCGGCCAAGCCCGCGATGCCAGAGCCGAGCGCGAATGCATAGGTGTCCACGCGTGCGGTGTTCACGCCCATGCACGATGCAATCGGCCGGTTCTGCGTGACACCGCGCACGAACAGCCCGAGCCGCGTCTTGCCGATCACCAGTGCCACCGCAACCAGCACCAACACGGCAAACACGATGATGTAGATCCGGTTCCAAGGCAGCGTGACGTTCGATAGCGCCTGCAGGCCGCCGCTCATCCATGCCGGGTTTTCGACGCCGACGTTCTGCGCGCCGAAGGTGGAGCGCACCAGCTGTTGCAGCATCAGGCTGATGCCCCAGGTGGCCAGCAGCGTCTCCAGCGGCCGGCCGTACAGGAAGCGGATCACGCCGCGCTCCAGGATTGCGCCGACCAGCGCGGACGTAAGGAATGCTATCGGAATTGCAGCAGCCAAGTACCAGCCGAAGTACGCTTCCGGCACATATTGCCTGAAAAGTCCTTGTACGAACCAGGTCGCGTAGGCGCCGATCATCATCAACTCGCCGTGCGCCATGTTGATCACGCCCATCAGGCCGTAAGTAATCGCCAGGCCCAGCGCCGCGAGCAGCAGCACCGAACCCAGGCTGATGCCGCTGAACGCAGCGGCCAGACGGTCGCCCCAGACCAGTGCCTCATCGACCTTTGCGATCGCGGCTCGAATGGCGGTTTTGACCTTCGGGTCCTGCTCTTTGGCCAGTTGCTGGTTCAGCAGCAGTTTGGTATCGGGGCTCTTGTTCTGGGACAGCGTATTCACCGCCGCGATGCGGCGGGCCGGATCGGCGCTGCCGATCATCGATGCCGCACGCACCAGCGTCAGCTGCTCCTTTACGGCCGGGTCTTGCTCTGCAGCCAGTGCCTTCTCGATCGCGGGCAGGCGGGTCTCGTTGGGTTCGCTCAGCAACGCGCGTGCTGCGGCCAATCGCGCAGCCGGGTCCTTAGCGGTGAGCTTGATCACCGCTTTCGCCGATTCGAGCGCGCCGCGCACGTAGTTGTTGTTGATGACTTCCTGCGCATCGGCTGGCAGCGGCACCGCAGTACCGGTGACCGGGTCAATCGCCTGCGTGCCGTCTTGCATGACCAGCACTTGGCTGTCGGTGACGCGGACTGCGCCGTTCGCCAGTGCATCAATGAACGCGACGGTCTTGTCATCCGCATCGAGCACCGCTTGATTCAATGCAGCAACCCGCTTGGCGCTGCCGCCGATGGCGATCGCGCGTGCTTCGTCGGCGGTCAACGCGTGGGCTGCCCCAAGCGGCAGCAGCACGACGAGCGCGGCCAGCAGAAGGCGATGCGTCAGATGTTTGAGCATGGAAGTAGATGACATCGAGGGAAATCCGAGGAGATTGACCCGGAAAGCGACAAGCAAAGAAAAAGGGGGCAGGGGAACCGAAATCCTGCGCCCCTGCTTCATTCTTCAAATGATTCCGCCCTGTGAGGCGAAACGTCGAAGCGAACTTACATCGACTTGGCCATAGGCTGATCGGGCTTCTTGTCGTTGCCTTCGATGTATGGGCTCCACGGCTTGGCCTTCAATGGGCCGGGCGTTTTCCAGACCACGTTGAACTGGCCGTCCGCACGGATCTCGCCGATGAACACGCTCTTGTGCAGGTGATGGTTCTTCTCGTCCATCATTGACGTGATACCCGACGGTGCCGCAAACGTCTGGCCGGCCATCGCCGCGATCACCTTGTCGGTATCCGTGCTCTGCGCTTTCTCAACCGCCTGCTTCCACATGTGGATGCCGATCCAGGTCGCCTCCATCGGGTCGTTGGTAATCGGTTTGTCCATTTGGCCCGGGATCTTGTTGGCTTTGGCGTACTCGCTCCATTTCTTGATCCAGGCATCGTTGACCGGGTTCTTCAGGCTCATGAAGTAGTTCCAGGCCGCCAGGTGGCCGACCAGCGGCTTCGTGTCCACGCCGCGCAGCTCTTCTTCGCCGACCGAGAACGCCACCACCGGCACGTCCTGCGCCTTCAGGCCTGCGTTGCCGAGTTCCTTGTAGAACGGCACGTTCGAGTCGCCGTTGATGGTGGACACCACCGCGGTCTTGCCACCGGCAGAAAACTTCTTCACATCCGCGACGATGGTCTGATAGTCGCTGTGGCCGAACGGCGTGTACTTTTCGTCAATGTCCTTGTCGGCCACGCCTTTGGATTTGAGATAAGCGCGCAGGATCTTGTTGGTGGTGCGCGGATACACGTAGTCGGTGCCCAGCAGCACCCAACGCTTGGCGCCGCCGCCTTCTTCGCTCATCAGGTAGTCCACCGCCGGAATCGCTTGCTGATTCGGCGCGGCACCGGTGTAGAACACGTTCTTCGACAGCTCTTCGCCTTCGTATTGCACGGGGTAGAACAGCAGGCCGTTCATTTCTTCGATCACTGGCAGCACCGACTTGCGCGACACGCTGGTCCAGCAGCCGAAGATGACGGAGACCTTGTCTTGGCCCAGCAACTGTTTGGACTTCTCGGCAAACAGCGGCCAGTTGGAGGCGGGGTCAACCACGACGGGTTCCAGCATCTTGCCCAGCACGCCGCCTTTTTTGTTGATGTCATCAATCGCCATCAACACCATGTCTTTCAACACGGTCTCGGAGATCGCCATCGTGCCTGAGAGGCTATGCAGCACGCCGATCTTGATCGTTTCCTTGGTCTGTGCAATGGCCACGCCGCTTGCAAGCAGCGAGCCGAGCGCCATCGATGCGCTCAGTGTTTTCAGGGTCCAGCGGCGATTCATCAAGATGGAAGCTCCAGAGATAGGGGTTGTGTGAGGTTGGCAGCTTGCGTCGGTCATGAGCTCAAGCCGCCAATCTCCCTTATGCAAGGGCTATGCCATGCGGCCGAAGCCGACCGGCAAGGGCACTGAAGTAAGAGGCGCTGGCAGCAGGACCGCACGTTTCTCGCGCACACCCTTACCAACTTTATGCACTGCGGTGATGCACCAATACCGAGCTTGTTGTGTGGTTGTGCACCACGGGAAAGCATCCCCAGGACGCATTTCACTGGATATAGGGCTTGTAGTGCCTCACAACCGACCCGGCGCGCGACTTGCAACAGAATCTGCGCAACCGAATCTCATACCGAACGCATCATGGAACTGACTCCTCGAGAAAAAGACAAGCTGTTGATCTTCACCGCTGCGTTGCTGGCCGAGCGGCGCCGTGCGCGGGGTTTGAAGCTCAACTACCCGGAAAGCGTTGCGTTCATCAGCGCGGCCGTGATGGAGGGTGCGAGAGATGGCAAGTCGGTAGCTGACCTGATGGCCGATGGCCGAGAGATCCTGACCCGCGCCGACGTGATGGAAGGCGTGCCCGAGATGATCCCCGACATCCAGGTCGAAGCGACCTTTCCCGATGGCACCAAACTGGTGACCGTGCATCAGCCGATTCAATGACACCTTTCAAGGAGTTGCGCATGACCCCCGGAGAGGTGCTGACCGACGACGGCGACCACGTGCTGAACCCAGGCCGCCGCACGCTGACGGTTGCGGTGCAAAACGCGGGCGACCGGCCGATTCAGGTCGGCTCGCACTATCACTTCGCGGAAACCAACGGCGCGCTGATGTTCGACCGCGATGCGGCGCGCGGCATGCGGCTCAACATTGCGTCCGGCACCGCGGTGCGGTTCGAGCCGGGGCAGCAGCGCACGGTGGAATTGGTGGACTATGCGGGGGACCGCATCGTCTACGGCTTTCGCGGCCTGACTCAAGGAAAACTCTAGATGGCCACCATCTCACGACGCGCGTATGCGGACATCTTCGGCCCCACCGTGGGCGACCGCGTGCGGCTGGCCGATACCGACCTGATCATTGAGGTCGAAGACGACTACACATTGCGCGCTGGCGGCTACGGCGAGGAAGTCAAGTTCGGCGGTGGCAAGTCGATCCGCGACGGCATGGGGCAGTCGCAGCGCACCCGCGCTCAAGGTGCTGTGGACACCGTGTTGACCAATGCACTGATCATTGATCACTGGGGCATTGTGAAAGCCGACATCGGCTTGAAGGAAGGCCGCATCGCCGCAATTGGCAAAGCCGGCAACCCGGACACGCAACCCGGCATCGACATCGTTATTGGCCCCGGCACCGAGATCATCAGCTGCGAAGGCAACATCGTGACTGCCGGCGGCATCGACAGTCACATTCACTTCATCTGCCCGCAGCAGATCGAAGAAGCGCTGAGTTCCGGCATCACGACGATGCTTGGCGGCGGCACCGGGCCGGCCACGGGCACGTTTGCCACCACCTGCACGCCGGGCCCGTGGCACATCGAGCGGATGCTGCAAGCCGCCGATGGGTTTGCTATGAATCTTGGCTTTATGGGCAAGGGCAACGCCTCGCTGCCTGCCGCACTGCATGAGCAGGTGCAAGCCGGTGCGATCGGCCTGAAGCTGCACGAAGACTGGGGCACCACGCCGTCGGCGATCAGCAACTGCCTTGATGTGGCGGAGCAGGCCGACGTGCAGGTGGCGATCCATTCGGACACGTTGAACGAATCAGGGTTTGTCGAGAACACGATCGCTGCCGTGAAAGGCCGCTCCATCTGCGCGTTTCACACCGAGGGCGCAGGCGGCGGCCACGCGCCGGACATCCTGCGTGTGGTGGGTGAGGCGAACTTCCTGCCTTCGTCGACCAATCCGACAATGCCCTACACCGTCAACACGCTCGATGAGCACGTCGACATGCTGATGGTCTGCCACCACCTGGATGCATCGATTCCGGAAGACCTCGCTTTCGCCGAGAGCCGCATCCGACGCGAGACGATCGCGGCGGAGGACATCCTGCACGACCTCGGCGCCATCAGCATGATGAGCAGCGACAGCCAGGCGATGGGCCGGATCGGTGAGGTGATCCTGCGCACCTGGCAGACCGCGCACAAGATGAAGCAGCAACGCGGCGCACTGCCCGGCGACGGCGTGCGAAACGACAACTTCCGTGTGAAGCGCTATGTGGCCAAGTACACGATCAACCCGGCGCTGGCGAACGGTCTGGCGCATGAAGTCGGCAGCATCGAAGTCGGCAAGTGGGCCGATCTGGTGGTCTGGAAGCCGGCGTTCTTTGGCATCAAGCCGTTCACCATACTGAAGGGCGGCACGATTGCGATGGCCGCGATGGGCGATGCGAATGCATCGATCCCGACCCCGCAGCCAGTCCACTACCGGCCGATGTTCGGATCGTTCGGCGGCTCGCTTGCCAAGAGCTCGCTGACGTTCGTCTCACAAGCTGCACTGGCTGCCGGTGTGAAGGAACGGTACGGCCTGGCCAAGCCTGTCAGCGCCGTGAAAAACATCCGCGGCATGCGCAAGCTGCACATGCTGCTGAACGACTACGTGCCGAAGATGGAGATCGATGCGCAGACCTATGCGGTGCGCGCGGACGGGCAGTTGCTGACCTGCGAGCCGGCGACGGTGCTGCCGATGGCGCAGCGGTACTTTTTATTTTGAAGTGGCTCGGCTCCCGCGGTCAGCGGTCCGAACGCCCGAATCAGGGCTGCAGGTGTCGTCGAATCCATTCACCGAACGTCGCTTCGTCGGTTTCGCCCGCCGCGAGTGCCAGCATTGCCAACACGCAGTTGGCGTCGGGTGCGATCAGCTCGGCGCCGTTCAGGGCCAGAAACAACTCGCACGCAACGAACGCCGTCCGCTTGTTGTCATCGATGAATGGATGATTGCGTGCAATACCGAGCGCGTAAGCCGCTGCCAAATCGGCAATGTCCGGTTGCCCATAGGGGGCCAACTGCTGCGGCCGAGCCAACGCGGAGGCCAGCAGTTTGTCATCGCGTACACCTGTTCCGCCGCCGTGCTCTGCAAGTTGCTCCTCATGCACTGCAGCTACGACCGAATCTTGCAGCCACACCCATTCCCGCTCAGTGCTCACTTGGCAAGCTCGCGCAGCACGTTGCGGCGCTTCTTCATGATCTGGCGCGCAGCGGTCATTTGGGTCTCGAACTCCTCGCTGTACGGCGTCAACGTCACCCCATTCGCCGCATCGGTCACGAACAATGTGTCGCCCTTCTGGACTTTCAGCCGCGCCAATACTTCCTTCGGCAAGATGATGCCAACCGAATTGCCGATTTGGGTGAGTTTCAAAGCAGTCACGATGCGTCCTTAAGTTATAACTTTGGTTATATTAAATTGAATCCAACACTGTGGGAAGGCTTGCCCATATGCTGATCGCCAACCGATTGATGCCTCAAGGGCGTGGGCTCGCTCCGGTGCTGCTCAAGCGCGCCGCCACGGTCGAACTCGATTGGGACGTGCGCCAGAAAAGCCGGTTCGACGCGACCGATTCGACGGGCCGCAGGCTCGGCATTTTTCTCCCGCGCGGCAGTGTGGTGCGCGGCGGCGATGTGCTGGTGGTGGAGGACGGCTCGCTGCTGCGCGTGCTGGCTGCACCGCAGCGGGTCATCGTCATCACGCATTGCCCGCAGCACGGCGCATCGTTCGACCTGATCCGCGCGGCCTATCACTTGGGAAATCGGCACGTGCCGATCGAGTTGAAGCCCGATCACCTGAAGATCGAGCCCGATCACGTGCTGGCCGATCTGCTGCGTGCGATGCACTTGATCGTGCGCGAAGCCGACGAAGCGTTCGAGCCGGAGGCCGGCGCTTATGCAGCACACGGCGCCGCACCGGCGCACGCGCACGCTGGACACGATCATGAGCATGGGACGCACGGCCACGAACATGGCCTGCATCACGGCAGCCACGACCACGCTGCGCATGACGACCACTGAGAAAATGCCTGTGGCAGCGGTTCTGCTGCAGCTCATGCGGCTGGCTTCGCCTGCGCTGCCGGTCGGTGGGTTTTCTTACTCCGAAGGGCTGGAAGCGCTGGTGGATCGGTCATCTGTTGCTACGGAAGGAATAGCAACCAGGTGGCTGATCGAATCGCTGCAGCTGAATCTCGCACGCAGCGATCTGGCCGTGCTCTCGCAAGCAATCGACGCCTGGCGCAGTGATGACCTCGACCGCATCGACGCACTGAACCAATGGGTGCTGCAGACTCGTGAAAGCAGCGAGTTTCGCGCGCAAACCGTGCAGATGGGCCGCTCGATGATCGAATGGCTGCGCAACGATGAGGGCGCCGACGCCGCTGCCGTCGAATGGCTGGCCACGCGCGAGCCGGCGTTCCCGATCGCGTTCGCGCTTGCGGTGGCCGGCACGCAAGCCTCCACACGCGACGGTCTGGTGGCCTACGCCAGCGGCTGGGCTGAGAACATGGTGCAAGCCGCGATCAAGGCGGTGCCGTTCGGCCAGCTGGCCGGCCAGCGCATCCTGGCGCGGTTGACGGCCGAGATTCCCGCTGCGGTCACATACGCCATTGGCTTGCCCGACGACGATCGGCAGGCGTTTTCCCCGATGCTTGCGATCCTGTCTTCGCAGCATGAAGTCCAGTACTCGAGGTTGTTCCGCTCATGAGCACAGCACTGCACCACATCCCGAACCGAAGCAAGAAGCTGCCGCCGCTGCGCGTCGGCATCGGTGGGCCGGTCGGCTCCGGCAAAACCACGTTGCTCGAAATGCTCTGTAAGGCGATGCGTGACAAGTGGGATCTGGTTGCGATCACCAACGACATCTACACAAAGGAAGACCAGCGCCTGCTAACCGTGAGCGGCGCGCTGCCGGCCGAACGCATCATGGGCGTGGAGACCGGCGGCTGCCCACACACCGCGATCCGCGAAGACGCATCGATCAACCTAGAAGCCATCGACCGCATGCTGGTCGACTTCCCCGATGCCGATGTCGTTTTTATCGAAAGCGGCGGCGACAACCTCGCGGCCACCTTTAGCCCCGAGCTGTCCGATCTCACGATCTACGTGATCGACGTGGCCGCTGGTGAAAAAATCCCGAGGAAGGGCGGCCCTGGCATCACCAAGAGCGACTTGTTCATCATCAACAAGACCGACTTGGCACCGCATGTGGGCGCCGACCTGAGCGTGATGGAAGCCGACACCCGCCGCATGCGCGTCACCCACACGCCCGGCGGCGTCAAACCGTTCGTGATGACGAATCTGCGCACGCAGACCGGCGTGGCCGAAGTGGTGGCGTTCATTGAACAACAGGGTATGTTGGTGTCAGCGAACTGACGGCGACGCTTCAAACGGTCGTGGTGGTGGTTTGCACCATCCGGGCACGCCCCGCACCCAGGCCGGCGGCCACGGCGACGGTGCCGATCGCGACGACCAGCCACCAGGTGGCGGAGAAGTCGCCCGTCCAGCCACGCAACAGGCCCGCCAGCATCGGCCCGCAGGCGGCGATCAGGTAGCCAACGCCTTGGGCCATGCCGGACAGTTGCGCCGCAACCTGCGAATCCGGAGAGCGCAGCACGATCAGGGTCAAAGCCAGTGCAAACGAGCCGCCCTGGGCGATGCCCAGCAGCACAGCCCACCCCCAGATGCCGCCGAGCGGCGCGAACAGGCAGCCGAACAACGACGCCACGGTGAGCGTCACCGTGGCCGCAGCCAGCGCGGACTGACTGCGGCAACGCACTGCTGCCAGCGGCACCGCCAGGCAGGTCACCACTTGCGTGAGCACGGCGACGGACACCGCATAGCCGGCCGTCTCTGCATCCAGCCCGCGCTCGCGCAGGATCGGCGCGAGCCAGCCCATCACGATGTAAGCCAGCGCCGATTGCAAACCCATGAACAATGTGACCTGCCAGGCCAGCGCGTCGCGCCAAAGTCCGCGCACCTGCACCGTCAACTCCGACGCGAGCGGGCGGCACGGCAACGCCAGCGGCGCCCACAGCACGCACACCAATGCAGCCGGCAGCGCCCAGACCGCCAGCGCCCGCGCCCAACCTCCGCCGATCGCGTGCTCGATCGGCACCGTGAACGCGGCGCCGCCCGCCGCCCCGGCGCAGACGGCCATTGTGTAGAACCCCATCATCAGCGCGGTGGAGTGCGCGAAATCGCGCTTGATCAGGCCCGACATCAACACGTTGGCGACTGCAATGCCGGTGCCGGCCAGCGCCGTGGCGGCGAACAGCACCGGCAAGGAACCGGCCCCGCGCAACCCCGTGCCCAGTGCCACCAGCACCAAGCACGCGAGCAGCGTCCGCTCGGTCCCGAAGCGCCGGCCGAGGCGCGGCGCCAGCATTGCGAACAGCCCGAGGCAGACCACCGGCAGTGTCGTCAACGCGCTGGCGCCGCCGGGCGAAAGGCCGGTGCGTTCCATGATCTCCGGCAGCACCACCGACAGGCTGGAGAACACCGGGCGCAGGTTGAATCCGATCAACACCACGCTCAAGCCCATCAGCCAGCGCCGTCCCGCGGTTGCCGCCGGGGTGGGCGGGGCGGCCGGCAGGTGGTCGGCCTCCGCATCGATCACCAAGTCATCGGGAGAGGCCACAGGGACAGCAGAACTCAGGGACATGGGCAGCAGCGAAGTGCAATAAACAAAAAAACGAGTGGCAGGGGGTTGATGCGCCAGCCAGCGGATCGGTGATCCTGTAGCGCTTCGATTGTCGGGTGGGCGGAGTACGGCCACGCGGCAGCTTGTGTCCGGTGCATTGGCCGATGGCCGACAGCCCGGTGCGTTGCCTAACGCCTCGTGCCGCTGGCGTTAGGCGCGTGGCCTCGGCCAACGAACATTTGCCGCAACGCAGGTGACGTGTCGACCGACGTGGTTGATCGAATTCGTGCGTTCATTTCGGGCGTTGGCTTCGCCAGGGTTGCCTCTCGGCAAACAGCGTTCGACAACGCTGCACACCGCACATCACACCGTCCAATACGGGAAGACCGCACGCGTCCGTCAACCGATCGGCATAACCACAGAGCACAGCGCCCGCAAGCACGACGGCCTCAGCGCCTGAATTGCGCAGTCGGCCACAGGCCCGTGCCAGCACATCGAGCACATCGGGTGATACGCGCAGCGCGTCGGCAGCGAATGCAGCCGGCAGTTCGGGGGCCTCAAAGGCGATCACGTTCGATCCGAACCCGGCCTGCTCAACCCGCTCCCGGTACAACGGCAGCAACGCGGCCCCCAGCGTAAGCAGGCCGATGCGTTCGGTGGTGGTCCGAGCGGAGAACAGCGCGGCTTCGGTCATGCCGACGATCGGCAACTGCGGATGCCGCCGACGCAGCGCGGCAGCAGCGCCATCGAGCGAGATCGCCAGCAGCACGGCATCGTGCGTCGCCGCATGCGCATCGGCGAGCCGCAACGCGCTGAGTTCGGCTTGCGCAAGCTGGCTCGCATCACGCACCACGAGCGGGCCGTCCGGCGCGGTCAAGGCCGTCAACGTGTCGCTGGGTTCGAGCGCGGCCCGCGCCGATTCGGCCAGACGCTCGGTAATCGAGTGCGATGCATTCGGGTTGATCAGCAGCAGCTTCATTTGCCGAAGATCGCCGCCAGGTCGACGTCCGAGGTGGCTGGCTCCAGCTTGAGGCTTTGCTCAATGTGCTCCAGATGTTGAAGCATCAGCGCTTCCGCCTTGGCCGCATCGCGGCTTGCGATCGCCTGCGTGATATGCGCATGCTCGTCGGCCCGGCAACTGGTGGCGGTCGGTGCGTCGTACAGCACGATGATCAGGCAGGTCAGCGTCGAGAGTTCGCGCATCTGGCGCGTGAACATGGCGTTGCCGGCCAGCTCGGCCAGCAGCGTATGGAATTCACCCGACAGCCGAACGATCGCGCGCTGATCGTCGCGCTCGTGCGCGTCCTGCTCCATGCCGCAATGCTGGCGCAGCCGCGCAAGCCGCTCAGGGGTCAGGGTGTCGATCAGTCGACGCACCACGGCCGGCTCGATCAGGCGGCGCGCTTCGAATACGTCCATGGCCTGCTCGATCGATGGCTTGGCGACGAACGCACCGCGCTGCGGAAACAGCTCGACGATCTGCTCATGCGCCAGCCGGCTGAGCACATCGCGGATGCGCGCACGGCTGACACCGAAGATCTCGGCCAGCCGTTCTTCGACCAGTTTGGTGCCTGGCAGCAGCCGGTGCTCAAGGATCGCCCCGTAGATGCGGTCGTAGATATCGTCTTGCAGCGATTCACGCGCCTGGCGTACCAACGCCGGGGACTTGCGGGCTCGGGAAGTCGGCATGATGGAGCGTGTCGGCGGCGAGGTGGGTGGTGGTGGAGGCCGTGGATCATGGATAGCGCGTACTTGCTGCGCTATTCCGACGTGGTCCTGTTTCAGCGCCAGCCGAACAGCCGTCCCCAGCCCTGCACAACGGCCGGATCGGCGCCGACCGCCCGCAACGCGCCCCAGACCGTGGTGCTGACGGTGTCGAGCAGCGGGATGTCCAGCTCGGCTTCGATCGCCGCTGCCAGCGGCGCTGCATGCAGATTGGTGCAGAACGTCGTGATGGCCTGCGGGGAGGCGGAAGCAACCTCGTGCATCAGCGCTTTCAGCCGGTCCGGTTGGATCAGTGCGAAGTCGTGATTGACGTGGATGTCCAGATGCCGCTCCGCCACCACTTCGACGCCGATGCCTGCGTAGTTGCTGACGATGCGCTGCTGCACATCGGCGGTATAGGGCGTGACCAGCGCGAGCCGCCGGATGTCTTTCAGGGCAAGCAGTTCATTGAGCGCAAGCACCGCCGTGGTCGCTGGAATACCCGTGTCTTCTGTGATGCGCGCGATCAACCGGCGATCGGTCTCGAAGCCGCGCCAGCCCGCAGCGGTGCCGCTCCAGGCGATCACATCGACTTTTGCATCGGCGAGCAACCGGGCGGCGACAAGGATATGGCTGTCGTCGAACTGACCCAGCGCTTTCTCGGACAGTGAGATTTCGGTAACGGGAAAGCGCGCGAAGTGCGCGCTGCAATCCGGCACGGCTGCTGCCAGTGCGCTCGTCAACGGCTCCAGTGCGGTGTTGGAAGACGGCGTCAATACGCCAATTCGGATCGTTTTGGTCAACGTAAATCTCCTGTGGTCCAGACCTTGAAGTGCCTGCGCAACAAGGGGATGGTTCGCATCATGACAACCTGAGTGCAGATTGTCGACAGTCGGGTAAACACCGATGTCGCAAATGGACTTTGTCGACCACGATGTCTACAGTTTCCAAGCAGTGAGTGACGTCACGAGTTCGCAAGTTGGCACAGGTTCTGCATTATGGCTTTCACCTCATGCTCTTAACACCCGATATGCGCAAAGTCAGAGATATCTATTCAACTCTGTTGACAGGAATGTTGGCAAACGGGGCGCGTCTGCCTGCGATCGATATGCTGGGGTGCGGCAGATGAGCGAGGCGACGCTCGACCTGGTAATTCGCAGTGCCAGAGTCGCCACCGCAAGCGATTGCTTTCGCAGCGACATCGGCATTCGCGATGGCCGAATCGCGCTGTTGGGGGAGGGCTTGCCAGCCGGCAAGCGAGAGATCGACGCCGCAGGCCGTGTGGTCACGCCGGGCGGCGTCGATGCGCATTGCCACCTCGATCAGCCAATGCCCGCGCCGATGCGCATGGCCGACGACTTCGACACCGGCACCCGATCCGCCGCTTGCGGAGGCACCACCACGGTGATCCCGTTCGCTGCACAGGAAAAAGGCCAGTCGCTGCGCGCTGCCGTGGAGGACTATCACCACCGCGCCGCGGGCAAGGCCCACATCGACTACGCGTTCCACCTGATCGTGAGCGATCCGACACCTGAAGTGTTGCAGCAGGAGCTGCCCGCGCTGATCGATGAGGGCTATACGTCGTTCAAGGTCTACATGACTTATGACGACCTGAAGCTCGACGACGGCCAGATCCTCGACGTGCTGGCCGTGGCGCGCGAGCACGGTGCGATGGCGATGATCCATGCCGAGAACGCCGACTGCATCGAATGGCTCACGAAGCGGCTTGAAGCGGCCGGTCGCACCGCACCGCGGTTTCATGCGGCGTCCCGCCCGATGCTGGTCGAACGCGAAGCAACGCACCGCGCCATCGCGCTGTCCGAGCTGGTCGACGTGCCGATCCTGATCGTGCATGTCTCTGGCCGCGAGGCAGTCGAGCAGATTCGTTGGGCACGCGGCCACGGGCTGCAAGTGTTCGCTGAGACGTGTCCGCAATACCTGTTCCTGACGGCCGATGATCTAGGCCTTGACGACAGCTACGGCGGCGCCCGTTGTGTCTGCAGCCCGCCGCCGCGCGACAAGGCCAACCAGGAAGTGATCTGGCACGGCCTGAGCGACGGCCTGTTTACGGTGTTCTCATCCGACCATGCGCCGTTCAAGTACGACGATCCAGCGGGCAAGAAGCTCGGCGGTGAAGAGGTGCCGTTCCGCTACATCCCGAACGGCACGCCGGGTCTTGAGACCCGCATGGCGCTGCTGTATTCCGAAGGCGTGCTGGCGGGCCGCATCACGCTGGAGAAATTTGTCGAACTGACCTCGACCAATCCCGCCAAAGCCTATGGCCTGCATCCGCGCAAAGGCAGCATCTCGATCGGTGCGGATGCCGACCTGGTGATCTGGGACGAGGGCGCGTTCACGATCTCGAACGACCGGCTGCACCACGCGGTCGACTACACACCGTATGAAGGCAAGACGCTGCGCGCGTGGCCGGGGCTCACGCTGGTCGGCGGGGAAGTGGTCTGGGACGGCAAGGATTTCCATCCGCGTGCTGGTCGCGGTCAGTTCTTGCAGTGTGGCCAACCCAGTTTGCAGCCAGTGCGCCGGTGACCGACCCATGAACTTATTGCTGATCAACCCCAACACGTCGCAGAGCGTTTCGGATTTGATTCGTGCCGAGGCCGAACGGACCGCGTCGCCTGGCACGCAAATCGAAGTGCTGACTGCGCCGTTCGGCGTCGCCTACATCGAGACGCGCTTCGAGGCGCTGATCGGCGCGTATGCGGCCGCGCAGCTTGCCGCCGAGCACCATGAGCGGTTCGACGCGGTGGTCGTCGCCGCGTTTGGCGACCCGGGTCTGGCCGGACTGCGCGAGGCGCTGCCGTGCCCGGTGACCGGTCTGACGGAAGCGGCGCTTGCCAGCGCGTGTCTGCTCGGCCAGCGCTTTTCGATCGTCGCGATCTCGCAACGCATTCGTGCGTGGTACCGGGAGACGGTCGAGCACTGCGGGCTGCAAAGCCGCCTGGCCAGCATCCGCGGGCTTGACGAGCCATTGGCCGACATCGGCAACGTGCAGGGCAGTCAGGGTGAGCGGCTCATTGCGCTGGCCGAGCGTTGCGTGGATGAAGACGGCGCCGACGTGATCGTGCTGGCCGGGGCGCCACTCGCAGGGCTGGCACGAAGCCTGCGTGGTCGATTGCCAGTGCCGTCGGTCGACGGCGTGTCGAGCGCGGTGCGGCATGCCGAATCGCTGGCGGCGCTGCAACCAGGCAAAGCCGTGCGCGGCAGCTTCGCGGCGCCACCGATCAAGCCCAACCAGGGGCTGAGCCCGGCCCTGGAGCGGCTGCTCGCACGCAGCCAGCCGTCACGCTGAACATACGGTTTCACAGAAACAACCAGGACTCAACATGAGCATGAAGCACGCCATTCGCTCCCTGCCACGCGCATTCGCGCCGCTGTTACTCGCCAGCGCAGTGCTTGCGGCCCTGCTGACGGTAGCGCCACCTGCGCATGCGCAGCAAAAGATCCAGATCGCGGGCAACTTCGCCGGGGAACACCCGAGCAGTGTCGCGGTCGACCAAGTGTTCAAAAAAGAGATCGCGCGGCTGACCAACAATACGCTGCAGGTCGACGTGTTCCCGTCGATGCAGCTCGGCGGCGCGAAGGAGAACGTGGATGCGGTGCGCTCCGGCACGCTCGCGATCACCTGGGTCGGGGCCGCGTACCTGTCGCGCATCGTGCCGCAGCTCGAAGCGTTGAGCCTGCCCTTTGTGCTGGACGACCGCGAGGCTGCATTCCGTGTGATCGACGGCCCGGTCGGCGATGCGCTCGACAAGAAGCTGCAGGAAAAAGGCTTCATCTCGCTCGGCTGGATGGAGCTGGGCATGCGCAACGTCACGAACAACCGACAGCCGATCAAGACGATGGCGGACCTGAGCGGTTTGAAGATCCGGTTGCAGCCCAGCGAAGCCCACCTTGCGACCTTCCGTGCGCTCGGCGCGAATCCGATTGCGATGGATGTAAAAGAGCTGTATTCGGCGCTGGAGCAGGGCGTGGTCGATGGCGAGGAAAATCCGTATACCGTGATCAGCGCAAGCCGCTACGGCGAGGTGCAGAAATACCTGTCGAACACGCGCCACTTCTTCGACTACATCGCGGTGTTGGCCAGCAAGAAAGCATTCGAGCAGCTGAAGCCCGAACAGCAAAAAGCGGTGCGTGAAGCGATGACCGCGACGATCGCGTTCCAGCGCAAGCTTGCGACCGAGAGCGAAGCCAAGGAGCTTAATGCGCTGAAGACGAAGATGACGTTTACCGAAATCACGCCGGAAGCGCGCGCCGAAATGCGCAAGGCGACCGCATCCGTGATCGACACGGTCGTGCGCAAACGTGCTGGCGACGAGATCGTGAATCAGGTGCTTGCTGAAGCCGGCAAACGCTGATTCGCGCCGCGCCAAACCTTCTGAACCTTCAGCCGATGACTGCCCAAGCGGTGCTGCCCGTGGTCTACGACACGCAGTCGTGGCCGGGTCGCGTGCTGCTGCTACTCGATCGCTGCACGATGGTTGCACTGCTTGTGACCGTTGGCACCATGGTCGGCGTCGTCGCCGCACAAGTCGTGTTGCGCTACGGATTTGCCGGGTCGCTCGACTGGTCCGACGAGATCTCGCGGCTAGCGTTCGTCTGGAGCATCTTTCTGGCAATCCCGCTCGGCGTGCGGCAGGGCGCACACATCGGCATCGACATCTTGGTCGCGCGCTTTGCGCCCGCGGGCCAACGGCTGCTGCGGCGTGCTGCCGCCGTACTCAGTGCACTCATGATGTTCGCAATCGCCTGGGCGGCCTGGGGCGTTGCGCGCGAGCAGTGGGATGAGCTGATGTCCACACTCGACTGGAGCGTGGGCTGGTTCATCGTGCCGGTCGGTGTCGGCGCGGCGTTGAGTGGCCTGCACCTGCTGCGCATTGCGGTCTACGGGCCGCCGCTGATCAGCCCGGAGGACGCCGAATGAGCGCGGCGGTTGTCATCGGCTTCATGGCGCTTGCGCTGCTGGGCTTGCCGATCGCGTTCGCGATGGGCGTCGCAGCAATGGCGGCGCTTGCGCTAAGCGGCGTGGACTTCTCGATGGTGCCGCAGCGCATGATGTATGCGGTCAATTCGTTTCCGCTGATGTCGATCCCGTTCTTCATGCTTGCCGGCGAGCTGATGATCAAGGCCGGCATTGTGGAGCGGTTGATCGGGCTGGCCAATTCGATCGTCGGCCGCGTGCGCGGCGGCATGGCGCACGTGGCGATGCTCTCAGGGGCGGGACTCGCGACGGTATCCGGCGCTGCGGTGTCAGATGCCAGCGCGCTGTCGGCGATCCTGGTGCCGTCGCTGTCCAAGATCTACGACAAGGGTTTCGCTGCCGCGCTGGTGGCGGCCGCTGCGAACCTCGGGCCGATCATCCCGCCTTCCGGCGCCATGATCGTCTATGCGTTCATGGCTGGCTCATCGGTCTCGGTCGGCGGCATGTTCATGGCGGGTGTGGTGCCAGGGCTGATCATCTGCGCGGGGTTCATGGCACTGTGCTCGTGGATCGCGACGCGGCGCGGCTGGGCCGTCACGGGCGAGCCGTTTCGCTTGTCGCATGTGCTGCATGAGCTGCGCCGTTCGCTGATCGTGTTGTTCATGCCGGTACTCGTGATCGGCGGAATCGTCGGCGGCGCGTTCACCGCGACGGAAGGCGCGGCGATCGCGGTCGTCTATTCGCTCATGATCGGGTTTTTCATCACACGCCAGCTCAAGGCCAACGACCTGCCGGGCATCGTGCTGCGCGCTGCGATCACGTCCGGTGTGGTCGGCGCGCTGATCGCTTTCGCATCGATCATCACCTACCTGATGACGGTGGATCTGCTGCCGCAAAAACTGTCGACGTTGCTGCTCGCGATGACGTCGGACCCGCTTGTGTTTCTCGCGCTGGTGGCGCTGCTGCTGTTCGTCGTGGGCATGTTCCTCGAATCGAATGCGGCCTACATCATGCTGGTGCCGCTGCTGCACCCGATCGCGTTGCAATACGGCATCGATCCGCTGCATTTCGGCTTGCTGTTCGTGCTGAACCTCGTGATCGGCATGCTGACACCGCCGGTCGGCGTGGTGCTGTTCGTGGTCTGCGGCGTGACCAAGGTGCCGATGCGCGAACTTGTGAGAAACGCGTGGCCGTTCATTGCATTGATGTACGGTGTGCTGCTGCTGTGCATGCTGTTCCCGCCGATCGTGACTGCGCTGCCGCATGCGCTCGGCTACTAGACCATCTGGAAATTTTCGTTGTTTGTAGATAGAAGGAACCTCGACTCATGAACCATTTCGTCAAAACCCTCACCGCCGTCGCGCTGGCCGCCGGGCTGATCGCTTCGGCTCAGGCGGCCGACCGCATCACCTATAAGGTGGTCGGTCAGCCGGCTGCCACCGGCAAGATTCAGGCGAACAAGGAAAAGCCGTTCTTCGAGAACTTCGCTGAGCGCACTGGCCTGCCGATCGACGCCGACTACAAGTCGATCGACTCGCTCGGCATCAAGGACACCGAACAGCTCCGGGTGATGAAAGCCGGCTTGTTCGACATCGTCTCGCTGCGGGTTTCGCAGAATTCCCGCGACGAGCCGACGCTGCTTGGCATGGACTTGGTCGGTGCGGCGCCGGACTATGAGACCGCGCGCAAGGTCTACGACGCGTACCGCGACACGCTCGACAAGCGGCTGCAAAAGCAGTTCCAGGTCAAGCTGCTCGGCATCTGGCCGTTCGGCCCGCAAATCTTGTTTTGCAACAAGCCGATCGCCAAGCTCGCCGACCTGAAAGGTCTGAAAGTCCGCGTCTACGACCAAAATCTTGCGAAGTTCATCGAGTCGGTCGGCGGCACGCCGGTGCCTTTGTCGTTCACGGAAGTCCATCAGTCGCTGTCGCTCGGTGTGGTGGACTGCGCGATCTCGGGCCCGAGCTCGGCCAACTCGTCGAACTGGCCTGAAGTGACCACACACCAGTATCCGCTGGGTTTTCAGATGGCGATGAACGGCTATGCCATCACGATGAAGGACTGGAGCCGACTGAAGCCAGATGAGCAGAAGAAAATGCAGGCTGCGTTCGACAAGTTGATCGACGAGATCTGGGTGTACTCAAAAGAACTCACGCAAGACGCGCTGAACTGCAACGTCGGCAAGGAGCCTTGCACGACCGGCAAGAAGTTCAAGTTGGTCGGCGTGCCGGTCACGCCGGAAGACATAGCCACGCTGCGCGGCGCGGTCGCGACGACCTCGCTGCCAACCTGGGCCGAGATCTGCGACCGGTCTAACCCCGGTTGCTCGGATATGTGGAAGAAAACCGCGGGTAAGGCGGTCGGTATTCAGTAATCACTCGCTGAAAGCCAGCCGCGGCCGCCAAGGCCGGGCTGGACTGAACGCAGCCAAGGAGCCAAGTCATGAAAGACACCATCGAACGCTGGCTGGGCACTTTGTTCGGCTTGATTTTTTTCGGGCTTTCGGTCGTCGTGACGGTCGAGACGATTGTG
Source organism: Burkholderiales bacterium (assembly GCA_038200275.1). Taxonomy (GTDB): domain Bacteria; phylum Pseudomonadota; class Gammaproteobacteria; order Burkholderiales; family Burkholderiaceae_C; genus JBBPYC01. The sequence goes on from JBBPYC010000091.1 coordinate 40,985, forward strand.
CGGAAGGTGTTCAATTTTTCGCTGCAGGGCGCCGATGAACTGGGCGGCTACGCGCTTGCGTTTGGTGCGACGATCGCGTTCACGCTGGCGCTGATGGGCCGCACGCATATTCGGGTTGACGTCTTCTACGACCGGCTGCCCGCGTGGTTGCAGACGGGTTTGAACTGGCTGTCGGTGGTGAGTCTGGCGCTCTTCGCAGCACTGCTCGCGTGGCTTGCCTGGTTCGTGATCCAGGACTCGATTGCCTACATGAGCGTGTCGCAAACGCCGTGGGCAACGCCGCTTTGGTGGCCGCAGAGTGCGTGGCTGGCCGGGCTGATCCTGTTTGCAGTGGTCTCGGTTGGCTATGCAATCTACGCGACGGTGTTGCTTGTGCAGGGGCGGGCTGCCAAGTTGAACCACGAGTTCGGCCCGCGCACCACGAAGCAGGAAGTCGATGAGGAGCTGGAAGACTTGAGAGGCCGCTCCAGCCCGGATGGCGTCGCATCGGCTTCGGCGCGCGCCGCGGCGCGCGGGGCCTCGGTATGAGCGTCTCCTACGTTCTGCTCGCGTTCGGCATCATGCTTGCCATGATGCTGCTCGGCATCCCGATCGCCATTTCGATGGCGGCGATTGGCATCGTCGGCGGGCTGCTGGCTTACGGCATGCCGTTCATCAACTCGATCGCGCCGGTCATCTGGGGCGTGCACAACGACAACTTGCTCACCGCGATCCCGTTGTTCGTGTTGATGGGTGAATTGCTGCTGCGCTCCGGCATTGCGGACCGCATGTTCGGCGCGCTTGCGGCCTGGCTGGGTCGCCTGCCGGGCGGCTTGTTGCACACAGGCATCGGCTGCAGTGCGCTGTTTGCAGCCACTTCCGGTTCGTCGGTCGCGACGGCTGCGACGATCGGCACCGTTGCATTGCCGTCGCTGCACAAGCGCGGCTATCCGATGCATCTGTCGCTTGGCTCGATCGCAGCTGGCGGCACGTTGGGCATTCTGATTCCGCCTTCCGTGAATCTGATCATCTACGGCTCGCTGACCGATACCTCGATCGGGCGCCTTTTCCTTGCGGGCATCGTCCCGGGCCTGTTGCTGACCGCGTGCTTCATGGCGTTCATCATGATCTACGCGTTGGTCACGAAGACGTCGATGCGCGAGGATCCGGTGCCGATGGCCACCAAGCTGCGTCTCTTGAAAGACCTGGTGCCACCGGCAGTCGTTTTCCTGATCGTGATGGGTAGCCTCTATACAGGCCTCGCCACCACGACCGAATCGGCTGCATTGGGCGTCATGACGTCGCTGGTGTTCGCCTGGACCGGTCGCAAGTTGAACTGGAAGCTGCTGCAGCACTGCTGCGTGCAGACTGCAAAGACCAGCGGCATGATCTTGCTGATCATCACCGCCGCATTCATATTGAATCTCGCGATCAGTCTGACTGGCGTGGCCGAGGCAATGACGACCTGGGTCAGCTCGTTCGGCCTGTCGGCAACGCAGATGCTGCTCGTGCTGATCGTGTTTTATTTCGTGCTCGGCATGTTCATGGATGTGCTGTCGATGATGGTGGCCACCATTCCGATCACGTTCCCGATGGTTACGCATCTTGGGGTCGACCCGGTCTGGTTCGGCATCTTCATCGTGCTGATGTGCGAGCTTGGCATGATCACGCCACCAGTTGGGATGAATCTGTTCGTCGTGCAAGGCATCCGTCCCGACAAGGGCGGCATTCGCGATGCGATGGTGGGTGCAGTGCCGTACGTGGTCATCATGCTGCTGTTCACGCTGCTGATGATCGTGTGGCCAGGGCTTGCAACCTGGTTGCCAGGGAAGATGTGATGACGCAGTCTGACCAACCCCTATGGCAGCTCTCGGCCCGCGAACTGCAGAAGCACTACCGCGACGGCACGCTGAGCCCGGTCGATGTGGCGGGCGCGGTGCTGGCGCGGCTCGACGCCGTGAATCCGCAATTGAACGCGGTGATCGCGCGCCGAGACGTTGAAGTGCTGGCTGAGGCCCAGGCCGCGGCGCAGCGCCATGCGGCTGGCCAGCCGCTGTCGGCGCTTGATGGCATTCCACTCACGGTAAAAGACAGTTTGCTGACGGCCGATCTGCCGACCACCTGGGGCACCCCCGCGCTGCGCAACCACCAGACCGGGCACGACGAATTCGCAGTCGGCCGCGCGCGGGCTGCAGGCGCGTTGATCGTGGGGAAAACCAACGTGCCCGAGTTCGCGCTCGAAGGCTACACCGACAACCCGTTGTTTGGCGCGACCGGCAACCCATGGGCGCCTGAGTTGACTCCGGGCGGCTCCAGCGGCGGCGCAGTCGCAGCGGTGGCTGCGGGCATCGCGCCGCTTGCCATCGGGCAGGACGGCGGCGGATCGATTCGCCGGCCGGCTTCGCATGCTGGCGTTGTGGGGCTGAAGCCTTCGTTGTCGGCGTGGCCGCGCGAGCACGTGCTGCCAAGCCTGCTGCTCGACTTTGAGGTGATCGGGCCACTCGCGCGCACGGTGGCCGATGCGCGGCTGCTGTTCGATGCGCTGCGCGGGTCAGCCACAGTGGATCGCTCGTCGCTTGCGGCGGCGCAGGCTGCGGGTTCCAAGGCTCGGCGCGATGGGCCGCTGCGCGTGCTGTACGTCGAGCGTTTTGGCGCCGCGCCGCTTGATCCGCAAATCGCCGACAGCGCGCGCCGCGCGGCAAAAACATTGGGGGATTTGGGCCATCACGTTGATCCAGGGTCGTTGCCGCTCGACCTCGAATTCTTTACCGAAGCGTGGCCGCAGATCGGCCAGATCGGTCTCGCGCGCCTGTTCGAGCGTTACCCCGAATGGGCCGCGAAAGCATCATCGAAGTACCGTGAGATGGCCGAAGTCGGCCGCCGACTGCCCGCTGCGCGCCTTTGGCAGATCGTTGAGCATGTAATGCAGTTGCGCAAAGCCGCCGCAGCACTGTTCGACCGACTCGACGTGATCCTGCTGCCATCCGCCGCCGCACTGCCGTGGCCGAAGCGTCAAGCCTATCCGACAACCATCGACGGTCAGGATGTCGGCCCGCGCGGCCATGCTATCTACACGGGCTGGGTGAATGCGGCTGGCCTTCCAGGCCTTGCGCTGCCAGCGGCGCCGTCGAGTGAAGGTTTGCCGATCGGCATTCAGTTGATCGGCGCGTATGGCCGCGATGAAGCATTGCTCGACTTGGGGGAAAGCTACGAGGCGGCTGCGCCCTGGGCGCAACGCTGGCCGGCGTTGTAGTCAGATTGCCATGAGCTGACGGCCCAACCAGAAGGCCGCAGGCAGGCGCTGCTCATGCATCTTCTGCGCATGCCAGCCAGAGTTAACGCCCACTCCTTGGCTGTGGGCAGCAGGGATTGGCCCAGCAGCATCAGTTGATTTTCCCCTTTGCGGCGTGGAGCCAGTGCGTGGCAATGGCCTCTCGTGTCATCACGCAAACAGCCGCTTTCAAGCCGTGCACATGAGCGAGCACCTGATCCAGCCCCGCGATGCGACCGGCGCGGCCGACGATGCGGGAATGCAGTCCGATCGTGAGCATCTTCGGGCCCGCATCGCGCTCGGCCAGCTGTGCATCGATCGAATCGATCACATAGCCTGAGAAGTCGGCTGCACGCACGAAGTTGCCACTGAAAAAGCGCATGTCGTTGGTGTCGAAGCCGTAAGGCAGCACCACGTGCGGCACATCGCCACCCGCATCCAGCAGATACGGCAGCTCATCGCCGTAGTCGTCGCTGTCGTAGAGGAAGCCGTGCTCGCGCAGCAGCCGGCGTGACCGGACCGACCGTGACGATTTGCTGTGCCAGCCGGCAGGGCGCCGACCACCGAGCCGCTCGATCGCAGCCGCGGTCTTGGCGATGACAGCGCGTTCTTCGTCCTCGCTCATGTGCACCGGCGACTCCCAGCGCCAGCCATGGCCGCACAACTCGAAGCCGTGCTCGCGCGCCACGTCTGCAACCCAGGGCGTGCGTTCCAGCGCGCGACCACAGACGTTCAACGTCAGCGGCAGCTGCGCATCGATGAACCGGCGTAGCACCCGCGCATGGCCGATCCGCGTCCCGAATTCGAAGTGGGTGGCCAGGCAGTAGTCTGGCGCGTCGTCGATGCGGTGCGTCACTTCATGTGCCGATTCATTGGTCACGTCGCCATCGGCGATCGACAACTCGGCGCCTTCCTCGATGTTGAGCACGAATGACAGCGCCAGCCGCGCACCGTTGGACCAGCGCACTTGCTGTTCCCAGTCCGCACGCGCTGCATCGAAGCGGCGCGCGTTCGCAATCAGATCAAACCGATCGTCAGTAACCAAAGTCATGTTGCGTATCCAAAATTCTTACAAAGACCGAATCCCTGTGAGTCGGTACGATCAAACCCCAACAGTGGCCGCGGAGCCGGCTCCGCTAGGCCGCAGGCGCCGCCCCCGGTTGGGGGAAGTCGAGAGCCCATCTAAGGGAGCGAAGGCTGGAGGCGTGCGTCAGATCTGGAATCCAAGCCAACGCACCAGCCCTTCGCCGATTTCCGCGCCTAGCGTACGCTGGCGCAGCTGATACGGCTGCGCGGTGGCAAACGTGCGGTCGACCCAGTTGGTCAGCGTTTCGATGTCCGTGGCTGAGTAGAAGGCGATCATCAACTCGAAGCTCAGGAACAAGCTGCGCGCGTCCAGATTCACGGAGCCGGCAAGCGCCAGCGCGTCGTCGATCACGACCACTTTGGCGTGCGACATCTGCGACATCAAACGCACTTCGGCTCCGGCCGCAGCCAGATCGTAGAGTGCGCGACCGCGTGAGATGTCGGCCAGCCAGTGGTTCGAGCGCAGCGGCACGATCAGCTCAACCCGAACGCCGCGCTGCGCGGCCAGCCGCATGGCTTTCAACAACGCTTCGTCGGGCACGAAGTAAGGCGTGACGCACAGTACGCGACGACGTGCGCGAAACATCGCAGTCAACAGCAGCGCATAAACGGTGTCTTCGTGCTGATCCGGGCCGCTGGGAACCAGTTGCGCCAAGTGTTTGGAGGGATTGGCGGCAGGCCTTGGGACAACCGGCGCAAGTGGTCGAAATGAGGTGCTGCATTTGCGTTGCACAGGTGTTTGCCCGCTGCCTTCGTGCTGCGCTTGCTGCGGCTGCAACGGCCAAGTGGGCTGCCGCGCCGCGTCCCAAGTGCTCATCACTGCACCGCTGTCCGCCTTCGTGTTGGCTCGGGCGACAGCGGCAGCGCGGGCGCGTGCCAATGCACGCCGGCGGGTCCGGCGCGGCAGGAGCCGGCTCACCAGCGGTGCGCGGCCGTTGCGCCAGTGTTCGGCGAACAACTGCTGGGTCGAGACGGCCAACGGCCCTTCGAGCGTGAAGCTCAGGTCGAGCCAAGCGGGCGTGTCGTAGCCCTGGCGAAAGAAATACTCGGTCGCAAGATTGCGGCCGCCGCACCACAAAAGTCGGCCATCGGCCACCACGATCTTGCGGTGGTTACGCATGTTTAGACGGCCCGGGCGTGGTCGGTCGAATAGCGGCATGAACCAGCGCACGCCAACACCGCTTGCGCGCAATTCGCGCAATTGGCTGCGCGATGCCTGCCAGCTGCCGAACGTGTCGAGCAACAACCGCACGCGCACGCCAGCTGCCGCACGCTCCTCAAGCAACTGTCCGATTTGCCGTGCGGCGTCGGCATGCCCGAACAGGTAGATGCAGATGTCCAGCCGATGCTCCGCCGCGCAGATCACCCGGATTAGCTCACGCCAGGCATCGCTTCCGTCCACGTGGAAGCGCACCTCGTCGTTGGCGATTGGCGCGGCAAGCCCCATGCCTTCGATGGTGTCGATCGCCCAACGGCTGTGCGCCAGCACGTCGACTTCCACGTCGCTTGCGACGCGCGGTTCAACGGTCGCGCGGTGCCGGCGCGGCGGCCGCGCGATTTTGCGGTTGCCGAGCAGCAGGTACAGCGGCAATGCGATATACGGCAGCAGCACGATCGTGATGACCCAGGCAATGGCCGCTGAGGGGTGGCGACGCTGCATGTTGACGTGCGTGCTGACCGCATACAGAAGCAGACTGCCGAAAATAACGCTGAGGTGAAACAGCGCGGTCGATGTAAGTGGCAGCCAAAAATGCATGACGCATCGATGCTAACGCTTGAGATTTTGCATTTCGACTGCACCGACGCGTTGACGGTGCTGTGGGTGTGTCAACTGGGCAGTCGCTCAGGCGCTGTGGCCATTCGCAATTCAACCCGCAGCCCGCCCAGCGAAGGGGACTCGGACAAAGAGAGTGCCGCGCCGTGGCGGTCTGCAATCGCTTTCACGATCGCCAGCCCGAGACCGCTGCCGCTCGCACTCGCGTCGCTGGCGCGAAAGAACCGGTCGAACACGCGGCCGCGCTCGGCCGGCGCAATGCCAGGTCCGCTGTCTTCCACGGTCAATACGGCGCAGTTGAGGTCAAGCGACAGATCGACTTCCACCTGTCCCGGCGCAGGTGTGTATTTGATCGCGTTGTCCAGCAGGTTGGCGACCAGCGCGCGCAGCGCTTCCGCGTCTCCGCGGACTTGAATGGGCTTGTGAACATCCGCACCAGTTTCGTTGTCGGGGTCCGCTGCACCGTCACCGAGGCCCAGCGCAATGCCGGCGTTCTGGGCACGCGGCAGCGCATCGGCAGCCGCCAGCCGCACTACCAGGCCGAGGTCGACGCGATTTGCCTTTGTGCCATTGGCCAGCGCGGTCACATCGCCGCTGGCCTCCGCACGGGCCAGGCTCAGCAACTGCTCGACCAGCCGGACTGCGCGGTCGATTCCCTGATTCAGCCGCGTCACCGCGATCTCCTGGGTGCCGCCATCGGCGGACGTCGGCAAGCGGCGCAATGCCTGTGCCTGCAGCTTCAATGCGGCCAGCGGCGTGCGCAGCTCATGGGCGGCATCGGCAACGAAATTCTTCTGCGCATCGAACGCCTGGCCCACACGGCCGAACAGCGCGTTCAATTCGCCGACCAGCGGGCCTACCTCAGACGGCAAACCAGTGAGCGAAAGCGGCGACAAATCGGCTGCAGCGCGTGCCGCCACCTGCGCGCGCATGCGCTCCACGGGGGCCAGCGCGCGGCTGACGACCCACCAGACCACCAGCATCAGGAGCGGGGCGAACAGTGCCACGGGCAACGCCGCACGCGCTGCCAGCGCCCGGGCTCTTGCTGTGCGGGCACTACGGTCCTGCGCAATCTGGATGACCTGCTGAGGCGTTTGCAGTGTGTAGACACGGTAACTGCGGCCATTCGCCATAAGGTCGGAAAACCCGAGCAGCGCGCGCATCCGGGGCAGCGCCGAGCTTGGTGAACGAAACACTTGCGCGCCGTCTTGCCCCCAGATCTGGATCAGGATGTCGTCGTCGGTTTGCGGCACTTCGGGGATTCCGGGCCCCGGGCCGATTACAAAACCGGTGCCCATGGAAGCTGCCATTTGCTGCAATTGATAGTCGAACATCTGATCGACCTGCTGCAACGCACTTCGATAAGCGATTACGCCCTGCGCCGCCGCAAACAGCACCACCGCGCCAAGCAAAAACAGCAGCAATCGGGCGCGCAGCGAGCGCGACGGGACGATGGCGTGATCAATCACGGGGGAGCAGATAGCCAAGCCCGCGCACGGTCTGAATCGCGTTGGCGCCAAGCTTTTTACGCAATCCGTGGATGTAGACCTCGACTGCATTGCTGCTGATGTCGTCTTTCCAGCCGTAGAGCTTTTCTTCAAGTTGCACGCGAGAAAACAGCACGCCGGGGCGGGCGATCAGCGGCTCCAGCACGGCCCATTCACGGGCTGAGAGCTGTACGGAGCGCCCATGCACGGAGGCTTCGTGTGTGGCCGGGTTCAGACTGAGGCCGTTGTGTTCGAACGCCGGTGCCGCCTGGCCCGCACTGCGCCGCAACAGCGCGCGGATGCGCGCGATCAGCTCGTCGATGTCGAATGGTTTGAGCACATAGTCGTCGGCGCCCGCATCAAGCCCATTGATCCGGTCGGCAAGCGCATCGCGTGCGGTGGCGACCAGCACCGGCAGCCGATCGTTGCGCGTGCGCAGGTCGCGCAGCACAGCCACGCCATCGCGCTTGGGCAAGCCGAGGTCAAGCAGCATCAGGTCGTAGTGTTCGCTTTTCAGCGCCGCATCGGCCATCTCACCATCACGCACCCAGTCGACTGCGTAGTGCTCGGCACGTAAGGCGTCGAGCACGATCTCACCAATCATCTTGTCGTCTTCGACGAGCAGCAGGCGCATGGGGTCGGTCCGGATGGGGCGGGTGCCGGCTTCTGAAGTCGAGGTCGGCTGCAGTGATTATCCGGGCGCGGCGGCGGCGGCGGCGGCGCTGCGTCTGCCATGCGGTTCGGTCCGCAGCGACCGGAACTGGCTGTCGCGAGCAAACGGCGCAGCCTTCGCTGCGCGCGCACCGCGCAAGTCGAGGTGTGGCGCGTGGTTACTGGCCGTAGCCCAGGCACGCACCTGCGTTCGGTCGCCCCCGACATTCGCGTGTCAATCGGCGTTCCCGTTCTTTGGTGGTCTCGGCCGAGCCAGCGTAGGACTCTTTGGCGGTGGACCGTTTGGACTTGTGCCTGGCGGCTTGCACATCGGGCGCATTCAGGCAGATTGCAGCGAACAGACAGATGGCGAGCAGTGCAGGTGCGGCACGGCGGGTCGGGTGGATTTTCACAGGTCAGAACTTTCTATCGGGCAGCGTATGAGGGCAGGCAGTGGATGCAATGAAACAGCCGGCCGCTACGATGCGCCTGGCCCGGCAAACTTCACAAGGCTCGAAGTCACGAATATGCGAACCGCGATTGAAAACCTGGAGGCGTCGCGAATTCGCGAGGTCGCCAACGCCGGCCTAGGTTGTGACAACGTGCTTGCATTCTGGTTCGGTGAAAGCGATGAAGTCACACCCGACTTCATCCGGCAGGCAGCGATCGAATCGCTCCAGCGTGGTGAGACGTTTTATGCGCATAACCTCGGCCTGCCCGAATTGCGCGAAGCGGTCGCGGGCTATATGGCCCGGTTACACGGGCCGATCGATGCGGCGCGAATTGCGATCACCTCCGGCGGCGTGAATGCGCTGATGCTCAGCTGCCAGGCGTTGATCGATGCGGGCGACGAGGTGGTGGCCATCGCGCCGGTCTGGCCAAATCTGCCGGCACAGGCGCTCATCATGGGCGCCCGGTTGCGCACCGTGGCGCTGTCGCCGGATGAGGAAGGCCGCTGGCAGATCGATCTGGAGGAGCTGTTGTCTGCGATCACGCCGACCACGCGCATGTTGCTCGTGAACGCGCCGAACAATCCAACCGGCTGGTGCCTCAATAGGGAGCAGCAACAGGCGATCCTCGCGCACTGTCGGCGCACCGGCACCTGGATCGTCGCCGACGAAGTCTATGAACGGCTTTACTTTCGCGGCGATACCCCCATTGCACCCAGCTTTCTGGATGCGGCGGAGAGCGACGACCGCCTCGTGGTGGTGCACAGCTTTTCTAAGAGTTTCTTAATGACCGGCTGGCGACTTGGCTGGCTGGTGCTGCCGCGCGCATTGACGCAGGAACTGGGGAAGTTGATTGAGTTCAATACCTCGTGCACCAGCGTGTTTACACAGCGGGCCGGCGTGGCGGCAATCCACGGCACCGAAGCGGTCACGCCGCGTGTGGTGGCGCACCTTGCCGACTGCCGAGACCGGCTGGTCCCGCTGTTGCAGGCGCTGCCTGGCGTCCGGCTGGCGACGCCAGATGGCGGCATGTACGCGTTCTTCCAGCTGGAAGGCAGGAGCGGCGATTCGCTCGACGTGGCGAAGCAGCTGGTCGCGCAAGTTGGCCTCGGGCTGGCGCCGGGCAGCGCCTTTGGACGGGCCGGGGAAGGTTGGCTTCGGTGGTGTTTTGCGACGCGTGATCCAGCTCGGCTGCAGGAGGGTGTGCAACGGCTCGCGCGGTGGCTCAAGTTATAATCGGCGGGTTTTGGCGCATTCGGGTGACAGGATTTTTTGTCCTGTTCCGTTATGGTAATGCGGCCGAATCTTCCTACTCAAAGCTCGAGTGCACGGTGCGCGCAGTTCCAGCGGCGCACCGCAAGTCAAACAATTTCTGGAACGAGAAACCCATTTGATCCCACCATGATTGCTACCTCGATCAAGGCCGAAGTCGTCAAAGACAACGCCCGCGCACCCAACGACACCGGCAGCCCCGAAGTGCAGGTCGCGCTGCTGACGGCGCGCATCAACGAATTAATGCCGCACTTCAAGACGCACGCCAAAGATCACCACGGTCGTCGCGGTCTGTTGCGCATGGTCAGCCGTCGTCGCAAGATGCTCGACTATTTGAAGTCAAAAGAAGCGCCACGCTATACCGCGCTGATCGCCAAGCTCGGGCTGCGCAAGTAAGCGTCGCCTCTCGCAGTTCCACCGATATCCCAGGCAGAACGCCTGAGTTAGCGCGCTAGCTCAGGCGTTTTGTTTTTCCCCCGCTTGCCGGATTTGCTGTGCACCGACCAGTCCGAGCAGCAAGTCAGTCCGGTGTCATTCCGCCGGAGCCGGGCTCAGCGACGTGAAAGCTGGATCAAAGCGGCTTCGGCGAATTAGCCGATCGACGGCCCGAATGTTTTCTTGCTTGTTCCATGGTGTGAGCACGAACTGCGATGAAGTATGAATAAGCAGGTTTTTAGCAACCGAATCAACAATTAAGGATGGAGCCAATCCATGAGCCTTTTCAATAAAGTCAGCAAAACCTTTCAATGGGGCGACAAGACCGTCGTGCTGGAAACCGGCGAAATTGCCCGCCAGGCTGGTGGCGCCGTGCTGGTCAACATCGATGACACCGTGGTGCTGGCCACCGTGGTCGCATCCAGGACGCCGAAGCCGGGGCAGGATTTCTTCCCGCTCACGGTGGACTACATCGAGAAAACGTACGCTGCCGGTCGCATCCCGGGCAGCTTTTTCAAGCGCGAAGCCAAGCCGAGCGAGCTGGAGACGTTGACCAGCCGCTTGATTGACCGGCCGATTCGCCCGCTGTTTCCAGAAGGATTCGTCAACGAAGTGCATGTGGTGATCCACACGGTGTCGCTGAACCCGGAAGTCGATGCCGACATCGCTGCGATGATCGGTGTCAGCGCAGCGCTGTCGATTTCCGGCATTCCGTTCAACGGGCCCCTGGGCGCCGCACGGGTGGGCTACATCAACGGCGAATACGTGCTGAATCCAGGCCAGACCGCGCGCAAAAATTCGCTGATGGACTTGGTGGTGGCGGGCACGGAAGCCGCGGTGCTGATGGTCGAATCCGAAGCGCAACAGCTGCCGGAGGAAATCATGCTCGGCGCGGTCGTGTTCGGCCATGAGCAAGGCAAGATCGCAATTGAGGCGATCCATGAACTGGTGCGCGACGCTGGCAAGCCAGTCTGGGACTGGACCGCGCCGGCCCATGACGAGTCGCTGGTGAGCAAGGTCAAGTCGCTGGCCGAAGACAAGCTGCGCGCCGCCTATGAAATCCGCAACAAGCAGAGCCGCACACAGGCCACACGCGCCGCTTATGCGGAAGTGATCAAGTCTTTGAAGGCCGACGGCGCCGAATTCGACTCCTCCAAGGTCGAGGGCATGCTGTTCGATATCGAAGCGTCGCTCGTGCGCGGCCAGATCCTTGCCGGCGAGCCGCGTATCGACGGGCGCGACACGCGCACTGTGCGCCCGATCGAGATCCGTCATGGGCTGCTGCCGCGCACCCACGGCTCGGCGCTGTTCACGCGCGGCGAGACCCAAGCCTTGGTGGTCACCACCCTGGGCACCGAGCGTGACGCGCAACGCATCGACGCACTGGCCGGCGAGTTCGAAGACCGCTTCCTGTTCCACTACAACATGCCTCCGTTTGCGACCGGTGAAGTCGGACGCATGGGCACCACCAAGCGGCGCGAGACCGGCCACGGCCGGCTTGCCAAGCGTGCGCTGGCCGCGTGCATGCCGCCCAAGGACGAGTTCCCCTACACGGTGCGTGTGGTCAGTGAGATCACCGAATCGAACGGCTCTTCGTCGATGGCATCGGTTTGCGGCGGTTGCCTGTCGATGATGGACGCCGGCGTGCCGATGAAGGCACACGTCGCCGGCATCGCGATGGGTTTGATCAAGGAAGGCAACCGCTTTGCAGTGCTGACCGACATCCTGGGCGACGAGGATCATCTGGGCGACATGGATTTCAAGGTGGCCGGCACCACGAACGGCATCACTGCGCTGCAGATGGATATCAAGATTCAGGGCATCACAAAGGAAATCATGCAGGTCGCGTTGGCGCAAGCCAAGGAGGCGCGCATGCACATCCTGACCAAGATGCAGGAAGCGATGGGCAGCGCGAATGAAGAAATCAGCAGCTTCGCGCCGAAGCTCTACACCCTGAAGATCAATCCCGAGAAAATCCGTGACGTGATCGGCAAAGGTGGCTCTGTGATCCGCGCGCTGACCGAAGAAACCGGTTGCCAGATCAACATCGACGAAGACGGCACGATCACGATTGCGTCGACCGACAGCGACAAGGCCGATGAAGCCAAACGCCGGATCGAGCAGATCACCGCAGAAGTGGAGATTGGCAAGGTCTATGAGGGTCCGATCACCAAGATTCTCGACTTCGGCGCGCTGGTGAACCTGTTGCCCGGCAAAGATGGCCTGCTGCACATCAGCCAGATCGCGCACGAACGGGTCGAGAAGGTGACGGACTACTTGAGCGAAGGTCAGATCGTCAAAGTCAAGGTGCTCGAGACCGATGAAAAGGGCCGCATCAAACTTTCGATGAAAGCGCTGCTGGACCGACCGGCACGCAATGAGTCATCGCAGCAGTTCGAGCCGATGCAGTGATGTTTAGCTATTGAATAAGTAGCATTGAAGGCTTGTTATTCCAGCGCATCGGAGGTGATTTGTCATGAAAGCAATTGAGATCAAGCAGTTTGGTGCGCCCGACGTGCTGCAACTGACCGAGCGGCCGGAGCCCAAGTCCGGCGCTGGCGAGGTGTTGATTCGGGTCGCGGCCAGCGGCGTGAATCGGCCCGATGTACTGCAGCGAACCGGCAACTATCCGGTGCCACCCGGCGCGTCCGATTTGCCAGGGCTCGAGGTTGCTGGGGTGATTGAGTCGGGCGATGCGACAGCGATGGAAAAGGTGGGACTCAAGCTGGGTGACCGCGTTTGCGCGCTGGTTGCTGGCGGTGGTTACGCTGAAGCCTGTGTTGCGCCAGCGGGTCAATGTCTGCCGGTGCCAGCGGGATTGACAGATATCGAAGCTGCCTCGCTGCCAGAGACGTTTTTCACCGTCTGGTCGAACGTGTTCGACCGCGGGCGCCTCAAGTCTGGCGAGACATTGCTGGTGCAAGGCGGCACCAGCGGCATTGGTGTGACGGCCATCCAGATGGCGAAAGCGTTTGGTGCACGGGTGTTCGCCACAGCAGGCAGTGACGAGAAGTGTGCGGCTTGCTTGTCGCTTGGTGCAGACCAGGCAATCAACTACAAGACGCAGGATTTCGCGGAGCGCGTGAATGAGCTGACTGGCGGCGCAGGAGTCGACGTGATTCTTGACATGGTGGCAGGCAGCTATGTCGCGCGTGAAATTCAATGCTTGGCTGAAGACGGTCGGCTGGTGATCATCGCACTGCAGGGCGGTACCAAAGCCGAAGTCAACGCCGGGCTCGTGCTGCGCAAAAGGTTGACCATCACCGGCTCCACCTTGCGGCCACGGCCGATCGCGTTCAAAGAGGCGATCGCGCAGGCGCTGCAGAAAAACGTCTGGCCGCTGATTGAAGCAGCCCAGATCAAGCCGGTGATACACAGTACTTTTGAGGCAGCGCGTGCCCGCGAGGCGCACGAGCTGATGGAATCAAACCAGCACGTCGGCAAGATCGTTCTGACATGGTGAACGCAGTGCGTCCGAAATTGATCGTTGGCAACTGGAAGATGAACGGCAGGCTGGACACCAACCGGGCGCTGGTTGAGGAAATACGAGCAGGTCTGCCGCCATCGGGTGCGGTGCAAGTTGCCATATGCGCTCCAGCGGTCTACCTGCCGCAGTTGCAGACGCTCTGCGAAGGGTCGCCAGTTGCGCCGGGCGCGCAGGACGTGTCGACACAATGCGAAGGCGCATTCACCGGCGAAATATCGGCTGCAATGTTGCGAGAATTCGGCGTGCGCTACTGCATCGTCGGGCATTCGGAGCGGCGCCAGCATCACGGCGAGACCGATGCATTGGTGGCCGACAAGACAAAGGCCGCATTGGCGCTGGGCATCACGCCCATCGTGTGCGTCGGTGAAACGCTGGCACAGCGGGACGCAGGACAGACCGAAGACGCGGTGAAGCGCCAGTTGGCCGCTGTGATCCACATCAACGGCCACTGCATCAGCGAGATCGTGGTGGCTTATGAACCGGTGTGGGCGATCGGCACTGGTCGCACAGCGACGCCGGGACAGGCCCAAGCCGTGCACGCGGTATTGCGGCACCAGTTGCATGCGGCCAGCAACAAGGACGAACGAGTCTGCATCTTGTACGGTGGCAGCATGAATGCAGCCAACGCGGCTGAGCTGCTGGCTCAACCAGACATCGGTGGCGGCCTGATCGGTGGTGCTTCACTGAAGGCTGCGGACTTTTTAAAGATCGTGACGGCGGCGGCAAGTGCTGCAGCAGCCTGAGATCGGAAGCTTGATAAGCTCAATGGAGTGATGAACGAATGAACATGGTTTTGACGCTGATTCTGGCCGCGCAAATGCTTTCCGCGCTGGGCATGATTGGATTGATTCTGGTGCAGCATGGCAAGGGCGCAGACATGGGAGCGGCATTCGGCGGCGGCAGTTCTGGCAGCTTGTTCGGTGCCAGCGGCAGTGCCAATTTTCTCTCTCGGACCACCGCTGTGCTGGCTGGCGTTTTCTTGGTTTGCACGCTGGCGTTGTCGTACTTCGGCGGCGCATTTCGCACGACAGCACCATCGGGCAGCGTGTTTGACCGCGCTGGTGTTGTCGCACCCCGGTCGGCTGTCTCGGCAGCCCTTCCTGCGGCATCCGATCCGCTGGGGCAAATTCCTTCCGGTGCCGCAGTGACAGGTGCTGCTGGTGCGGTTGACCCGTCTGTTCCAACGGTGCCTGCAGCCCCTGCAATGGGTGCATCGGAGGCGGGTCAGATCCCGACCCGATAACCATGGCCCGGACGCAGGACGTTCGCGTCCGGCACGTCCAAAAGGGGTGTTTTCAAGCTAAACTGCCGAGCTGGTTTCGCAGTGCAGCATACGAATGTTTTGAAGAATTGCTTCACGCTCGCTTTGCGCTGAAACTGTGAGGTTATCTAGCCGCCGTCGTGGTGAAATTGGTAGACACGCTATCTTGAGGGGGTAGTGGCGAAAGCTGTGCGAGTTCGAGTCTCGCCGACGGCACCAAATATGCAGCGCGCTCGATCTCGTTCGGCGCTTTCCAGTGGACGCATCGAAAAGTGGTGCTGTCTTCTTGGGAAAGTCGCAGCCGGACAGGACGCGTCCAACCTTTTTGAATGTCATGGATCTAGAGCAATACCTGCCGGTTCTCCTGTTTATTCTGGTGGGCATTGCAGTCGGTGTATTGCCTCAATTGATCGGCTTGGTCCTGGGTCCGAACCGGCCTGACGCTGCAAAGAATTCGCCCTATGAGTGCGGCTTTGAAGCGTTTGAGGACGCACGCATGAAGTTCGATGTGCGCTACTACTTGGTGGCAATACTTTTCATCTTGTTCGACCTCGAGATTGCGTTCTTGTTTCCATGGGGCGTTGCGTTGCGTGAGGTCGGCACTGTGGGCTTCATGGCGGTTGTCGTGTTCCTCGGTATCTTGGTGGTTGGCTTCGTCTACGAATGGAAGAAGGGTGCGCTGAATTGGGAATGATTGACGGTTTTGCCGACGCATTGCTGTCACTGACGGCGGCTCAATTAGGACTGCAATTTGCCCAGTTGACGGGGAAAAGGAAAGCAACATGATCGAAGGCGTGATGAAGGAAGGCTTCGTCACCACGAGTTATGACTCGGTGGTGAACTGGGCCAAGACCGGATCGTTGTGGCCGATGACCTTCGGTCTGGCCTGTTGTGCGGTCGAGATGATGCACGCGGCGGCAGCTCGTTATGACATCGGCCGCTTTGGCGCCGAAGTGTTTCGCGCAAGCCCACGCCAGAGCGATCTGATGATTGTGGCCGGCACCCTGTGCAACAAGATGGCTCCCGCGCTGCGCAAGGTCTATGACCAGATGAGCGAACCGCGTTGGGTGATTTCGATGGGATCTTGCGCGAATGGTGGCGGCTACTACCACTACAGCTACTCGGTGGTGCGCGGCTGCGACCGCATTGTGCCCGTTGACGTCTATGTACCGGGCTGCCCACCGACCGCCGAAGCACTGCTGTACGGGATCATCCAGTTGCAGCAAAAAATCCGACGTACGCAGACGATCGCGCGGGCTTGAATTGCTTCGGCTTTTGAACTTATATCGTTAACTCAGTACGCTGCCCCTCGCATGACGACATCCGACGAATCGAATTTGAGCGACAGCGACAGCTCGCTCAAGGCGGCTGTCACCCAGGCGCTGCAAGGGCGTGCGCGCAGTGTCGAGCTGGTACGGGACGAATTGACTGTAATCGTCCGCTCAGCCGATTATTTGAGCGTGATGGCCACGCTGCGCGAAGCGCCGTCCTGCCAGTTCGAGCAACTGATGGACCTGTGTGGAGTCGACTATTCGGTGTACGGCGATGGCCGCTGGGACGGCCCTCGCTACGGTGTGGTGTCTCATCTGCTATCGATCAGTCTCAATCACAGGGTGCGCGTTCGTGCGTTTTGTGACGACGACGATTTTCCTGTGCTGCCTTCGGTGGTAGACATATGGAACGCGGCCGATTGGTACGAGCGCGAGGCGTTCGATCTGTACGGCATCATGTTCGATGGTCACCGAGATTTGCGCCGCATCCTGACCGATTACGGTTTCATTGGCCACCCATTCCGCAAAGACTTCCCGTTGTCAGGTCACGTCGAAATGCGCTATGACCCTGAGCAACGCCGTGTGATTTATCAGCCGATCACCATCGAGCCGCGTGAAGTTACGCCTCGCGTGATCCGCGAAGACAACTACGGCGAAGTGACCTGATCCTCTTTGAACGCCCGCATGGCTGACATCAAGAATTACACCCTGAATTTCGGCCCCCAGCACCCGGCGGCACATGGGGTGCTGCGTCTCGTGCTGGAGCTTGACGGTGAGGTCGTGCAACGTGCTGATCCGCACATCGGCCTGCTTCATCGCGCCACTGAAAAGCTGGCTGAGCACAAGACATTCATCCAGTCGCTGCCCTACATGGACCGGCTCGACTACGTGTCGATGATGTGCAACGAGCATGCCTACTGCCTTGCGATCGAAAAGCTGCTGGACGTCGAAGTCCCGCTGCGCGCGCAGTACATCCGCGTAATGTTCGCTGAGATCACACGCGTGATGAATCACTTGATGTGGCTTGGGTCCCACGCGAACGATTGCGGCAGCTCAACCGTCCTGATCTACACGTTCCGCGAGCGCGAAACGCTGATGGACATATATGAGGCCGTCTCAGGCGCGCGCATGCACGCGGCGTATTTCCGACCCGGCGGCGTCTATCGCGACCTGCCTGAGCAGATGCCGCAGTACACGGTCAGCAAGATCAAGAGCAAGCGCGCGATGGCCACGCTCAACGAGAACCGGCAAGGCTCCCTGCTCGACTTCATCGATGACTTCACGAAGTCGTTTCCGAAATACGTCGATGAGTACGAGACGCTGCTGACGAACAACCGTATCTGGAAGCAACGCACAGTCGGCATCGGTGTGGTCACGCCAGAACGTGCGTTGAACCTCGGCATGAGCGGTCCGATGTTGCGCGGCTCCGGCGTCGGCTGGGATCTGCGCAAGAAGCAGCCTTACGAGGTTTATTCGGAGATGGATTTCGACATTCCTGTGGGCACTACCGGAGACTGCTACGACCGCTATCTGGTCCGCGTGCAGGAAATGCGCGAATCGAACCGGATCATTTCGCAATGCGTGAACTGGCTGCGCGCAAATCCTGGCGCAGTCATTACCGACAATCACAAGATTGCACCGCCTGACCGTGTTTCCATGAAGGAGAACATGGAAGAGCTCATCCACCACTTCAAGCTGTTCACGGAAGGCATGCACGTGCCAGAAGGGGAGGCGTATGCAGCGGTCGAGCATCCGAAGGGTGAGTTCGGCATCTACCTGATCAGTGACGGCGCGAACAAACCGTACCGCTTGAAGATTCGCGCGCCTGGCTTTGCGCACCTTGCCAGCATGGACGAGATGGTGCGCGGCCACATGATTGCCGATGCTGTGGCCATCATCGGCACCTTGGACATCGTGTTTGGAGAGATCGACCGCTGATGAACGAAGCCACGTTTGATGACCAGACACGCGCTCGCTTTGAGCGCGAAGTCGTGAAGTATCCGCCCGACCAACGTCAGTCCGCCGTCATGGCGTGCCTGTCGATCGTCCAGCAACAGGAAGGCTATGTCAGCACCGAGACCGAAACGCTCGTGGCCGACTTCCTCGGCATGCCACAGATCGCGGTGCGTGAGGTCACGACGTTCTACAACATGTACAACCAGCGGCCTGTCGGCCGCTACAAGCTGAATGTCTGCACCAATCTGCCGTGCCAGTTGCGCGATGGTCAAAAGGCGCTTGAGTATCTGGAAGGCAAGTTGCACGTTGCGATGGGCGGTACCACGGACGACGGGCTTTTCACGTTGCAGCAGAGTGAATGTCTGGGCGCCTGCGCCGACGCGCCGGTGTTGCTGGTCAACGACCGCGCAATGTGCAGCTTCATGTCCCACGAGAAGCTCGATCAGCTGATCGATGAGTTGAAAGGTGCGCAAAGTCAATGAAATCAGCGCAGAAAATTCTTTCGCAGTTCCAATCGACGGGTGTGTCGAGTTGCTTTCACGGGCGCCATATCAGCCCGCAAATCTATGCAGGCCTTGATGGTGGCAATTGGCGGCTAAAAGATTACGAATCACGCGGTGGTTACGAAGCGCTCCGCAAGATCTTGGGTGCCTCAGGCGGCGAACGCATGACGCCGGACGCGGTGATCGCGACGATGAAGGAATCGGCCCTGCGTGGCCGCGGCGGCGCGGGTTTTCCGACCGGTTTGAAGTGGAGCTTCATGCCGCGTCAGTTTCCTGGCCAGAAGTACTTGGTCTGCAACTCCGATGAAGGAGAGCCTGGCACCTGCAAGGATCGCGACATCATGGAGTACAACCCGCACATCGTGATTGAGGGAATGGCAATCGCAGCCTATGCGATGGGCATCAGCGTCGGCTACAACTACATCCACGGCGAGATTTTTCATACCTACGAGCGCTTTGAAGAGGCGCTGGAAGAAGCGCGTGAAGCCGGCTTGCTGGGCGATGGCATCCTCGGCAGCGACTTCAATTTCCAGCTGCATGCCTCGCACGGTTTTGGCGCCTACATCTGCGGCGAAGAAACCGCACTGCTCGAATCACTTGAAGGCAAAAAAGGGCAGCCTCGCTTCAAACCGCCTTTTCCGGCCAGCTTTGGGCTTTATGGCAAGCCGACCACGATCAACAATACGGAGACTTTTGCGGCGGTGCCGTGGATCATCCGCAACGGTGGGCTCGCCTATCTGGAATGCGGCAAGCCGAACAACGGTGGTACCAAGATTTTTTCAGTCTCCGGCGATGTAGAGGCGCCTGGCAATTTCGAAGTGCCAATGGGCACGCCGTTCTCCAAGCTGCTCGAATTGGCCGGTGGTGTGCGCAAGGGTCGCACACTGAAGGCAGTCATTCCCGGCGGCTCATCGGCGCCGGTGCTGCCTGCCGCCATCATGATGGACGTCACGATGGACTACGACTCGATCGCCAAAGCTGGCTCCATGCTTGGCTCCGGTGCCGTGATCGTGATGGACGACAGTCGCTGCATGGTGAAAAGCTTGCAACGCCTGTCCTACTTCTACATGCACGAATCCTGTGGTCAGTGCACGCCGTGCCGCGAAGGCACTGGCTGGCTGTCGCGGATGGTGGACCGAATTGAAAACGGCGCGGGCAAGTTGACCGATCTGGCGCTGCTGGACTCGGTGGCCGACAACATCCAGGGCCGTACCATCTGCGCGCTCGGTGATGCGGCCGCGATGCCCGTGCGCGCGATGATCAAGCACTTCCGTCGCGAATTCGAGCATCACATCGCCCACAAGACCTGCATGGTGTCGCCTGCAGCAGCGCGTGACACCACCGACGAAACGCACTGAAGGCAGTAACGAACGCGCTCTATGGTTGAACTGGAACTGGACGGCAAGAAGGTCGAAGTCGCAGAAGGCAGCATGGTCATGCATGCAGCCGACAAAGCGGGCGCCTACATCCCTCACTTTTGCTATCACAAGAAGTTGACAATCGCGGCAAATTGCCGTATGTGCCTAGTCGACATCGAGAAGATGCCCAAGCCCATGCCTGCCTGCGCCACACCGGCGTCGAAAGGCATGATCGTACGCACGCGGTCCGACAAGGCGGTGCGCGCGCAACAGTCGGTGATGGAATTTTTGTTGATTAACCATCCGCTCGACTGTCCGGTCTGTGATCAGGGGGGCGAGTGCCAATTGCAGGATCTGGCGGTTGGTTACGGCGGCTCGGCCTCGCGCTACGAAGAAGAAAAGCGCGTGGTCTTTCACAAGAACGTCGGACCGCTGTTGTCGATGGAAGAAATGGCGCGTTGCATCCATTGCACGCGTTGCATTCGCTTCGGCCAGGAGATCGGTGGGGTGATGGAACTCGGCATGATCCACCGCGGCGAGCATTCAGAGATCACGACGGTGCTCGGCGACACGGTCGATTCCGAGCTGTCAGGCAACATGATCGACCTGTGCCCAGTCGGTGCGATCACCAGCAAGCCGTTCCGTTTTCAGGCACGCAATTGGGAGCTGTCACGACGCAAGTCGATCAGCCCGCACGACTCGACCGGCGCGAATCTGATCGTGCAGGTCAAGAACAACCAAGTGATGCGCGTCTTGCCGCTGGAGAACGAAGCGGTCAACGAATGTTGGCTCGCGGACCGCGATCGTTTCTCTTATGAAGCGTTGAACTCTGAGGAGCGGCTTACCAAGCCGATGCTCAAGCAGGGCGGTCAGTGGATTGAAGTTGACTGGCAGACCGCGCTCGAATATGTGGCCAACGGCCTGCGTCAGACCATCGATGTGCACGGCTCGCATGCGGTTGGTGCATTGGTCAGCCCGCACAGCACGCTGGAAGAACTGCACCTGACCGCATCGCTAATGCGCGCGCTCGGCAGCGAAAACATCGATCACCGCCTGCGACAGGCTGAATTCGCGGCATCCGAAGGAGTGCGTCATCTGGGCCGCTCAATTGCCTCGTTGTCCGACTTGCAAGCCGCGCTCGTGATTGGTTCCGATCTGCGGAAAGACCATCCACTGTTTGCGCAGCGGATTCGGCAGGCAGTAAGAAAAGGGTGTGTGGTGTCCAGCATCGGTGCGGTCAAGCCGGACTGGGCGATGCCTGTGGCGAACGCGCTGGTGGCGCCGGCTGCGGACTGGGCGCATGCGCTGGCCGACTTGGCGGCTTCAGTTGCCACGCAAAACGGTGTCGACGCGCCCCTCCCCGGCACCGCCACCGAATCCACCACGCGCGTTGCGAAAGCGTTGCTGGCTGGCAAGGAAGCTGCCATCCTGCTTGGCAATGGCGCAATGCATCATCCGAACGCCTCTGGACTACTTGCACTTGCGCAGTGGATTGGTCGCCAGACCGGTGCCAGCATCGGCGTGCTTAGCGAAGCAGCCAACACAGTGGGCGCACAGTTGGTCAATGCGGAGCCGGGTCCCTATGGTCGCAACGCGGGGCAGATGCTGCAGGGCGCGTGCCGTGCGCTGCTCCTGCTGAATACCGAGCCTGAGTTTGATTCGGCCATCGGGGCTGGAGTCGTCGATGCGTTGGCCGGATGCGACATGGTTGTCACGTTCAGCCCGTTCAAGGCCAACATGGCGTTCAGCGATGTGTTGCTGCCGATTGCGCCTTTTACCGAAACGCCCGGCACGTTTGTCAATGCAGAAGCGCGTATTCAGAGCTTTTTCGCCGTGGTGAAGCCGCTTGGCGAGGCACGGCCTGCATGGAAGGTGCTGCGCGTACTGGCGGATCTGCTTGGTCTCAAGGGCTTTGATTTCGATTCGTCGCAGCAGGTGCTCGAGCACATCGTCGGTATCGATAAGCCAGCGTTCATCGCACCTGAGCGGCTCAGCAACGCGAGCCGAGGCCAAATCGATTTGTCGCTGCACGACATCGCGGCACCTGCCACCGCCAGCATCTATCAGCTCGATGGATTGGTGCGACGTGCGCCGTCGTTGCAACTCACCGCCGATGCGCAGCGCTTTGCACAGCCGATGCGTGACGAAACGGTTCCAGCATGATCGACGGCCTCTACTACGGCGGTCGCGGCCTGATCGCAATGAGTTGGTGGAGCGGGCTGGTCTGGCCAGTGCTTTGGAACTTGATGAAGATCGTCGCCGTGTTGGCGCCGTTGATGGGCGCGGTTGCCTATCTCACGCTGTGGGAGCGCAAGCTGCTCGGCTTCATGCAGGTGCGAATGGGGCCGAATCGGGTTGGGCCATTTGGTCTGTTGCAGCCAATTGCCGATGCGTTGAAGTTGCTGACCAAGGAAATTATCCGCCCCTCTGCATCGAGCCGGGGGTTGTTCGTGCTGGGTCCGATCATGGCGATCATGCCGGCACTCGCAGCCTGGGTGGTGATTCCGTTCGGACCCGATGTGGTGCTGGCCGACGTGAATGCGGGGTTGCTGCTGGTGATGGCGATTACTTCGATTGAGGTTTACGGAGTCATCATCGCCGGTTGGGCATCGAACTCGAAGTACGCCTTTCTCGGTGCAATGCGCGCATCGGCGCAGATGGTCAGTTATGAGATTGCGATGGGCTTCTGCCTCGTCGTTGTGTTGATGGTCTCTGGCAGCATGAACCTCACGGACATCGTGATGTCGCAAGGCGTGGGCCAAGCGGCCGGTTGGGGGCTCGGCTTCCTGTCCTGGAACTGGCTGCCGCTGTTGCCAATCTTCATCGTCTACCTGATCTCGGCGGTCGCCGAGACGAATCGTCATCCATTCGACGTGGTTGAGGGCGAAGCTGAGATCGTGGCGGGCCACATGGTCGAGTATTCGGGCATGGGCTTCGCGATCTTCTTTCTCGCCGAGTACGCGAGCATGTGGCTGGTATCGATCCTCGCCGTGCTGATGTTTCTTGGTGGCTGGTTGTCGCCGATCGACAACCAATATTTCAATCTCGTACCGGGCTGGATCTGGCTGGGCTTGAAGACGTTTTTTGTGGTGTCCTTGTTCATCTGGATTCGCGCGACGTTTCCACGCTTTCGGTACGACCAGATCATGCGGTTGGGTTGGAAGATTTTCATTCCGGTCACCTTGGTCTGGTTGCTGGTGGTCGGCGCTTGGCTGAATTCACCCTGGAACATCTGGACAAACATTTGAAGACAATCACTTAAATGGCTGCAACCACCTCACCGCCGACGTCGGTACCGATGTCTGCATCGACATCGCCGTCGACAAGTTTTTCGCTTAAAGACTTCTTGGGCAGTTTCTTGCTGACCGAATTGCTGCGTGGCATGGTGTTGACCGGCCGCTACGCATTTCGTCGCAAAATCACGGTCCAGTATCCGGAAGAAAAGACGCCACAGTCGCCGCGATTTCGAGGTTTGCATGCGTTACGTCGCTATGAAAACGGCGAAGAACGCTGCATTGCCTGCAAACTGTGCGAAGCAGTCTGCCCTGCGGTGGCAATCACGATCGAATCAGACGTGCGTGCCGACGGATCGCGCCGCACGTCGCGTTACGATATCGACCTGACGAAATGCATCTTCTGCGGCTTCTGTGAAGAAAGCTGTCCGGTTGATTCGATCGTCGAAACTCACATCCTCGAATACCACGGTGAGAAAAGAGGCGACCTCTATTTCACCAAGGAAATGCTGCTGGCTGTGGGCGACCGATATGAATCGGAAATCGCTGCAGCGCGCGCTGCCGACGCACCTTATCGCTGAAACCGGGCGCGGCCACGGGCCGCGCGCAGTGCAAAACAACAATCATTGATCCATGGACATCAAGACAGGGTTTTTCTACCTGTTCTCGCTCGCACTGCTTTTTGCTGCATTCCGTGTGATCACTGCGCGCAATCCGGTGCACGCGGTGCTCTACCTGATGCTTGCCTTCTCGCAAGCGGCTGCGCTGTGGTTGATGCTGCGTGCTGAATTTTTGGCGATTGTGCTGGTTCTCGTCTATCTCGGCGCGGTGATGGTGCTGTTTCTGTTCGTCGTGATGATGCTCGACATCAATCTCGACGTGATACGGAGGGGCTTCTGGAAGAATTTTCCGCTTGCAGCATTTATCGGCGCGTTGATCGCGTTGGAGATGGCAGCCGTCGTACTCGGCGGCTTCCGTGGCAGCCTGGAGTCCGGAGTGCCATTGACGACACCAATGGTGGCCGATGCTGGCGGTGGGGTGGTGGCGCTGTCGAACTCCAAGATTCTCGGCACGTTGCTCTATACGCAGTACCTGTATCCGCTGGAGATCGCAGCCGTCATCCTGCTGGTTGCAATGATCGCTGCCATCGCACTGACGCTGCGGGAACGAAAAGACACCAAGCAGGTTGACCCATCGCTGCAGGTGCGCGTGCGACCGCAGGACCGCTTGCGCGTATTGAAGATGTCGGCCACGAATCGGGCTCCCGTGGCCAAGCAAGAGAGTCAGCCATGAATATCACGCTCGGACACTATCTGTCGGTTGGCGCGGTGCTGTTCTCGTTGTCCGTGATCGGGATCTTCCTGAATCGCAAGAACGTCATTGTGTTGTTGATGGCGATTGAGCTCATGTTGCTGGCGGTGAACATGAACTTCGTCGCGTTCTCGCACTATCTGGGTGACATGCACGGCCAAGTGTTCGTGTTCTTCATCTTGACGGTGGCAGCGGCCGAGTCGGCCATTGGGCTGGCCATCCTGGTGCTGTTGTTTCGCAATCGTTCCACCATCGATGTCGACCAGCTCGACGCGTTGAAAGGGTGAGTCCGATGAACCCGACTTTTTCAGCTGCCCTGCTGCTGACCGTCCCGCTTGCGCCGCTGCTTGGCTGCCTGATCGCCGGCCTGCTCGGCACTGCAATCGGTGGCAGCCGCCTTGGCAATCGGACCTGTCACCGCATAACGATCGCTGGCGTTGCGGTTGCGTTCCTCATTTCGGTCTATGTGCTGTGGCAGGTTTCTGCACACGGCGCGCGCTTCAATGAAACCATCTACACCTGGATGGTGATCGGCAAGTTGCGCATGGAGGTCGGCTTTTTGGTCGATGGGCTGACTGCGATGATGATGTGCGTGGTGACCTTCGTGTCGCTGATGGTGCACATCTACACAATCGGCTATATGCAGGGCGATCCGGGCTACAACCGTTTTTTCGCCTACATCTCGCTGTTTACTTTTTCCATGCTCATGCTCGTCATGAGCAACAACTTCCTTCAGTTGTTCTTCGGATGGGAGGCGGTGGGTCTGGTGTCGTATCTGTTGATCGGCTTCTGGTACACCAAGCCGAGCGCGATCTTTGCCAACATGAAGGCTTTTTTGGTCAACCGGGTCGGTGACTTTGGATTCATTGTCGGCATCGGCCTGCTTGCGGCGTACACCGGCACGCTGAACTATCGTGAAACGTTTGCCAATGGCAACACGCTGGCCGCGCTGACGTTGCCGGGCACCGACTGGATGCTGATCACGGTGATCTGCATCTGCCTTTTCATCGGCGCGATGGGAAAGAGCGCGCAGTTCCCACTGCACGTTTGGTTGCCGGATTCGATGGAGGGCCCGACCCCGATCTCTGCGTTGATCCACGCGGCCACCATGGTGACGGCAGGCATCTTCATGGTGGCGCGCATGTCGCCGCTGTTCGAGCTCAGCGATACAGCGTTGAGCTTCATCCTCGTGATCGGCGCGATCACGGCGCTTTTCATGGGCTTCCTTGGCATCATCCAGACTGACATCAAGCGCGTAATTGCTTACTCGACCCTGTCGCAGCTTGGCTACATGACGGTGGCGCTGGGCGCTTCGGCTTATTCGGTTGCGGTGTTCCACCTGATGACACATGCGTTTTTCAAGGCACTGCTCTTTCTTGCCGCCGGCTCGGTCATCGTAGGCATGCACCACAACCAGGATGTGCGCTACATGGGTGGTGTGCGCAAGTACATGCCAGTCACCTGGATCACCTTCCTGCTTGGGTCTCTCGCTCTGATCGGCACGCCGTTTTTCTCGGGCTTTTACTCAAAGGACAGCATCATTGAGGCGGTGCACGAAAGCCACCTGTGGGGGGCCGGGTTTGCTTACTTCGCTGTGCTGATCGGCGTGTTCATCACCGCGTTTTACTCATTTCGGGTTTACTTCCTCGTGTTCCACGGCAAACCGCGATTCGACCAGAATCCGGATGTGCATCACGATTCCGTGCACATCGACGATCCACACCAGCCTGCGCAGCACGACGCCCATGCCAGTCATGACCCGCACGAGTCGCCCTGGGTCATTACGCTGCCGCTGGTGCTGCTTGCGATTCCATCCGTCGTGATCGGGTATTTCACGATCGGCCCGATGTTGTACGGCGACTTCTTCCGCGATTCGATTTATGTGAATGAAGCACGTCACCCCGTGATGACCGAACTGCGCGAAGCATTCCACGGTCCGCTGGAGATGGCCAAGCACGCGCTGTCGTCCGAAGTATTGATGTTCGCACTTGCCGGGGTCGTCCTGTCGTTCTTGCTGTACATCGTGTTCCCACGTGTGCCGGCCGCAATCAAGCGCAACGGTGGTTTTGTCTACCGGCTACTCGACAACAAGTACTACCTCGACTGGTTCAACGAAAATGTAATCGCGCGTGGCGCTCGTGTTGTTGGCACAGGCCTGTGGCAGCGCGGTGACCAGAAGTTGATCGATGGCCTGCTGGTTAACGGCTCCTGGCGTACGGTTGGTCGGATATCGGCCTTCGCGCGCTCGTTTCAGTCCGGCTTCTTGTTTCAGTACGCATTGGTCATGATCATGGGGGTCTTCATCCTGATGACGTATTTCGTCTGGTTCAACAAGTGACCGGCAGCATAAGAAGAATAATTTTCACGCGAGTAGACGAAACGACATGGGATTGCTGAGCCTTGCCATCTGGATACCGGTGCTAACCGGCGCGTTGCTGTTGGCGCTTGGCCGGGCCGACCAGACGAATATGGTGCGTTGGATCGCGCTGGGCGGCGCCGTGCTCTGCCTGCTCATCACGATTCCCCTCTATGCCGGTTTTCAACTTGGCACGCCGGACATGCAGTTCGTCGAGTCGGCCATGTGGATAGAGCGCTTCAACGTCCACTACCGGCTTGGCATCGACGGTATTTCGTTCTGGTTCGTGCCACTTACTGCGTTCATTACCGTGATCATCGTGGTCGCGGGCTGGAGCACGGTGACCGAGCGGCTGAATCAGTACATGGGTGCGTTTCTGATCTTGAGTGGATTGATGATCGGCGTGTTCAGCGCGCTCGACGGCGTGCTGTTCTACGTGTTTTTCGAAGCCACGTTGATTCCGATGTACCTGATCATCGGCATCTGGGGTGGACCGAACAAGATCTACGCGGCATTCAAGTTTTTTCTGTATACGTTCCTCGGCTCGCTGCTCATGCTGGTGGCATTCATCTTCCTGTACAGCCGCTCAGGAGGTAGCTTCGACATCCTGGCCTGGCAGCAATTGCCACTCGGCAAGTCCGCGCAGACGCTGCTGTTCTTCGCATTCTTTTCCGCGTTCGCGGTGAAGGTGCCGATGTGGCCAGTCCACACTTGGTTGCCAGACGTACACGTGGAGGCGCCAACCGGCGGCTCCGCCGTGCTGGCCGCCATCATGCTCAAGCTTGGCGCGTACGGCTTCCTGCGCTTTTCAATGCCGATTGCGCCAGACGCCGCGCGCGAATGGGCCTGGCTCATGATCACGCTCTCGTTGATCGCCGTGATCTACGTGGGTCTTGTGGCCATTGTGCAGCGTGACATGAAGAAACTGGTCGCCTACTCGTCGGTCGCGCACATGGGATTCGTCACGCTGGGGTTTTTCGTTTTCAGCGATCTCGGCATGTCCGGCGGCATCGTGCAGATGATTGCGCACGGTTTTGTCTCCGGCGCGATGTTCCTGTGCATCGGCGTGCTTTATGACCGCGTGCATTCTCGAGAAATATCGAGTTACGGCGGCGTGGTGAACACCATGCCGAAGTTCGCTGCATTCGCGCTGTTGTTCGTGATGGCCAATTGCGGCCTGCCGGCAACCGCCGGATTTGTCGGCGAGTGGATGGTGATTCTGGCTGCCGTGGGTGCGAACTTCTGGATCGGGCTGGCAGCGGCCACGGCCGTGATGCTTGGGGCTTCTTATTCGCTATGGATGTACAAGCGTGTGTATCTCGGACCCGTGGCCAACCCTTCGGTGCAATCGTTGACCGACATCAATCCACGTGAAACGCTTGTGTTGTCGTTGCTGGCAGCCGCCGTGCTCTTCATGGGCATCTATCCGAAGCCGTTCACCGATGTCATGAACGGCTCTGTGACACAACTGCTGCGCCACGTCGAACAATCGAAACTTACTCCGCGTCTGGGCCGGCCATGATCGACCAACTGAGCTGGATAGCGATTTATCCGGAAATCATCCTGCTGGTGATGGGCTGCGTGATCACGCTGGTTGACCTCGGGGTGACAAGCCCGCGGCGCACGTTGACCCATGTGCTAACGTTGTTGACGTTCGCTGCCGTGGCCGTGCTCTGCGGCTGGCAAGCCGTCGAAGGGAGCACGATCTACGGCTTCGGCAACATGGTCGTCAGCGACGCCATGGGTAACTGGCTCAAGTGCTTCGCCGCGATTGCGATGATCGCCACCATCACCTACGGGCGGCCCTATTCGGCGGATCGCGGCATGCTTTGGGGCGGCGAGTTCTTCACGTTGAGCATCTTTGCGCTGCTCGGCATCTGCGTGATGATTTCGGGCAACAATTTTCTCGTGCTCTACATGGGGCTCGAATTGCTGACGTTGTCGAGCTATGCATTGGTCGCGCTGCGGCGGGATTCGCCTTTGTCGAGCGAGGCAGCGATCAAATATTTCGTGCTCGGCGCCCTGGCCAGCGGTTTCATGCTGTACGGCCTGTCGATGCTGTACGGCGCCACCGGGTCGCTTGAGATCGGCTCGGTGTTCAAGGCAATCAATTCGGGTGAGATTCGGCATCAGGTGCTGGTCTTCGGCCTGGTGTTCATCGTGGCTGGACTGGGCTTCAAGTTAGGTGTCGCGCCGTTCCATATGTGGGTGCCGGATGTCTACCAGGGCGCCCCCACTTCCGTCACCTTGATCATCGGCGGTGCCCCGGAACTGGCCGCTTTTGCAATCTGCATGCGGTTGCTGGTGGAAGGCTTGTTGCCGCTGGCGATCGACTGGCAGCAGATGCTCGGCGTGCTGGCGGTCGGCTCACTGCTGATCGGCAACCTGGCCGCCATCGCACAGACCAACATCAAGCGCATGTTGGCGTACTCGACGATCTCGCACATGGGCTTCGTGCTGCTCGGCCTGATGTCGGGTTACGTCAACGGCAATACCTTGTCGGCCGCCAACGCCTATAGCTCATCGATGTTCTACGTGATCTCGTATGTGCTGACCACACTCGCGACATTCGGTGTGATCTTGCTGTTGGCGCGCGAAGGGTTTGAGAGCGAAGAGATCACCGATCTGGCTGGCCTGAATCAACGCAGCCCGCTGTATGCGGCGGTGATGGCTGTCTGCATGTTCTCGCTGGCTGGTGTGCCGCCGATGATCGGCTTCTATGCCAAGTTGTCTGTGTTGCAAGCGCTGATCTCATCGGGCTACACGTCGTATCTGGTGCTTGCCATCTTTGCGGTGATGATGTCGCTGATCGGTGCGTTCTACTATTTGCGCGTGGTCAAGGTGATGTACTTTGACGCGCCGGTATCAACTGCGCCCGTGCTGGTGCCGGTCGATGTGCGTGCATTGTTGTCGGTGAACGGTGCTCTGGTGCTGATCCTCGGCATCTTGCCAGGCGGCCTGATGGCGCTGTGCGCACAGGCGATCTTGAAGACGCTTGCTACGTGATCGTTTGAAGAGAGACTTGACTGTCGGGCGCACCCAAGCGTCCGTTGACAGCAGACTTTCAACTCTTCAGGCTTGCTACTCATGTCCCAACAGGCCTCCGTCTGGCTCGTAATTGTGGCGGCGCTTGGCGCAGCCAATCTGCCGTTTCTGAATCAGCGGCTGCTCGGGATGTGGCCGCTGGCTCATGGCAAGTCGTTTGGGCTGCGGCTGCTTGAACTGGTTCTGCTTTATTTCCTGGTCGGCGGCCTGGCCGTGTTGCTGGAGCAACGGGTGGGTCGGGTCGCGGAACAGAACTGGGAGTTCTACGCCATCACCGCTGCACTGTTTGCCACCCTTGCGTTTCCCGGCTTCGTCTGGCGGTATCTGGTCAAACATGGCTGACGCCTCATTGCGCAGATGCGAGGGCGAGGGCGATGCTGGCTTGGTCGAGCGGCAGTTGTCGAGCGAGCCGCTGTTCAAAGGCCACTTCCTGCACGCCTTTCGTGACACCGTGCAATTGCCCGACGGCAGCATCGCCACGCGCGAGTACGTCGTGCATCCGGGTGCAGTGATGGTGGTGCCTTTGCTCGACGACGGCCGCATCGTGGTAGAGCGTCAATACCGCTACCCGATGCATCGCGCGATGATCGAGATGCCCGCCGGCAAGCTCGACGCGGGCGAGCGTACGTTCGATTGTGCAAGGCGCGAGCTGTTGGAGGAAACCGGCTACAGCGCGCGTGAGTGGGCACATGCCGGCGTGCTGCATCCGGTAATTTCTTATTCGACCGAATTCATCGAAATCTGGTTTGCGCGAGGCCTTACCGCTGGGGAGAGACAACTCGATGCGGGCGAGTTTCTCGAAGTGTTCGCGATGAGCCCGGCCGAACTGCTGGAAGGCTGCCGTAGTGGCCAGGTCACCGACGGCAAGACGCTCGCAGCCATGTTGTGGCTGCAAAACGTGGCATCCGGCGCGTGGCCGCTTGAATGGAAAACCGCAGAGGCCCACGATGCAGCCAGGGTCCCGATAATGAGCCCATGAAAGTTCTGGACCTGGCTTGTAACGACCGCCATGCGTTTGAAGGCTGGTTCGGCAGCGAAGACGATTTTCAGAGCCAGCTCGCGCGTGGGCTGGTCGAGTGCCCTTTGTGCGGCAGCAGCGACGTGCACAAGCTATTGAGCGCGCCACGTCTGAACCTGGGCGCAATGCAGCCGCCGCAGCATGCAACCGGTGCAGATGCGGCACCCACCACGTCGTCAGACGCTGCAGTCGCCCCCACGCTCACACCGCTTGCACCAGTGCAGCCAGCCGAAGCCGCAATGCAAGCGGCTTGGCTCAAGATGATGCGGCACGTGGTCGCAAACACCGAAGACGTCGGCCCCAAGTTCGCCGAGCACGCGCGCCGCATGCATTACGGTGAAGCCGATGCGCGCAGCATTCGCGGCCGGGCCTCGCGCGATGAGGCTGAGGCACTGCTCGAAGAGGGCATTGCAGTGATGCCGCTCATGCTGCCGCCGATGCTCGACTCGACCGAGCATTGAGGACGCGAGCCGACTCGGCGCCAACCGCAATGCTTAAGCGCGACCACAGCGCTCAAGGATAGAGCCCGCGCAACTCACGCGCCGTCAGAATCCGCTCACAGGCCACCGTGAACGTCGCGGTGCGCAGGCTCACCTTGTTGGCTTCCGCCACCTGCCAGACCCCGGCGAACGCTTCTTTCATGATGCGCACCAGCCGCGCATTGATCTCCGCTTCGTCCCAGAAGAAGCTTGAGAAGTCCTGCACCCACTCGAAATAGCTTACCGTCACGCCACCCGCGTTCGCGATCACGTCCGGCAGCACCAGCACGTTGCGGTCGTGCAGGATGTCATCGGCCTCCGGCGTGGTCGGGCCGTTTGCGCCTTCGACCACCATGCGTGCCTTGATGCGGCCCGCGTTGTCCTTGGTGATCTGTTGCTCCAGCGCGGCCGGGATCAGGATGTCGCACTGCACGTCCCAGAACGCGTCGTTGTCCATCGGCTCGCTTTCCGCAAAGCCGGCCACCGTGCCGACCGCCGCGACGTGCCGCAGCAGTGCCTGCACGTCCAGGCCCGAATCGCGATAGATCGTGCCGCCGTGGTCCTGCACCGCAACAATATGCGCGCCGGCTTCGGCAAATAATTTGCCCGCCACGCCGCCGACGTTGCCAAAACCCTGCACCGCCACGCGCGCTCCAGAAATCTCCAGATTGATGCGCCGCGCGGCTTCCACCGCCACCGTGAACGCGCCGCGCCCGGTCGCTTCACGCCGACCCAGCGAGCCGCCCAATGCCACCGGCTTGCCGGTCACCACGCCGGTCGCGGTCGCACCGGTATTCATCGAATAGGTGTCCATCATCCAGGCCATGATCTGCTCGTTCGTGTTCACGTCCGGCGCCGGAATGTCTCGGGACGGCCCGATGATGATGCCGATCTCACTGGTGTAGCGGCGCGTCATGCGCTCGAGTTCGCCGTTTGACAAGGTCTTCGGATCGACCCGGATGCCGCCCTTGGCACCGCCATACGGCACATTCACGGCCGCGTTCTTGATCGACATCCAGGCCGACAGTGCCATCACTTCCGACAGCGTCACGTCCTGGTGGAACCGCACGCCCCCTTTGCCGGGCCCACGCGACACGTTGTGTTGCACCCGGTAGCCCTCGAAGTGAGCGATTCGGCCGTCGTCCATCACGATCGGCACATCGACGATCAGCACGCGTTTGGGCCGCTTCAGCGTCTCTGCCCAGCGAGCAAGTTTGCCGAGGTACGGCGTGACGCGGTCTACCTGCTGCAGGTAGTTGCCCCACGGTCCCAGGTCATCGGTCTGCAGGTAGGAGGGCAATTGATGACCGATCACGGGTTGCAGCGGCTTGCCTTGGGCGTCGAGTTGTGGGGTGCTGCGGCTGTTGGTGTCGCGCGATTTGGCCATGGTGGGCTCCTTTTTGTTCGTGGCTGGCGGGGATTGAGTTTGCGGCTTCGGGCGCTTGGGAGGTGGCGGTGCTCTGTCGTGCAGTGCGCTGGGATGCTTGGGGTAGTTGCTGACTGGGCCGTGGGGCAGGGGTTTGTTTTTGAGGTCAGGCCTCCATGGTTGTCGTTTGGCTGTTCGACGGCAGGATCCGGGACTCGCCCCGGCGGGCGACCTTCTTTCTTTTGCTCCGCCAAAACAAAGAAGGCAAAGAAAAGGCGGCCCTATGGCTGCGTCCCTTCGCTGCGCTACGGGCAACCTGAGCGGCGAGGCTTCGGGCGGGGTCCTCATAAACTCGCCTTCGGCTCAAACATATTCGGACCTTATTCCGCCCGAAGCCTCGCCGCTCAGGCGCAGCCATCAAGGGTTGGAGGCTGAAAACAGGCCGAACACCCGAACACCCGAACAGCCATGCAGCCAGCCCCACGGCGACCACGCATTGAAGCTCAAACCGCTCGGGGCATCAGCATTCGCTGCAGCAGCAGGCCGTTCCTCTTTGTGGCTTCCGGCTGTCTGTCTTCTGATCCCCACCCCTTCTGTATGCGCCTGCGGCGCGCAGGGCCGAGCGGATCAGGGCTGCCGTTGTCTGAGCGCAGCGAGTTTAGGCAGACCCCGCTTGGCCCGAGCACCGCAGGTTGCCCGAAGCGCAGCGCAGGGACGCAGACAGCAGGGTCGCCTTTCTTTTGGGTATTTATCTTTGACGAAGCAAAGAAAAGTACCTCGCCCGCCGGGGCGAAACCCGGCTCCCCACGCTTGATGGCGAAGCTCAACTGTTCCAACCCCAACCCCGTCTCCTCACAATTCAACCGGATCAGCGCCCCTTAAAACGCCTTTCACAAACACCCCGAAAACCGGCTTAAACCAACGACACCACCATCTGGAGTCAAGCGCTGAACTGCAACGCCGCCAGTCGCGCGTACATACCGTTGCCCGCCGTCAGTGTCTCATGCGTGCCCTGCTCGACGATGCGGCCGTGATCCAGCACCACGATCCGATCCGCTTTCTGCACCGTCGCCAGCCGGTGCGCAATGACCAAGGTGGTGCGCCCGCGCATCGCAGATTCCAACGCCGCCTGCACCATGCGCTCACTTTCCACATCGAGCGCGCTGGTGGCTTCGTCTAACAGCAGCAGCGGTGGATTCTTCAATATGGCCCGCGCAATAGCAATACGCTGACGCTGGCCGCCGGACAGCCGCACGCCGCGTTCGCCCAGGAAGGTGGCATAGCCTTCAGGGAGGTTGCGGATGAAGCCGTCGGCATACGCAGCTTGCGCAGCCGCTTCCACTTCAACGTCGCTCGCATCCGGCCGGCCGTAGCGGATGTTCTCCAGTGCGCTGGTGGAAAACACCACCGCGTCCTGCGGCACGATGCCGACGCGAGAGCGCAGCGCGTGCAGGTCCAGCGTGCGGATCTCGTCGCCGTCCAGCAGCACCTCCCCGGTCGTCGGGTCGTAGGCGCGCAGCAGCAACTGAAACACCGTGCTCTTGCCCGCGCCGCTCGGGCCCACCAACGCCAGCGTCTCGCCAGGCCGCACCGCGAGTGAAAAATCCTGCAACGCCGGCTGCAGCGGCCGGGACGGGTAGTGAAACGTCAATGCTTTGAATTCGATAGCGCTCGCGGATTGCTGCACCTGCGCCCCGGCCGTATTTGACCCTGAAACGATGGTGTAGGGGCTGTGCAGCAGCTCCATCAACCGCTCGGTCGCACCGGCCGCGCGCAAGATGTCGCCGTAGACCTCGCCCAGAATCGCCAGCGCGCCTGCCAAAATAATCACGTAGACCACGATCTGGCTCAATTGCCCGGCCGTCATCGTGCCCGTCAGCACCGACAGCGTGCCCTGGTACAACCCCCACAGCAGCGCCGCAGCGGTCGCGATCATGATGAACGCCACCAGCGCCGAACGTGCACGCGTGCGCTGCACCGCCACCACAAACGCGCTCTGGGTGGAGCGTTCGAACCGCTCGGTCTCGCGCTGCTCGGCCGTGTAGCTTTGCACCACCGGAACCGCGTTCAGCACCTCGGCGGCGATCGCGCTGGCATCAGCGACCCGGTCCTGGCTGGCCCGTGAAAGGCGATAGACGCGCCGCCCGAACCACATGCTCGGCAATACCACCAGCGCCAGCGTCAAAAACACCAGCCCCATGATGGACGGGTGGCTCCAGACCAGCACGCCCAGGGCGCCGATGCCCATCACCGCGTTGCGTAAGCCCATTGACAACGATGAGCCAATGACGGTCTGCACCAGCGTCGTGTCCGACGTCAGCCGGCTCAGCACCTCACCCGTCTGCGTGGTCTCGAAAAACTCCGGGCTCTGCCGCAACACGTGGGCATACACCGCATTGCGCAGATCGGCCGTGACCCGTTCGCCAAGCCAGCTCACCATGTAAAAGCGCGCCGCAGAAAACAGACCCAGCGCCACGGCCACGCCGAACAAGGCGAAGAAGTGATTCCGCAGCGTCGGCCCGTCGCCGTTTTTGGTCAACGAATCGACACCGCCGTCGATCAATCCGCGCAGCGCGAGCGGGAGCACCAGCGTGGCGACGGCCGCCAGCAACATGAACATCAGCGCAAGCGCGATACGGCCGCGATAGGGGTACAGGAACGGCCGCAAGCCGGCTAGGGAACGGGGTGCGCCAGGAACGGTGCGGGGATTGGCAATGGGCATGGCCGTGAGTGTAGAGCGCCAGTCCCGAATAAGTTTGCCTATGCAAATACCTGTTTGACAATTACTGCCTAGGCAATTATTATCGCGGCAATTGTTATGAAAATCGAACCCACTGCAGACGATCAGGCCGAGTCGGTGCCGAGTAAGCCCGCGACGTTCTATCGGGCGGATACCTACCGCCCGGAAGAGAGCGTCGGTTGGATGATGCAGCGCATCGTCAGCGAGGTCGGCCAGGAGATCGAGCGCCGGCTGTCCGACGATGGTCCCACGTCGCCCCAGTGGATGCCGCTGTTCAAGCTGCATCTGGGCGAAGCCAGCACAGTGGCCGAACTGGCGCGCAGTTGCCGGCTCGACGCCGGTGCCATGACGCGGTTGCTGGACCGGTTGGAAGCCAAGGGTCTGTGCCGCCGCTGCCGCTCCACCACCGATCGCCGGGTCGTCAACGTGGAGCTGACCGACGAAGGTCGCCGCTGCGCGCAGGAAATCCCGGCCGTGCTCTGCCTGGTGCAAAACGAGCACTTGACCGGATTCTCTGAAGCCGAATGGCAGCAATTGAAGGGGTTCCTCCGCCGCATCATGAACAACGCAAAAGCCATCCAGTCCCGGGAGACCAACGATGAGAACGCCTGAAACCACAACGGCTGGCGCGCGGCGGCGCCGCATCGCCGGCATGGCGCTGGCAACGATCACTGTGTTGACGCTGGCAGCCTGCGCAGATATGTCCGGCATCACGCCGGCCAATCGGTTGGACACGACGGCGCCCACGCTGCCAGCCGACGTAACTGAGTCCGGCAGCCAGGGTGCCGAGCTGGTGATCCCCAGCGACTGGTGGCACACCTGGGGCGACGAACAACTCGATCGCCTGATCGATCGCGCGCTGCAGGGCAGCCCCAGCCTGCAGCAGGCCCAAGCGCGGATCGCACGTCAACGCGCCTTCAGTGAAGCCGCAAGTGCTCCGCTCAAACCACAGTTGAACGCGCAGGTCGACGTGCTTCATCAGCGTTACAGCGAACACGGCCTGGTGCCGCCACAACTGGCGGGTGAGCAGGTCAACACCGCCACCGCACAGTTGAACTTCGGTTGGGAAATCGACTTT
Source organism: Burkholderiales bacterium (assembly GCA_038200275.1). Classification (GTDB taxonomy): domain Bacteria; phylum Pseudomonadota; class Gammaproteobacteria; order Burkholderiales; family Burkholderiaceae_C; genus JBBPYC01. The sequence goes on from JBBPYC010000091.1 coordinate 77,851, forward strand.
TTCGGCAAGAACCGCGCAGCACTGGATGCGGCGCTGGGCGCGCAGCGGGCCAGCGAGGCCGATGCACTGGCTGCGCGCGTGCTGCTGGCCAGCCAGATCGCACGGGGCTATCTGCAGTTCGCGCGGCTGACCGATCAGCTCGACGTTGCGCGCCGCACGTTGGCACAGCGCGGAGAGACGCTGGCGCTGGTGCGCAGTCGGGTCGGTGCCGGGCTGGATTCGAACCTGGAGCTGCGGCAAAGCGAAACCAGCCTGCCCGAGGCGCGCCAAGCCATCGAAGCACTGGAAGGCCAGCGCCAGATCGCGCGTCACGGCCTGGCGGCGTTGGCTGGCGATCTGGCGCTGGCCGACACGATCCAGCCGGTTTCGCTGGCCGCACTGCCGACCGTCGCTGCGCCGCAAACCGTGCCGCTGCAGTTGGTTGCGCAACGCGCCGACATCGCCGCCGCGCGCTGGCGGATCGAAGCCGCCACGCAGGATGTGAAAAGTGCAAAAGCGCAGTTCTATCCCAACATCAACCTGGCCGCATTCGCCGGCCTGTCGAGCATCGGCCTGGGTCAGCTGGTGCAAGCCGGCAGTCTGCAGTGGGGCGTCGGCCCGGCGCTGCGGCTGCCGATCTTCGACGCTGGCCGGCTGCGCGCGAACCTGCGCGGCAAGACGGCCGATCTGGATGCGGCGGTTGCCAGCTACAACGGCGCGGTGATCGATGCCGTGCGGGATGTGGCCGATCAGCTGAGCACATTGGGCTCGGTCGCGCGCCAGCAACTCCAGCAGCAAGCCGCGCAGGTTGCGGCGGAGTCGGCGTACGACATTGCGCGGGCGCGCTACCAGGCCGGGCTGAGCACCTTGATCAATGTGCTGACCACGGAGACCTCTGTGCTGAACCAGCGCCGGCTCGCGGTCGACCTGCACGCGCAGGCGCTTGACAGCCGTGTGGCGCTGCTGCGCGCGCTGGGCGGCGGCTTGCCGGCTGAGCTGCCTGATGCTAGAAAAAATATAGCTAAAAACGATGACACCATAAGCACCCATGCGATTTTTCGTGCTGACCGAAGGGTTGTGCCGTTGTCTGAAGTCCATTAACACCGGGGCTGACCCCTGTGACTTTCATAAACCGCCACGACACCTGAAGTCTGGCCAGAAAACCCATCATCTACACCGTATCAAGAGCCTCCGATGAACGCCCGCCAGAACCTCGCTCCTGCCACCCCCACCCGCACCACCGCAGTGGACCTTGATCTGACTGCACCCGCCGCCGATGCCGGCACGCCGACTCCTGCGCCGCCCAAGGGCGGCCGAACACGCAGAGTTGGCTTCATGATCCTCGGGCTGGTGGTGCTGATTGGCGCCATCGGCTGGGGGACATACGAATGGACGGTTGCCAGCAAGTACGAAGGCACCGACGACGCCTATGCGCAGGGCAACATCGTGCAGATCACGCCGCAGGTCGGCGGCACCGTGGTAGCGATTCATGCCGAGGACACCGACGTTGTGAAGGCTGGTGACACGCTGGTGCAGATCGATTCGGCCGACGCGAAGCTTGCGCTGAGCCAGGCCGAAGCGGCGCTGGCCCAGGCGGTGCGCCAAGTGCGCACGCTCGGTGTGGACAACGGCACGTTCCGCGCGCAAATTTCGCTTCGGCAGGCCGACGTTTCGCGCGCGCAGTCGGAGCTGTCGCGGGCCAGCGGCGACCTGAAGCGCCGCGAAGCGCTGGCCGGCCAGGGCGCGGTGTCCGGCGAAGAGTTGCAACACGCACGGGACCAGGTCAACAGTGCGACCAGCGCTGTGGCCGCCGCCCGCGCCGGCGTCAATGCCGCACGCGAGCAGCTGGCCAGCAACCAGGTGCGCACCGATGGCACCAGCGTCGATGAGAACCCGGCCGTGCTGGCCGCTGCTTCGAAATTGCGCGAAGCCTGGCTGGCACTGCAGCGCACCACGCTGCCCGCGCCAATCGATGGCCAGGTCGCGCGCCGCAGCGTGCAGCTCGGCCAGCGCGTGGCACCTGGCACGCCGCTGATGTCGCTGATCCCGCTGCAGCAAATCTGGGTCGATGCCAACTTCAAGGAAGGGCAGCTCGGCAAGATTCGCATCGGCCAGCACGCGAAGGTGACGGCCGACGTATACGGCAGCAAGATCGAATACGTCGGCACGGTGGCAGGGCTGGGCGCCGGCACCGGGTCGGCATTCGCGTTGCTGCCCGCGCAAAACGCGACCGGTAACTGGATCAAGGTGGTACAGCGTGTGCCGGTGCGCATTGAGCTCGATCCCAGGCAGTTGGCTGCGCATCCGCTGCGCATTGGCCTGTCGATGGACGTGACGGTGGATGTGGCAGAGCAGGGCGGCACGGCGCTGGCCACCGCCGCGCCGACACCGGTCAGCCGCACGCAGGTCTACGCCGACCAAGACGACGGCGCCACGCGCGAGATTGAACGCATCGTTGCCGCAAACAGCGGCCGCGCTGCATCCACCGCTGCGTCCCAGTCGAAGGGCGCAACCGACACGCAGACCGTCGCTGCAAAACCGGATCTGAAAGCCCACTGATGGATGCGGTGGTCAATCCGGGCACGAGGCCGCCCGCGCGCGTTGCGGCACCAGCTCAGGCGCCGGCCCCCGCACCGGTCAACTACCCACCGCTGACCGGCACCGCCCGGCTGGCCGGCACGATTGCGCTGTCGGCCGCGACGTTCATGAATGTGCTGGATACGTCGATTGCGAACGTGTCGTTGCCGGCCATCGCGGGGGACCTGGGCGTGAGCCCGAACCAGGGCACCTGGGTCATCACGAGCTTCGCGGTAGCGAATGCGATTGCGGTGCCGCTCACAGGCTGGATGTCGCAGCGTTTCGGCCAGGTGCGGCTGTTCATCCTGAGCCTGATGCTGTTCGTGATCGCCTCCACGCTGTGCGCGTTTGCGCCGAACATGGCCACACTGATCGCGTTTCGGGCGTTGCAGGGGTTCGTCGCGGGCCCGATGATCCCGCTGTCCCAGACGTTGCTGCTGGCCAGTTACCCGAAGGCGCTGGCCGGCACCGCGATGGCGTTCTGGGGCATGACCACGCTGATCGCGCCGGTGGCCGGCCCGTTGCTGGGCGGCTATCTGACCGACAACCTGTCATGGCCGTGGATCTTTCTGATCAACATTCCTGTGGGCATCGCCGCCGGGCTCGGCACCTGGGTGCTGTACCGGGAACGCGAGAGCATGACGCGCAAATTGCCGATCGATGCGATCGGGCTCGCCTTGCTGGTGGTTTGGGTCGGTGCCATGCAGGTGATGCTGGACCTGGGCAAGGAAAACGATTGGTTCCATTCGCCGCTGATCATCGCGCTGGCGGTGGTTGCCGTGGTCGGCTTCGTCGCGTTCCTGATCTGGGAGCTGACCGAAGAACATCCGGTGGTGGACCTGAGCCTGTTTGCGCGGCGCAACTTCTGGACCGGTTCGGTCGTGACCGCGATCGGCTACGGGCTGTTCTTTGGCAGCCTGGTGTTGCTGCCGCTTTGGCTGCAGCAGTACATGGGCTACACCGCCACCGATGCGGGCATGGTGCTCGCGCCGGTCGGCGTGCTGGCGTTGATTCTGTCGCCAATCGTCGGCAAGACGGTGGGCAAGGTCGATCCACGCCGCTACGTGACGTTCGCGTTCCTGGTGTTCGCATTCGTGATGTGGCTGCGTTCCCGCTACAACACGCAGGCCGACTACTTCACGCTGATGATGCCGACTGTGATTCAGGGCGTTTCGATGGCGTTTTTCTTCATTCCGCTGGTGACAATCACGTTGTCGGGGTTGCCGCCGGATCGCATTGCATCGGCATCGGGATTATCGAACTTCATGCGGATCACGGCCGGTGCATTCGGCGCGTCGATCAGCACCACCGTCTGGGAAAGCCGCGCGGCATTGCATCATGCGCAGCTGGCCGAACAGATCCATGCAGGCAAACCGGCCGTGGAAAGCGCGATCAGCACGTTGAACGCGGCCGGTATCCGCGGCGACGGTGCGCTGGCGGTGCTGAACCGGATGATCGATGGCCAGGCATTCATGCTGGCGGCCAATGACATCTTTTATGTCTCGGCGCTGCTTTTCCTGCTGCTGATCCCGATTGTGTGGCTGACCCGGCCCGCCAAGGCGTCGGCGGACAGCGCGGATGCCGCGGCCGGCGCACACTGAATCTTGAGAGCGCTGCTGCCTAGCACTGTTCGTGCGAAATGGCACGGTGCCTGCTTGAAAGTTCTGCAACCATGCCCGACTTCCATGGGCTGGGAGCAGGCTGCCGAGCCGCTCTATAAAATGGAGTCATGGCCACCGAACCACCCAAGTTGCCGGCACCCGTCGTTCCGAAGCCCCAAGTACCTGACGGCGGGGACACGGCCGTGGTCGAGCGGCGTACTCAGAAGGTCGAGCCGCCCAAGCTTTATCAGGTGCTGATGCTCAACGACGACTTCACGCCGATGGAGTTCGTGGTTGCTGTGATTCAGGATTTTTTCAGCAAAGACCGCGAGACGGCCACCCAGATCATGTTGAAAGTCCATCTGGACGGCCGCGGTGTTTGCGGCATCTATACACGCGACGTGGCGCAAACCAAGGTGGACCAAGTACTCGACGCGGCCAAGGAAGCCGGCCATCCGCTGCAATGCGTGAGCGAGCCCATCGAGTAAGCGGCTGCAAATGAGGCAGCGCCGACACTTGCATTGAATGGTTGCAGGCCCATTTGGTAGTAATCAAGCGATCGACTGCAAACCCGATTAAAAACAACCACTTCATCGATTCGGCAAGGCAATCTGCGTTTTCCCCGCCTGAACCTTGTTCTGTCATTTCCCTCTCTTTCACCACCAGGCAAAGGAACCTCTCATGATTGCCCAGGAATTGGAAGTCAGCCTGCATATGGCTTTTGTCGAAGCCCGTCAGCAGCGGCATGAATTCATCACGGTCGAGCACCTGCTGCTCGCACTGCTCGACAACCCGAGCGCGGCCGAAGTGCTGCGCGCATGTTCGGCCAACATCGACGACCTGCGCAAGTCGCTGACCAACTTCATCAAGGACAACACGCCGCAGGTCGCTGGCACCGACGACGTCGATACGCAGCCGACGCTCGGCTTCCAGCGCGTGATCCAGCGCGCGATCATGCACGTGCAGTCCACCGGCAACGGCAAGAAGGAAGTCACCGGCGCCAACGTGCTGGTCGCAATCTTCGGAGAGAAGGATTCGCACGCGGTGTACTACCTGCACCAGCAGGGCGTAACCAGGCTTGACGTGGTCAATTTCATCGCGCACGGCATCAAGAAAAGCGATCCGCCCGAGTCGTCCAAGCCCGGCGAAGCGCCGCAGGGCGAAGCCGAAGAGGGCAACGAGAAAAATGAGAAAGCATCGCCGCTCGAGCAGTTCACGCAGAACCTGAATCAGTTGGCGAAAGACGGCAAGATCGACCCGCTCATCGGCCGCGAATACGAAGTCGAGCGCGTGATCCAGATCTTGTGCCGCCGGCGCAAGAACAACCCGTTGCTCGTCGGTGAAGCCGGCGTCGGCAAGACCGCGATCGCCGAAGGTCTGGCATGGCGCATCACGCAAAAAGACGTGCCGGAAATCCTGGCCGACTCGGTCGTCTACTCACTCGACATGGGTGCGTTGCTGGCCGGCACCAAATACCGTGGTGACTTCGAGCAGCGCCTGAAAGGCGTGCTCAAGTCGCTCAAAGACAAACCCAACGGCATCTTGTTCATCGATGAGATTCACACGTTGATCGGTGCCGGTGCGGCGTCAGGCGGCACGCTGGATGCATCAAATCTGCTGAAGCCCGCGTTGAGCTCGGGTGCGCTCAAGTGCATCGGTGCCACCACGTTTACCGAGTATCGCGGCATCTTCGAGAAAGACGCAGCACTGTCACGCCGATTCCAGAAGGTCGACGTGGTCGAGCCGACCGTGCCGGAGACGATCGAGATCCTCAAGGGCCTGAAGTCGCGTTTCGAAGAGCACCACAGCGTCAAGTACGCGGTCGCGGCCCTGACCGCAGCGGCAGAACTCAGCGCGAAGTACATCAACGATCGGCACTTGCCTGACAAGGCGATCGACGTGATCGACGAAGCCGGTGCGGCACAGCGCATCTTGCCGCCGGCCAAGCGCAAGAAGACGATCACGCGGGTTGAAGTCGAGGAGATCGTTGCCAAGATCGCGCGCATTCCGGCCGCGAACGTCAGCAACGACGACCGCAGCAAACTGCAGACGATCGAGCGCGATTTGAAGAGCGTGGTGTTCGGCCAGGATCAGGCGCTCGAGGTGCTGGCGGGTGCCGTCAAGATGGCGCGTTCCGGCCTGGGCCGTGAAGACAAGCCGATTGGCTCCTTCCTGTTCAGCGGCCCCACCGGTGTGGGCAAGACCGAAGCGGCCAAGCAACTCGCGTTCATCATGGGCATCGACCTGATCCGCTTCGACATGTCCGAGTACATGGAGCGGCATGCGGTCAGTCGCCTGATCGGCGCGCCGCCGGGTTATGTCGGCTTCGACCAAGGCGGCCTGTTGACCGAGGCGATCAGCAAGAAGCCGCACGCGGTGCTGCTGCTCGATGAGATCGAAAAGGCGCACCCGGACATCTTCAACGTGCTGCTGCAGGTGATGGACCACGGCACCTTGACGGACAACAACGGGCGCAAGGCCGATTTCCGCAACATCATCATCATCATGACGACCAATGCGGGCGCCGAGACGATGAACAAGGCGACGATCGGCTTCACGACGCACCGCGAAGCCGGCGACGAGATGGCCGACATCAAGCGGCTGTTCACGCCCGAGTTCAGGAACCGGCTGGACGCAATGGTCAGCTTCAAACAACTCGATGAAGTGGTCATCATGCGGGTGGTTGACAAGTTCCTGTTGCAACTCGAGCAGCAACTGGCCGAGAAGAAGGTCGAGGTCACGTTCACCGACAAGCTGCGCAAGCACCTGGCCAAGAAAGGCTTCGATCCGCTGATGGGCGCGCGGCCGATGCAACGCCTGATCCAGGACACGATCCGTCGTGCGCTGGCCGACGAATTGCTGTTCGGGCGCCTGACCGATGGCGGTCGGCTGACGGTCGACGTTGACCTCAAGACCGACGATAAAGGCGTTGAAACGTCGGAAGTGCTGCTCGACATTCAGCCCTTGCCCAAGACCACGAAAGGCGCGAAATCCGAGCCGGCAGAGCCGGAGCAGGCGACTGCCGACTGACGGCGGTTGTGCGCAGGCGGCAACGTGCCGCTGAAATAAAAGGCCGGCAGTGGAAACGCTGTCGGTCTTTTTTATGCTACTGGTTTTATAGCTGAAAATGATCGCTACACTAGCGCCCCAAGCCGTTTTGATTGTTGAAATGTCTTTTCCTCCAATGCAGGATCCGGTTTGACTGCACCCCCGGACGCCGCCTCGCAGACCCTGCTTTGGCACGACTACGAGACGTTTGGCAGGTCAGCCCGCGCCGACCGGCCTGCTCAGTTCGCTGCCGTGCGCACCGACCTCGAACTCAATGAGATCGGTGAACCGCTAAAGTTCTACTGCCAGCCCAGCACGGACTACCTGCCGGATCCAGGTGCCTGCCTGTTGACCGGCATCACGCCGCAGATGTGCCTTGAGCGCGGCCTGCCGGAGACCGAATTCGCCGCCCGCATCGAGCAGGCTCTGGCGCGGCCTGGCACCATTGGCGTCGGCTACAACTCGATCCGGTTCGACGATGAAGTCACACGCCATCTGTTCTGGCGAAATTTGATTGATCCGTATGCGCGCGAGCGGAGAAATGGCTGTGGCCGCTGGGATTTGCTGGACTTGATGCGCACCGCGCACGCGCTGCGGCCCGACGGCATCGAGTGGCCAAAGCGCACGGACGGCAGCGGTCACACCAGCTTCCGGCTGGGTGACTTGACGGCTGCAAACGGCATCACGCACGACGCTGCGCACGACGCGCTGTCCGATACCCGTGCCACGCTGGCACTCGCGCGGCTGGTGCGCCAATGCAATCCGAAGCTGTTCGATTTCTGCTTCGGCCTGCGCGACAAGATGGCGGTGGCCAAGCAGTTGGGGCTACCCGTCGATCCGACCTCTGCGCAGCCATTTCTGCACGTCTCCGGCATGTTCCCCGCCGAGCATGGCCATCTGGCCATCTGCTTTCCGTTGGCGATGCATCCGACGAATCGCAACGAACTGATTGCCTGGGACCTGCGGGCCGACCCGTCGCCGCTGGCCACGCTGGATGCTGCGACGATTCGCCGCCGCCTGTTCACGCGTGCCGATGAACTGATGAGTGGCGAGACCCGGCTGCCGATCAAGACGGTCCGGCTGAACCGCTCCCCGATCGTGATCGGCAACCTACACACATTGCAACCGCAGCAAGCGGCGCGCTGGAGCATCGACGCCGCAGCGGCAGAGCAACATGCCGAGGCCGCGCGCTGCCTGCCAGACCTGCAGGCGATCTGGCAGCAGGTGTTCGAACGGCCGGCTCAAGACGATGTAGACGTGGAGCAGGACCTTTATGCGGGACTGGTCGGCGATGCGGACCGCCGACGGCTTGACCAGTGGCGCACCACCGCGCCGGAGCGCCTGGGCAGCCTGCGCCCGAATTTTGACGATCCGCGGCTGCCTGAATTGAGCTGGCGTTGGCGTGCGCGCAACTTTCCGCAGACGTTGTCGGAGCAAGAAATCCAGCGCTGGCGCCAGCACTGTGCTGCACGCCTGATCGAAGGCGCCAGTGGAGCGCGTACGCTGGATGCGTACTTCGCCGAGATCGACGTGCTCGCCAAAGATGCCGACCCGCGGGGCGAAGAAATCCTTGGCGCGCTGTACGACTGGGCCGAAGCCACTGCGCCTGAGGTGGATTGAGCGATGCGATCGCTGTTTCCTGCTCAATCGATATCGATCGCTCGCCGCGCAAGGTAACCACGATGGCAAACGCATTAACGCGCCTCTGGCTCGGCGGCATGAACCGACTTGTGAAAGCACAACGTCGACAGACTGTGCGCGCGGTGCAGACGCTGCTCAGGCCCTCGAAGAAATCGAAGCGGCGGGCGCCAAACAAGCCCGGGCAGCTGGAGAGGTACCTGTCGCCGCTGTCGCTGCTGGCCACGCGCAAGCTGCCAACACCCAAACCGGCACCACCAAAGGCGGCACCTTCACGGGAGGCAGCCAATGCGCTGGCCACGTCGCCTAAACCGGTCCGTGCGATGGTTCGATCGCGGACCGCACGCAACGCGCCCATCACACCATCCTCGTCGCTTGCCAAAGGCCGCTTTACGCGCCACCTGTTCAAGCCGACCGCCGAGTCGGCTACCAGCCGCAAACACGCGCTGCACTACTGGCTTTACTGGCCGTCCAAAGCACCGGCCACCCCGCGTCCCCTGGTCGTGATGCTGCACGGCTGCGGCCAGACCGCGCTTGAGTTCGCCCAAGGCACGCGCATGAACGAACTGGCCGAGCGCAAGGGCTTTGCAGTGCTTTATCCGCAGCAGTCGGTTACATCGGAGTCGAGTCGATGCTGGCCTTGGTACTTGGCCGATGTGCAAGCCGGTGAGGGCGACGCGGCATTGCTGAACGAGTTGGTGCGCGCTGTGCTGACGCAACAGCGGATCGACCGACGACGGGTCTATGTCGCGGGGATTTCTGCCGGTGCGGCGATGGCGCAGATCCTTGCCCTCACGCAGCCCGGTCTGATCGCAGCCATCGGCATGCATTCCGGGCCGGTGTTTGGCGCGGCTTCATCAAAAGCAAGTGGTTTCGCAACGATGCAGCAGGGGGCTGCCCTGCACGCCACGCGGGCCGTCGACCGTGTGAAGCGTGCGAATGGCGGTTCGTCCGTGTTGCCGGCCCTGCTGATTCACGGCGACCACGACAAAGTGGTCCGCCCAGTCAACCTGATGCAGGCCGCGCGCCAGATGCTGGCAGTGAACGGAATGGATTTGTCCAGCCCGGCGCTGCTGCGCGAGCACCCGGCCCGTGTTCGCGGTGCGCAGCCAACGCTCGGGCTTCGCACGTTGAGCTACACCGCCCCGGGGGACATCAAGCCGCGTGTCATTGCAGCTCAGGTCGATGGGCTCGAACACGCCTGGAGCGGCGGCGCCAGCGGCCTGCGCCACAATTCCGGCATCGGCCCGGACGCCAGTGCGCTGCTGTGGAATTTCTTTGCGCGGCAGCGCCGCGCAGCGGCCTAGTTCGCCTGAGCGCTCAGTCTTTTGCCACCTGCAGCACCAGCTTGCCGAAGTTCTCGCCGGAGAAAAGTTTCAGCAATGCTTCAGGAAACTGCTCGATTCCCTGCACCACATCCTCACGGCTCTTCATGCGGCCATCCTTCAGATAGCCAGCCAATTCGGCAATCGCAACGGGGTAGCGATCCGCGTAATCGAACACCACGATGCCCTGCATCAGCGCGCGGTTCACGAGCAGGCTCAAATAGTTCTTCGGACCCTGCACAGCGTCGGTGTTGTTGTACTGGCTGATCGCGCCGCAGATGATGATGCGCGCACCGCGTGTGATGCGGGTCAGCACTGCGTCCAGGATGTCGCCGCCGACATTGTCGAAATAGATGTCGACGCCTTTGGGGCAATGTTCCTTCAGGCCCGCCTTTACGTCGCCAGCCTTGTAATCGATACAGGCGTCAAAACCCAGCTCGCTCACGACCCAGTCGCACTTCGCCTTGCCGCCCGCGATGCCGACCACGCGGCAGCCCTTTATCTTGGCCAACTGCCCCACGGTCTGGCCGACCGCACCGGCAGCGCCGGATACCACGAGCGTCTGACCCGCCTGCGGCTTGCCAACATCCATCAGACCGAAGTAGCCCGTCATGCCGGGCATGCCCAGCACGTTGAGCCACTGGGTGATGCTGCCCTGCGACAGATCGATACGGTGCAAGCCGGCGCGGCCGAGTTCGTCTTTCGAAACGGAAAGGTAGCGCTGCACGCCCAAGCCGCCGCTGACCACCTCACCTTCGGTGAAACCAGGGTTGCGCGATGCGATCACGCGGCCGACGCCGCCAGCGCGCATCACTTCGCCGATGCCGACGGGTGGGATGTAGCTCTTGCCTTCATTCATCCAGCCGCGCATCGCTGGATCGAGCGACAGCGCAAGCGTCTCAACCAGAACGCCGCCGTCTTGCAACTCGGGCACCGACTCGCTGGTGTGCTGCCAGTCGCTGGCCTTTGGCAGGCCGACCGGACGGGCGGCAAGGCGGATTTGCGTATTGCTGAGGGGGTTGGCGGTGGCCATTGGAATCGGGATCCTTGGTTTGAGTGTTCGCGCTAGAACGCGCGTCGGAAGACCAGAAAGCAGGGTAGCCGACAGCCGCAGCCTGGTTGGACGCGAAGGCGACTGCCCGCCCAGCAGGCCACTGGCCGGTCACGAACTGAGCACGCGCCGCACATCAGAATGAAATTCGCGCACGTACAGGATCGCAATCACGCAGACAGTGGCCAGCATGAACGCTTGCGGTGAGAAAAACCAGCCGATCGCAGCAAAGGCGAAGTAGTACGCACGCAGCCCGGCGTTGAAGGTATCGGCTGCGAGCCCCAACAGCTTGCCCGCGCGCTGCGCGTATCGTTGCCGGTCGTGCTCGCCGGCGGCAAAAGCGTCTGCATGTGGCATCGCGCCGATCACCACGCCGACGATCAGATACTGGCGCAGCGACCAGCTGAAGCGGAAAAACGCGTAGATGAAGATCGCGAGCAGCACGAGCACCTTGAACTCGAACACCGGCAACGAGGTCTGGACCGCAAACGGAATGTCACGCACCAACTCGTTTGCCTTGTCCGTGGTGCCCAGCACGGCAAACAACCCGCCGATGATCAGGATCGACGTGGACGCAAAGAACGAGGGGCTGGCCGACTGGCTTTGCGTGATCACGCCGTCCAGCATGCGCGGCTCACGCAAGGTGCACTGCAGCATCCACTCTCCGCGAAACCGATTGGATACAAACAGCAGCGATGCGCCTCGTTCGCCCCAGTGCTGCGCGAACCAGCCGTAACCCGCCCAGCCGGCGAGCAGGAACGTCACGGCGGCCCAGTCCAGCCACGGCAGCAGGGAAAGCAGGCGCATCGATCGGTGCGTAGGGAGATGGCCTGCCCGACAGGGATCGAACCTGTGACCCCGAGCTTAGAAGGCTCGTGCTCTATCCAACTGAGCTACGGGCAGCTACGTTGTGTGCGGGAGAGAAGAGAAAGATGTGGTCGGGGCGAAAGGATTCGAACCTTCGACCCTCTGGTCCCAAACCAGATGCGCTACCAGGCTGCGCTACGCCCCGACGTGTCGCATCATTCTAGCCAGCTGCACGGAACGCCAGATTTTGATGCCGCAAATTTATCTGCGCGGCTGACAGAAGCCGCATCCACGAATTCATGGGGGCCACCATCATGGAACGACGCAGCCGGGGTTTGCTTGCGGTGACCGCCGCCGCAGAGCCGTCTGGGACAGCGCCATCACAGCCCAAGCGATTCAACTCGCCCACATGCACAGCGTCACCGAACCGATAGAAGCCTACGGCAAACGGACCACCCCAGTTTGATGATGTGGCTGGACTTCGAAACCGACGGCACCATGACGGTGGCTGGCAAAAAGAGCGTGGTAATCGAAAAGGACACGCATGCAGGCGTTATAGGCACCTTTGCCGGCTCGGGCGAACCAAGTCACGCCGACGGCAGCGCTGCGCAGGCCGCATTCTGCAATCCACAAGGACTCGCGGTCGATTCCCAGCGGCAACGGGTTCCTGGCCGACACCAGCGAGGAGGTGGTGCACAAGCTCACGCCCGACGGTACGGTCAGCGCCATGATCGGACAAGTCGGATTGCGACGCATCTCACTCGGCCTATTGCCCGCGAGCCTGTGTGCGCCGACCGGCGTGGGCGTCGATCTGCGGGGAACCTGAATATCGGCTCGGCACATACGATCTTGAAGGTCCGGTTCGATGTCGATGATCGATGATCGATGATCGATGATCGATGATCGATGATCAGAGCAGGCACGGATGAACGCAGCTGCCCACAGCCGGCTGCCCGCCTTGCTGTCGCGCAGCTTCGAATTCCGCGAAGGACCGTTTTTGGGTGTCTCGCTCGACGGTCGACTGCTGAATTACTACTCGCTGTTCATAGTGGTTGTGCGGCTGATGCTCGTGCTGCTGCGCATCGTGAATTCGCCGTTCGGGCGCGTGTTGCAGGCGATCCGGGGACGAGAGCTTCGGCTTAAGCGATCGGCTATCGCGTGGTGGTTCACCGCACCACGTCGAACGTCCTGGCGGCGCTGTTTGCCACGCTCGCCGGTGCGATGCTCGCGGTCTGGCTGCGTTACAACGGGCCGGCCACGTCCGCTGTCGTTCGAAATCATGCTCGACGCGCTGCTGATCGTGGTGACCGGCAGCATGGGCACGATCTACGGCGCGGCGCTGTTCGTGATCGCGCAAAGCCATTTGCAGGACTTGCGTGAAGTGGGCAGCGATGCGGCGGCAGGCACACTAGCGTGGCTCAGCGTGCTGCTCTCACCCGACTGCTGACTGATGTAGCTCGACGTGCTGTTTGTGCCGTCGGTCTACTTCTTTCCGACCGGCGTAATTTGGGCGCCTGCGCGCCGGGGCCGCAGCACGCTTCAAGTCTTCCATCGATTCTGGCCACCAAGGACACGCATGACGAACCAGCCGACTTCCCACTACATCGAGTGCGCGGGCCGCGAAATCCACTTTATGGAGTGGGGTGCAAACCATGCGCAGACCGTGATCGCCTGGCACGGCCTGGCGCGCACCGGGCGCGACATGGATGAGCTGGCCGCGCATTTGTCGTCAGAGCACGGCTACCGCGTGCTCTGCCCGGACACGATCGGTCGCGGACTTTCGCAGTGGAGCCCCGAGCCGAAAGACGAATACCGCCTGACGTTTTATGCACGCATCGCAGCCGACTTCTGTGATCGGGTTGGCGTTGACCGCGCACACTGGATTGGTACGTCAATGGGCGGGGCGCTTGGCATGGTCTGCGCATCGGGCTTGATTGAGCCGGCGATGAAGCCGCGCATTCGAAGTCTGGTGCTCAACGACACCGCACCCGAAGTCGCACAAGCCGCGATCAAGCGCATCCGGTCGTATGCAGGCTCCCCGCCCGCGTTTGCAACCGTGGTTGAGCTCGAGGCATTCTTCCGGCAGGTCTACAAGCCGTATGGCGCGCTGACCGATGCGCAGTGGCGGCGCTTGACGGAGTCCTCCACGCGGCGGCTGCCCGACGGCCGCGTCACGCCGCACTACGACCCCGCGATGGTGGGCCAGTTCGTGCATTACCCGAATGACTACCTGATCTGGAACCATTACGACCAGATCGAGGTGCCAACGCTGTGCCTGCGCGGCATCGACTCGGACCTGGTCAAGCGGGAAACCTTGACCGCGATGGCGCAGCGCGGGCCCGGCACACGCGGCTTGCTGGAGACGGTCGAATTGTCCGGTTGTGGTCATGCGCCAGCGCTGAACGTCCCTGAGCATTTCAAATTGATCACGCAGTTTTTGAGCAAGCAGGAATGAACCGGTTGGCCGTCGCGCATTGCGGCGCCAATCGCGACAGCGCAGGCGGTTGGCGCGCTGCGTCGGCGTGTCATGTGCTGCTCAGCCTGCTGTTGTTGTTCGCTGCGCTGGTCGGCGCCGGCATCACGGGCTCATCGGTGCAGATGTACCTGGACCAGCCGGGCTTTGTGGAGTCCGATGGACAGGTGCTGTTCGGCGAGAACCGGCTGATCCGCGCCGACGAGTGGCTGGTGGTCACGCGCATGGCCATCGGGCAGCAGAATCATCGGCCGGCGCGACCCATCCTCAATTCAAACCTTGGGTCGGACGGACAGAACATGCTGGTGGTCGGCATGACGGGCGTGCCGGTTGCGCATGTCTCTGCGTTGGCCAAACCGGCCACCTGGGGCTTCTTTGCATTCGATCTGCGCCGCGCATTGGCCTGGTACTGGTGGCTGCCGCCGTTCGGGTGCCTGCTCGCGCTGTGGGGCGTGATGGCGGTGCTGGTGCCTGGGCGGTGGAAGCTTGGGCTGGCGACTGCAGCCGTCTTCACCAGCTCAGGCTATGTGATCGCCTGGTCGAACTGGCCGGCCTACGCGGTACTGTTTCCGGCGGCGGCGTTCTGGTTGTTTTTTCAGCTGCCCAAAGCCCTGGGCGTCTGGCGTTTGATGGCGTGGGCAATTGGTTTCGGCTTGTCCCTTGCGGGCTTCTTGCTGGTCCTTTATCCACCCTGGCAGATCACGCTCGGCTACCTGTTCGGTCTGCTGACGATTGCGGTGGTGGTGCGAGACCGCTTCTGGACACAGCTGACACTGCCGCGCGTAGCCGCGATGATTGGGTCGCTCGCCGTGTTCGCGCTGATTTGCGGATCGTGGTGGATGGACGCCAAACCGGCGATTGATGCGATGCAGGCGACGCTTTATCCAGGCCAGCGCACCACGATCGCTGGTGGCGGGATGTATCTGCTTATGAGCTTTCGCGGGTTCTTGAATGCACACACCCTGTACTTTAACGACGGGGCGCTGAATGCGAGCGAATCGTCGTCCTTCCTCTACTTCTATCCCGTGGCTGCTGCAGCGCTGTTGATCACAGTGGCAAAAAAGCGTATTCGGCCCGCCGCGGTCGAGGCTGCCCTGCTGTTGTTTTGCGTAGTGGCGCTGTGGTTTCAGTTGATCGGCTTCGGCCTCTGGCTTGCCGAGCAGAGCTTGTGGGGCCGGGTGGTACCGGCCCGCGTCGATCTGAGCCTGGGTCTGGCTTCGGTGCTGTGGTGCAGTCTGCGTTTGGGTAGGACAGATCAAGGCAGTGTCACGCGCACGCCGGCATGGATCATCATGGCGATCGCTTTGGCGTGGGCTGCCGTGGTCACGGTGATGTCGATGAGCTCTCCGCAGGTCGCAGTAGGCCCGCTGCCAGCCTGGCTCTGGGTCGCACTGCCGGTCGGTGTATTCGCGCTGTCCTGGGCGCTGCTTGCCCACCACGCAAAAGCCTTCCTTGGTGCGCTGCTTGCGATCAACGTGCTGACCGCGTTCGCGTTCAACCCGATTGTGCGTGCGCCAACCTTCGTTCGGGCCACGCCGGCACTGCTTGAACAGACGGGCCCAGTGCGCAAAGCAACACTCGTGGTGGGGAATCTGACTGGCGCCAGCGCGCTACTGGCGGCCGGATTGCCCATCGCCAACGGTGTCTTCTACTACCCGCCGCTGTCGCTGTGGAACGCGCTTGATCCCGATCATGCATTTGAGCCGGTCTGGAACCGCTATCAGCATTTGGTGTTTGAGCCCAAGGCGGCTGGCTCGATTGAATCAAGCGACCCCTTTCGCGTGGAGAAAAAACGCGACGACGCGGTGCAGGTTGCGTTCGATCCGCAGCGCTTCGATTTCCAGGTTCCAAAAGCTGAGCTGGTGTTTGCACCAGGCGACCTGGATTTGTCACGCAATCCATACCTGAGTCTGCTAATGCGGCAAGGCAGTCAAGCGCTGTACAAAATCCGGCCGGCACCGAAACCGGACTGATGCCTGGGCCGTCCAGCCGCCGCCCGAGGCGCAACGGCGTGTCTGGTCACCCGCAACGCCAGACGCCGCCGTACTCGCCGCCAGCAGCGCAGTGCGACGTGGAGTGTGGAGCCAAGTGACACTGGTCGGCACGCTGCGATCAAAGCGTCAGCGCGTGTGCGACGCTTGCTTTTCACGGGCAGAAGAACGGGCTCCCCAAAACCGGAAGCGGCGGTTGCTCAAGCCAACCCAGCCACCGCAGCCGGCGCCGTTGCGCGCAGTGTGTGGCGCTGGATGTAGGCATCGAGCGCGGCGCTGTCCACTTTTAACGCGCGCAGCACCGCGATCGCCGCATTGCGCCCGCTGGCCGAGGGTGGCGCGACCACCGCCTGAATGCCGATCGATTCGAACGCTGCGGCTACAGCGTCGTCACGCGCCAGGGCGATGGGCAACAGGTTGGGATAGCGTTCACGCGCGATGCTGCGCAGATCCTGCGCGATCTCCAAATCGGGATCGGTCAGCACCACAATTTGCCGTGCATGCATGTCCATGGGCTCCCAGGCTTTGGGGTCCGCGATGTTGCCGTAGCCCACCGTATAACCATCCGCGATCGCTTCCCTCAACAGACGCTCGTCGGCTTCGATTGCGGCATAGTCGATCTTGAACTCGTTCAGCGCATCGGCTATGTCGCGGCCGACCCGGTTCATGCCCGAGATGAACACCGGCGCAGCGCCCCCGCGCGGCTGCATCTCCGCCTGCACGCTGGCCGCTGCCGCGTCCGCGCGTTTGACCAGCCGCATCCGACCGGCCAGCGAGCGGCCGGCCTCGGCCACGGTGGGTGTGGCAGCCAAGGTCAGCGCCACGGCGGCAATCAGCACCGCGCTGTTTTCTGCGCCGACCCGCTCGCGCACCGGCGGCAGGCTCAAGATGACAAGCGCGAACTCCGAGCCCTGCGCCAGCAGCAGTGCCAGCTGCGTCGAGCCCGGCACCGACCACTTGAAGATCAGACTCGCCGCCGCGTTGCTGATGCCCTTCAACAGAAAGATCGCCACCGCAATGCCGATCACCGAAGGCCATTCGCGCAACAGGAGCGCCGTGTCCAAAGACAGCCCGACGGAAATGAAGAAGAAGCCGAGCAGCAACCCCCGAAACGGCTTGATCTCCGCCTGGATCACCGCCCGGTACGGTGTTTCCGCAATGATCATGCCGCCCAGAAACGCGCCCAGCGTGAGCGACAAGCCGATCGAGCCTGTGAGCCAGCCGGCGCCCAGCGCCACCAGCAGCGCCATCGCAGTGAACAGTTCGTCGTTGCGCGTTCTTGCCACCAGATTGAACAACGGCCGCACCACCAACCGCGCAAGCAGCATCGCGACGGCGAATGCTGCCGTGGCTTTCAGCAGCGCGAACCCCATCGCAGGCAGCATCGCCTCACCGCTGCCCAGAGCGCCCGCGACGATCAGCAGAAAGATTGCCGCAACGTCCTGAAAAATCAGGATTGCAGTGGCCGTCAGCCCGACCGGGCAGTTCTGCTGGTGCCGCTCTGAAATCAGCCGCGCGACCACTGCGGTGGATGACAGCGACAGCGTTGCGCCGACCAACAGCGCCGCGACCGGCGACAGGTCAAAAAACACGTAGGCGGGTAGCGCCAGCACCAGCGTGCCGAACACGACCTGCAGCGGTCCGAACCCGAAGATGTCGCGTGCCTGTTCGCGTACGTGCGCGAGCGAGAAATGCAACCCGATGTCGAACAGCAGGAACACGACGCCCAGCTCGGCCAGTGTCGCGACCGCTTCCCCGTTCTTCAGCAAGTCGGCACCGGTCGCAGACAGCGCTGCACCCAGCGCCAGATAGCCGACGATGGGACTCAACCGCAATGCACGCGAGCCGATCGCAGCCACCACGCCGAACCCCAGCAGCACGATGACCGGCACCAGCGCGGTCAGGATCGAATGGCTGTCGTTCATGCCTGCACCGCGCGCTCAGCGGTCAAAAATTCCCAGACCCTGGAGATCACCACCGAGCCTTCGCCAACCGCCGACGCCACCCGCTTGACCGAGCCAGCGCGCACGTCGCCAACCGCAAAGATGCCGTCGCTCGATGTCGAATAGGCGGATGCCTGGCCGACGGCATCGCCGGTCTTGACGAAGCCTTTGTCATCGAGCACGACGTGGCCAGATAGCCATTGCGTGTTCGGTGCAGCGCCGACCATGACGAAGACGGCACGGGTCGACTGCTCACGTGTCTCACTGGTCTTGCGGTCACGGATCGTGATCGCGGACAGCTCCGTGGTGCCGTGCAACTGCGTCATCTCGGCGTTGAAATGGATCGTGATCGTAGGGTCGGCCTCGAGCCGGCTCAGCAGATAGTCCGACATCGAATCGGCCAGCGAAGCGCCACGCACCAGCAGGTGTACGTGCCGCGCGGTGCGGCACAGAAACATGGCCGCCTGGCCCGCCGAGTTGCCGCCGCCAATCACGATGACGTCCGTGTCGTGGCAGTAGCGTGCTTCGATTTCGGTCGCTGCGTAGTAGATCCCGGCGCTCTCGAACTGCTCCAGCCGGTCGATGGGCAGCCGCCGGTACTGAACGCCGGTGGCCACCAGCACGGCCCGCGCGCAGACCTGGTCGCCGTCTTCTAGCCGCACGTGAAACACGCCGGCTTCGTCGCGCGTCAGCGACTGCGCGCGGCGCGGCACCGCAAAGCGCGTGCCGAACTTCATCGCCTGCACCTCGCCGCGCCAGCACAGGTCGGCGCCGGAAATCCCGGTCGGGAATCCCATGTAGTTCTCGATCCGGCTCGACATGCCGGCCTGGCCGCCGATCGTCAGGTCCTCGATCACCAGTGCCGACAGGCCTTCTGCACCCGCGTAGACGCCCGCCGCGATACCAGCCGGGCCGCCGCCGACCACCAGCAGATCGAACACGTGCTCGTCACCGATCGCCAAGTCCATCCCGAACAGCTTGGCAATGGCTGCCGGCGTCTGCGGCTGCACGACCTGATGCTTGCCGTAGATCACAGCCGGCTCGGCTGCACCGATATGGCACTGCGCAGCAACCACTTCGGCGTCGCGCTCGCCCAGCGTCAACGAACGAAACGGGATGCGGTTGCGGCTCGCGAATTCAGCGATACGGCGAATAGCGCGGCTTTGCTCGGCGCCGACCAGCGTCAGCGCGGCCTGGTTCGTTTCCAACAGGCGCCGACGGCGCGCGGCGAACACGGTCACGATGATGTCGCTCATCTCCGGGATGCGGCTCATCAGGCTCAGCATCGCGGTGCGCTCGACACACAGCAGCCGGCTCGGCCGGGTCGCGCGGCCGGCCAGCATGGCGTTTCCACCATTCAGAAAGCTGATCTCACCGACGAACTGGGTTGGCCCGGCCGTAGCCATTCCATAGCGCATGCCCGAGCGTGGATCGAGCGCTTCGATCTCGCCTTCAAGAATGTAGAAAAACGTGTTGCTCGGGTCTCCCAGCCGCACCAACATCTCGTCGGCGGCGAATGCGCGCACCTCGCCGATTTCGTGCATCGCCTGCACGTGGCGCTCGGACAGCGGCGTGCGCACCAACGTCTCCAGATCT